>JAOTVR010000007.1 GCA_029863305.1 Gammaproteobacteria bacterium | reverse complement strand
CAGTGATGTCAGTCGCATTGAAGACATGCTGGCCAATCGCGTGCCCCGCACCGTCGAGTTGTACGAGCCAGAGGGGTGTGAGCCCGGCGACATGCACTTCATGATCTACAGCTTTGATGCGCCTCTGGTCCTGTCGGAAGCTTTGCCCGTCCTGGAGGACATGGGTGTTCTCGTCTACACGGAACACCCGTATGAACTCAAGCTGCGTTCGGGCGACCCGTTCTGGATCCAGGATTTTCATCTGCGCCACGAAGGCGGCGCGGCGCTCGATCTCAAAACTGTCGCCAGGAAATTCGAAGACTGCTTTATGCAGGTATTGGCAGGCCATGCCGAGACCGACGGACTGCAACGTTTGATTCTCGGAGCCGAGCTCGACTGGCGGCAAACGTCGCTGTTGCGCTGTTACGCGAAGTATTTGCAACAACTCGGCCTTCCGTTCAGCCAGGCGTACATGGAGGACGTGCTCTTCGCGCATTCCGGATTCGTACGCCAATTGATCGATCTGTTCGAGACGCAGTTTGATCCTTCTATTTCGAAGGCAAAACGAAATCGCGAGACCTCGACAAAAGAGCAGGCTGTGCGTCGCGCCGTTGCCAGAGCGCGCAATGTCGACGAGGATCGCATTTTGGCGGCATTCGCCGGAGCCGTCAGCGCGACGCTGAGAAGCAATTATTTCCAAAGCGACAGCGACGGCAACGCCAAGCCATATATCTCGATCAAACTGGACCCGTCGCGGCTGCGCGAGGTGCCTTTGCCGAAACCCAAGTACGAGATCTTCGTGTTCTCGCCGGACGTCGAAGGCGTGCATTTACGCGGCGGCGACATTGCGCGCGGCGGACTTCGCTGGTCCGACCGGCGGGAAGATTTTCGAACCGAAGTTCTCGGTCTGATGAAAGCCCAGGTCGTAAAGAACACCGTCATTGTGCCCACCGGTGCAAAAGGCGGATTCTTCCCGAAACGCCTGCCCGATGGAGATCGCAACGCGATATTGCAGACAGCAATCGAGTGCTACAAAACATTTGTCTGTGGACTTCTCGACATCACGGATAACGTGATCGACGGCAAGGTTGTCACACCGAAGGGCGTCGTGCGTCGCGACGGAGAAGATCCGTATCTCGTCGTCGCCGCCGACAAAGGTACGGCAACATTCTCCGATATCGCCAACGAGATTTCGGCCAGTTATAACTTCTGGCTCGACGATGCCTTTGCATCAGGCGGATCGGCTGGCTACGACCACAAGAAGATGGGCATTACCGCACGTGGCGCCTGGGAAGCCGTCAAGCGGCATTTCCGTGAACTCGGCGTCAATGTACAAAAAGACCCGTTCACTGTCGCCGGTATCGGCGATATGAGTGGCGATGTCTTTGGCAACGGCATGTTGCTGTCCCGCAAGATTCGCCTGGTTGCCGCTTTCAATCACATGCACATTTTTCTGGATCCCGATCCGGACATGAAAGCGAGCTTCCGTGAGCGCCAGCGGTTGTTCAAACAGCCCGGAACGGGTTGGGGCGATTATGACGAGAGCCTTATTTCCAAAGGTGGCGGCGTGTTTTCCCGACAAGCGAAGACGATTCGACTGAGCGGCGAAGCACGCAAGTTACTCGGTACGGACGAGCGCTCGATGCAACCCGATCAAGTGATCCGCGCGATACTGCGCATGCAGGTTGACCTGCTTTGGAATGGGGGCATCGGCACCTACGTCAAAGCGAGCAGTGAAAGTCACGCCGACGTTGGAGATCGCACCAACGACGGTGTCCGCGTTAACGCAGACAAGCTCGGATGCAAAGTCGTCGGCGAAGGTGGCAATCTCGGACTGACACAGTTGGCGCGCATCGAATACGCCCAGCACGGTGGACGTATCAATACTGACTTCATCGATAATTCCGCCGGAGTCGACAGCTCGGACCGTGAAGTCAACATCAAGATCCTGCTCAGTGACGTTGCCAAATCCACGAATATGTCGCGCAAAAAGCGCAATGACCTCCTCGCATCGATGACCGACGACGTCGCCAAGCTCGTACTGCGCAATAATTATTTGCAGACGCAGGCGATCAGCATGAGCGAGGTCAGGTCTGTCGACCGCACAGATGAGGTGGCGAGGCTCATTGCGAACCTGGAGAAGACGGGCCTGCTCGATCGTGACCTCGAGTACCTGCCCGACGAAGCAGAAATTGAGGATCGACGCATCCGCAAGCAGGGTTTCACACGACCGGAACTCGCCGTCGTACTGAGCTACGCCAAGATCGATCTTTACAACGGCCTGATAGCATCCGGTGAAACGCTCGAAGATTTCCTGGTCGTTGATCCCCTCAGGTATTTCCCTACGGTCTTGCGGCGTCGCTTCCTGGAGTTCATTCCTGGTCACCGTCTGAGCCGGCAGATCCTCGCCACGCTGATAGCGAATGACCTCGTCAATCGCATGGGGCCTTCATTCGTCAAGCGCATTCAGATAGACACCGGCGCCGACATTGTCACCATCGCGCGAGCCTACACGGTCGCTCGCCAGATCTGTCAGGCCGGCTCGCTACTCAAGACCATCGAAGACCTCGACTACGAAATTCCGGCGACAGCCCAGGTCACATTGATGTTCGAGATCAGTCGATCGCTGCGCCATGCGTGCTACTGGCTGATTGAGCGCTTTGGCGAGACACTTGCCATCGAGCCTGCTGTCGATCGCCTGCAATCCAACATGGCAACTGTTTACGCGCGGACCGGTGGAATCATGTCGACGGCAGCTCGTTCACGGCACCAGAATGCGGCGCATTTGTATATGGAAATGGGCGTCTCGGAAAAACTCTCCCATCGGATGTCGGCTTTGTTGCTGACGCGACCCGCGCTCGACATGGCCGATCTGGCGACAATCTACAAACCCGACGTGATTGATTTTGCCAAACTGTACGCAGCGACGAACGAAAAACTCGGCCTCTACTGGCTGCATGTTTGCGCAGAAGATCTCAAGGTCGACGACCGCTGGCAGGCGATAGCCAGAAGCAAACTCCGTGACGAATTCTTCTGGATGCGGCGCGAACTCGCCGAGCACATAATGCGCAAGCGCGGCAAACGCAGTGTGACAGCGGCTGTCGACAATTGGCTCGAAAAACGCAGCGCCCGGGTCGCGCGATTTACCGGCATGATGGAAGAAATGAAACTACGCGAATCGATCGATTTTGCTACGCTCACGGTTGCCGCGAGCGAACTGCGCGACCTCATCGAAACCTGACCAGATTATAATTTTTTAGACTCACTGAATCGGAGAACTCATGGCGGGCAAGCTCGTAATGTGTCGTCACGGCCAGAGTGACTGGAACCTGAAGAACCTGTTCACGGGCTGGACTGACGTTGACCTGACGGAAAAAGGCATTCAGGAAGCCATCGACGCGGGACAACTGCTCAACGAACTCGGCTACACCTTCGACGTTGCATATACCTCGGTTCTGAAGCGCGCAATCCGCACACTGTGGCTGATGCTCGACGAGATGGACCGTATGTGGATTCCGGTCGTTCGTGACTGGCGTTTGAACGAGCGCCACTATGGCGCATTGCAGGGTTTGAACAAGAGCGAAACCGCGGCGAAATACGGTGATGAGCAGGTACACATCTGGCGACGCAGCTACGATATTCCGCCACCCGAACTCGACGTCGATGACGAACGCCATCCATCGCACGATCCCCGCTACGCCGGCATCGAGGATCTGCCAGCTACGGAATCGCTGGCGACAACACTCGACCGCGTCGTGCCTTGCTGGAACGAAAAGATTGCGCCGGACCTGCGCGCCGGTAAAGACGTGCTGATTGCCGCACACGGCAACAGCCTGCGCGCACTTGTCAAGATGTTAGATAATGTGTCGGATGAGGAGATCACCGGTTTCAACATTCCGACCGGCATTCCGCTGGCTTACGAACTCGACGAAGAACTCAGGCCAATTTCAAGTGAGTTTCTTGGCGATGCGGAGGCGATTGCCAAAGCCGCAGCAGCCGTCGCCGCGCAGGGCAAGGCCGGATGATGTATTCGCTCGGCGAACTGACGCCCGATTATGATGGAGATGCGCATTTCATCGCTGACAATGCGACAGTTATTGGTGATGTCCGGCTGGGGTCATCGGCCAGCGTCTGGTTCTGCAGTGTCCTGCGCGGTGATAATGACAGGATCGACGTTGGCGAGGGCAGTAATATCCAGGACGGCTGCGTGCTGCACACGGATCCCGGCTTCCCGCTGAGCATTGGCAGGAACGTTACAGTCGGGCACCGCGTGATGCTGCACGGTTGCACGATCGGCAACAATTCACTTATCGGGATTGGCAGCACGATCCTGAATGGCGCAGTAATCGGCGACAACTGTCTGGTGGGCGCCAACTCACTGGTCACCCAAGGAAAATCGTTTCCTGACGGATCACTGATTCTGGGCGCGCCCGCCAAAGCCGTCCGTCAGCTCAGTGAGCAGGAAATCGCCCGCAATACGGAATCGGCGGATCACTACGTTGAAAACGCCGCGCGATACCTTGCCCAACTGCGGCCGCTCAGGTAGCTGACGCGCTCGCCCGCCAGACATCTGCCGGACATCAGACCTGCAAACGCGGATCGGACCGGTCGTTTCGCTCTTTTTCGATGACACGCACCAGTCCTTCCTGCACGGTCGATGCCACCAACTGACCGTCTTCGGTGAACAACTGTCCCCGCGCCAGACCGCGGGCACCTGATGCGTTCGGACTATCCATCGAGTACAGCAGCCAGCGGTCGATTCTGACATCGCGATGAAACCACAATGCGTGGTCGAGACTGGCCATGATGACCTTGCCGCGACCGAACGGCAGCCCATGCGGCAAGGTGCTTGTGCCGAGCAATTCATAGTCAGACACGTAGGCCAGCAGATTCTGATGCAAGGCGAGATCGTCGGGCAGCTGGTCGACGGTTCGAATCCAGACGTGTTTGACCGGGTCCTGAGGCTCTGCCGCAACCAGATTGACCGGTTCCACCGGGCGAAAATCGAATGGCCGTTTGGCCGTCATGAATCGACGCATTTTCTCGGGCAAGGATTGCAGGTGCTCCGACGCTACGTCCGCGATGTCTTTCAGCCCGTCGGGACCGGGCACGTCGGGCATGGCAGCCTGGTGATCGAGGCCAGGCTCGGGGTTCTGAAATGATGCAGCAAGATTGAAAATCGGCCGGCCATGCTGGATGGCGACAACACGACGATTGGAGAAACTGCCGCCGTCGCGTGCTCGGTCAACTTCGTAGATGATCGGCGCCTTCATGTCGCCGCGACGCAGGAAGTACGCATGCAGGGAATGCGCGACCCGGTCTTCGACCGTGTGTTGTGCCGCGGACAGCGCCTGGCCGAGAACCTGCCCACCGAATACCTGGGCGCTGCCGATATCGCGACTGTCGCCGCGAAAGATATTCTCCTCAATTCGCTCCAGCTTGAGAAGTGCGATCAGGTCATCGAGTACCGGATGCATGATCGGCTAAGAGCCGGCGCGTCCGCCGTCGACTCGCAGACCTGTGCCGCTGACAAACGCTGCATCATCGCTCGCAAGAAACAGCGCAACTTTGGCCACATCGACTGGCTCGCCGAGGCGGCTCGCAGCAGATTGGCTGATGCAGTAATCGCGCAGCGCCATGTCTTTCTTGAACGCGTCGCGGCTGACAGGCGTCATGATTGCCCCGGGTTGTATGTAGTTGGCCGTGATGCCGAACTTGCCCGTATCCGCACCGAGCGCACGCGTCAATGCGGCCAGGTCGCCCTCAGATCTGGCGAATGCTTCGGCACCATCGGTCGCGAACACACTGCGCAGAAATCCAATATTGATAATGCGCCCTGTCGGGCTCATCTTCAGATAGGGCAGTGCAGATCGGCAAATCGACATGACCAGACCCGCACGTTGCTCGAGCAGTTGTTCGAGCAGGGCATCGCCGTCGCTCAGCGGGGCCTTGACATGCGTTGGAAACTCACTGACCAGGATGTCGATACCGCCCAGTTTTTCGGCGGCTTCCTCGATCAGTGCCGGCATGCGTGCAGCGTCTTTGAGGTTGGCGGTATGCCCTTCGATGCCCTTGACGGACTCGAATTGCTGTTCGACGCCGCTGTTTATCGTGTCGACGGCAAGCACGGTAGCGCCATGCTTAACGAGTGTGCGCGATATGGCTTCGCCAATACCGCTCGCCGCACTGGTGACGACTGCTTTCAGACCGTAGAGACGAAGGGGATCGCCCATGATGACTCCAGCTATTCGGAGAGTTGATAGTCAGTGAATTGCTTGCGCAATTCAATCTTCTTGATCTTGCCGGTCGCCGTGTGCGGTAGCTCGTCGATGAATTCGACGTCGTTCGGAATCCACCAGGTGGCGACTTTACCCTGATACCAGGCCAGCAATTCCTCCTTGCTGACATCCGCGCCTTCGGCACGGACGACTATGAGCAGAGGGCGTTCGGTCCACTTCGGGTGAGCGACACCGATAACAGCCGCCTCGGCAACCGCGGGATGGCCCATTATCGTGTTTTCGAGTTCGATCGAGCTGATCCATTCACCGCCGGATTTTATGACATCCTTGGTGCGATCGGTGATCGCCATATAGCCTTCCGGGTCGATGGTCGCGACGTCGCCCGTGTCGAACCAGCCGTCATCCGTGTGCGAGCCTGCAGCACCTTCGAGTTTGAAGTAATCGCTGCATATCCATGGTCCACGCACCTGCAGTGCACCGTAGGCGACACCGTCCCACGGCAACTCTGCCCCTGCGTCGTCGACGATACGCAATTCGCAGCCGAACAAACCGCGCCCGGCCTTCGTGCCCAGATCAAGTTGCTCTTCCTCTGACAGCGACTCCAGACCGGCCTTCAGGCAGTTCGCCGCACCCAGTGGACTCGTTTCCGTCATCCCCCAGCCCTGACGAAGTTCGACACCGTGCTGGTCGCGAAATGCTTCGATCATCGCTCGCGGCACGGCTGCTCCACCGACCAGCGTCCTTTTCAACTTGTCGAGGCGTTTGCCGGTTTTTTCGGTGTACTGCAGCAGTCCGAGCCAAACCGTCGGAACACCCAGCGCCAGCGTCACATCCTCGCTGTCGAGCAAGTCGCACAGTACTTCGCCGTCGCCCATTTTCGGTCCCGGGAAGACCAGCTTTGCCCCGACGATAAATGACGAGTACGGGATGCCCCAGGCATTGACGTGAAACAACGGCACGACCGGCAGAACCGTGTCATGGCTGGACAGGTTGATGATGTCCGGCGCGACGGACGCGTAGGCGTGCAAAACGGTCGAACGATGGTCGTATAACACGCCCTTCGGGTCACCGGTCGTGCCCGACGTGTAACACAACGCCGAGGCTGCACGTTCATCCAGCTGCGGCCAGGTGAATTCGGGCGACTCTGCGCCTATCAACGTTTCGTAACAAAGCACGTTCGGCAGCGATGTCTCAGGCATATTTGCCTCGTCCGTCAGGACGACGAAGCCCTTGACGCCGGAGATTTTGTCAGCGATCGCCTCGAGCAGCGGCACGAACATCACATCGGTGAAGATCCAGCGATCCTCGGCGTGGTTGATGATGAACACGAGTTGCTCCGGGAACAGCCGCGGGTTGATCGTATGGCAGACATACCCGGAGCCACTGACCGCGTAATAGGCTTCGAGATGCCGGTAATCATTCCAGGCGAGTGTCGCCACCCGGTCGCCCTGCTGCAGTCCGAGCTTGTCCAGCGCATTCGCGAGTTGTCTTGCGCGATCGATACATTGACTGTAGGTATAGCGATGCCGTGGATTGTCGGCAGTCACCGAGACTATTTCGCGACCGCCGTGGTATCTGGCGCCGTGTTCCGCGATCGATGAGATCAGTAACGGCGTGTTCATCATCAAGCCTTGCATAACATCTATTCCCCGGTTCGATTGAAATCCGGACAATTTAACAGAAATCCGCTGCTTATCGAGTATCTAGGCACATTCCGAAGCTGCCCAACAGGCAAATATTCGGGCAATACATGCTATCCTCTGCCCAACATTTAACGCCTTAGGTAAAGGGTGAAAAGGGGGAACAATGATTAGGGATCTTCGATCGTCAATTCAGCGTGTATCGATCATTGGCACGATTTTGCCAATGGCGGTTGCCGGGCTCATCCTGGGCATTTCAGCCAACGCGCAGGAACAAAGGACCGCGGGCATTTTTGAAGAAATCGTCGTTGTCGCGCAAAAGCGTGAACAGAACATCATGGAGGTTCCGGTTGCGGTTACCGCGGTGACAGGTGCCGAGATCCAGGCGTCGGGCATCAAGGACGTGTTCGATCTGCAGCAGAACGTCCCGAGCCTGATCGTGGGTCAAAGTCAGTCGGCGACAACCTCCAACTTTCAGATTCGATCAGTCGGCAGTACTGCAAATAACTTCGGCGTCGAGTCATCGGTTGGCCTGTACGTCGACGGTGTCTACCGCTCACGTCAGAGCTCAATGATCAATGACCTCGTCGATATCGAGGCGGTCGAAGTGCTCCGCGGTCCGCAGGGAACGCTGTTTGGCAAGAATACGCCAGCGGGCGCTGTTACCGTTCGCTCGGTGCGACCAAGTCAGGACCGTGACGCATTCGTCGAGGCGACCGCAGGCGATCTCGGCTTGCTCAAGATCAGTGCGGCAGCCAACATTCCAATCAATGACAGTATTGCTTTTCGCGGCACAGTTTTCTCCACCCAGCGCGACGGCTATGTCGACGACTTCAACTTTGGCGATGACGCACACAATGATCGCGACCGTTACGGCGTTCGGTTGCAGCTCGCTAACGACGCTGGCGAAGACCTCAACTGGCGCCTGATCGCGGATTACGCGGAGATCGACGAAATCTGTTGCGTTGCCGTCACGCGCGTCGACAACATTATCTCCCAGGCCAGCGACTTCAGCGCGCCCGGCGGTTCAGGCCTCATTTTCGGCACGGATTTCTCGATCTTCCTGCTCGGCGGCACGGTGTTTACCGACTATCCCTACCCGCCGGGATTTCTTGAGTCGTTCGAGGGCCTCCCTGTTTGCGACCCGGTGGGCGTTCCCTGCTTCTTCGGACCGCTGCCAGGCCGGATACTGCCGGGCGGCAGCTTCCAGCAGGGCGTCGGCTTCGACGAGTATACGTCGGCGGCCAACTTCCTCCCGGTATCGCAAAACGAGGACTCGGGGCTGTCATTCGAGCTCAATAACACCTTCGATAACGGCATGACATTTACGTCGGTTTCAGCCTACCGCGCATTCGACTCCTTCGATTTCGTCGACATCGATTTTACCGACGCGCCGGTACTGGACCGGATCAACGATTCCACGCAAGACTCGTTCTCGCAGGAATTTCGCCTCGCTGGCGAATTTGGCAACGGTCACAACTACGTGCTCGGTGCCTACTATTTCGAACAGGAAATCGTGAACCGGAAGACGACCAACGACGCCGGGCTGATATCCGCGTTGCTGACAACGGATCCCAGGGTCGTGGCATTGCAGGACATCGTTAACGGCGTCGCCGAGGTCTTCGGGGCTGCCGGCTTTCAACCGGCAGGGCTCCCGGCCGTGCTGCCAGGGTCGACAGCGCTCGACGTGACCACGCAGAATCATGACAGCTGGGCCCTGTTCGCACAGACTGACCTCGCGCTTGGAGACGACTTCGTCCTGACACTGGGCGCCCGCTACACCGACGAGCAAAAGGACATTGACGCTGTCTACACCTCGGCCCCGCTTCCCACGGGCACGCCACGCCCGGATTTCACCACCGTGGCGATTCTCGGCTGCTCGCTGGAGCCGACGTGTGCACCATTCCTGCCGCCCGGCTCACCGACGTTCGATCCACTCAATCCAACCGCGTCGCTGCCGTTTTTCGCGCCATTATTCACCCCGGGCTGGGGCGTATTCGCGTTTGACCCGCTGGCGCCACGAGACCCGCTCAAAGACTCGCTGACAGACGACCAGGTAACCGGCACGGCAAAACTGACCTGGTTCGCGAGCGACACCACGATGTTCTACGCCTCGTACGCAACCGGCTACAAGTCCGGCGGTACCAACGATGACAGGATCGCGCCGGTCTTTGACCAGGTCTTCGGTCCCGAAACATCCGAATCGATCGAAATCGGTTTCAAGGGTGACCTCGGTCCGGTGCGACTCAGCGTCGCGATCTATGACACGCAGTACGAAGACTTCCAGGCGAATTCGTTCACCGGTACAGGCTTCAATCTGCAGAACGCAGGTGACCTGGATACCCAGGGCATTGAAGTCGAGTTCATTTGGCGTCCGTTCGAGTCCACGGAGATCCAGGGCTATTACGCGAAGAACGAAGGTGAATACAAGTCGTTCGAAAACGGTACCTGTCGAGATGCGTTCGTGTTCCACACCGGAGAATCGGATCCAGGCCTGCAGCCCAGCGCCAATCCGTTCCTCGCGGAGCGCTGCGATCGATCAGGCGATGTCCTGCCGTACAATCCCGAGGATCAGGTCTTCATCGCTCTGACCCAGGATATCGAGGTCGGCAACAACACGATGTTCTTCCGCGGCGAGTTTTCGCACTACTCCTCGCAGTTCACCGACGGTGACGTGGACCCGTTCACGCGGCAGGCTGGTGTTGACCTGATCAATTTGCGCATAGGCTACAACTGGACTGACTTCAACTCGGAGGTGACCTTGTGGGGACGCAATATCACCGACGAGCGCTGGTATCACGGATCTTTCGATGCCCCGGCGCAGGAGGGTCATATGAACTCCTACCCGTCGGACCCTTCGAGCTGGGGAATTACGTTCCGCAAGAACTTCGACTAGAGCCATCGCAACAGACGCGCTCAGAATCGCGCTGTGCCAGATCGCCCCGATCTGGCTACAGCGCGACGCGACGCTCGGGAAGGTTGCAGACTGGATCGACCGCAGTGCCAGGGAAAATTGTGAGCTGATCATCTTCGGCGAAGCACTCGTCCCGGTATATCCATTCTGGGTCGAGCGCACCTCTGGCGCCGAGTTCGAGTCCGCGCTGCAAAAGTCGCTATATGCACACTATGTCAGTCAAGCCGTGTGCACAGAGGATGGCGACCTCGACATCGTCTGTCAGGCCGCCGCCCTGTACGCTCAAGGTGAGGATCTGCATGTCGCGATCTGGCCAGGCAACCTGCGCAACACCGAGGACGTCACCCGCCACATAGCGCGTGAGAGCCGCTCGTTCGTCGCGTCAGTATCGGGCCTGATGCGACGACAGGATATTGCTGATCAGCTGCCTCACGCCGAGCTGTTGCGCGAGGTAGCAGACGACATCATGGCCAACGGCGGCTCTTGCCTGGCGGCACCGAACGGCGACTGGATACTGCAACCGGAGATCGACACAGAGTCATTGCGAGTCGCAGAAATCGAGCATCGCCTGGTGCTCGAAGAGCGCCATAGCCTCGATGTTGCCGGCCACTACTCGCGGCCGGACGTCACACGATTGATTGTCAATCGAAAACGCCAGACGACGGCGGAATTTGTTGATTGAGCTGGAGAAGAGCATGCGCATACTGATAGTGGCCCTCATTCTTGCCGCTGGCAGCGCCGCCGCGCAATTGCCTGACGGATATTGGACGACGGATCGGACGCGAGGCATCCTCGATGCTACGCTGAGCGTCACGCTCGACCCTGACCTCGACCATCTGAGCAAAGCCGAACAGCAGGCAGTGATCGAGTTGCTCGCCGCCGGTCAGGTTATGAACGACTTGTACGAGGCGCAACGCCATCGCCAGGCAACGGCTGCCAGACAGGCGTTACTCCAACTGCACGAGGACAGCGGCGAATCCGTCGCGACAGGAAATCTTCTCGATCTCTGGTATCTGTCCAAGGGGCCCATTGCGACCACGCTGGAAAATGAAAGGCTGGCGTTCGTGCCGGTCGACCCGGAGCAGCCTGGCAAAACGGTCTACCCGGACGGTCTGACGCGTGATGAAATTGACCGCTATCTTGCAGAGAACCCCTCAGCTTCTGCCGACTTGCTCAGCGTACGCAGTGTCGTGCGTCGTGCGACAGCAAGCAATCTTGCAGCCGACACGTCGCAGCTCGATCGCTTTCCCGGCATCGATGCTTTACATCTCGGGCTACGTGAAAAACTCGAGTCTCTCGAACGGAATTCGGAATCGCTGTATGCGGTGCCCTACGCGCTGGCTTACGCGCCGCAACTCGCCGTGGTCAGAAAACACCTGGTTGCCGCTGCCGATTTGTTGCGGACCGAATCGCCCGACTTCGCCGCCTATCTCGACAACAAGGGGCGTGATTTGTTGAGCAGCAACTACGAGTCGGGCGATGCTTCCTGGGTGAGTGGTGATTTCGATGGATTAAACATACAAATCGGCAGCTACGAAACGTATGACGACAGCTTGTTCGGCGTGAAGGCGTTCTTTAGCGCCAGCGTCCTCGCACGCGACGAGGAAAAAAGCCGCGCACTGGAAAGCGCGATCGCGGGCCTGCAGGCAATCGAAGACTCACTGCCGTACGAGCATCAGAAGATGGTCAATACGCGACTGCCCGTCGGCGTCTACAACGTCATTGCGGACTTCGGGCAGGCGCGCGGAGCGAACACGGCCACGATACTGCCCAACGATGCCGATTATTCGCGCAAGTACGGCAGGACCATTCTGCTGCGCAACAACATCATGACGAATCCTGATATTTTCGCTGACCGAAAGAAACGCTTCGATGCCGTGATTGATGCCTGTTGCCGCAATCATCTGTCGTCCGAAGGCGGCTTCAATCGCACGCTGTGGCACGAGATCGGCCACTATCTCGGAGTGAGCAAGACAGCGGATGGTCGCGACCTCGACAGTGCCCTTGCGGACCTGTCCGACCTGTATGAAGAATTGAAATCGGACCTTGTGTCACTGTTTGCCACACCAGCGCTGCGTCGGGCCGGCTACTATGACGATGCCGGTATGCGTGCCGTTTATGCCAGCGGCATACGCCGCACGCTGCAGGTTGTCCGGCCGCGTGCCGAACAGCCGTATCAGAACATGCAGCTCATGCAATTCAATTTCTATATGGAAAACGGCCTGATAGGACCAGACCCGGAATCAGGACTGCTGGTCATCAACTACAGTCGCTATCACGATGTCGTGACTGAGCTGCTGCGGCGAGTCCTGCAGATTCAATACGCCGGGGATCGGGCCAGGGCCCAGGCGTTCGTCGAACGCTGGGCTTACTGGGACGACGATTTGCACGGCGGCCTCGCCGGGCGCATGCTCGGCACCGACGCCTATCGGCGCACAATGGTGCGCTACAAGGCGCTGTCCGGCGAATAGCAAGAGGCTGATCGAATGACTGGTATCTACTCAAACATTCTGCAGACCATCGGCAACACGCCGATCGTCAAGCTGAACAAGATTGGTCCCGGCAATGTCAACCTGTTCGTCAAGATCGAGTCGTTCAATCCAATGGGGTCCGTCAAGGACCGGCTCGCGCTTGGCGTCATCGAGGACGCAGAGCAAAGTGGCGCATTGCAGCCCGGGCAGACCGTTATCGAAGCGACCAGTGGCAATACCGGCATCGGCCTGGCGATGGTCTGTGCCCAGAAGGGCTACCCGCTCGTCGTTACCATGGCCGAAAGTTTCAGCCTCGAACGCCGCAGGATGATGCGCTTTCTCGGCGCCAAAGTCGTACTCACGCCCGCGGCATTGAAAGGCAGCGGGATGCTGGCAAAAGCCGTCGAACTCGCGGACCAGCACGGCTGGTTTCTCGTGCGGCAGTTCGAGAACGAGGCGAATGCCAACGCACATTCGCGCACGACAGCGCCCGAAATTTTGCGGGCGTTCGATGGCATCAGTCTCGACTACTGGGTGACGGGGTTCGGTACCGGCGGAACACTGAAAGGTGTATCCCGCGTACTCAAGGAAAAAAGCCCCGCGACGAAAGTCATCGTTTGCGAACCCGACAATTCACCGATACTCGGCAGCGGCATACCGCAGGCACGCGCGGACGATGGATCGATCAGCGAAAGTCATCCGATGTTCCGGCCACATCTGATGCAGGGCTGGAGTCCTGATTTCATTCCCAGGCTCACCGAAGATGTCGTCGATGCGAAGTTGATCGACGAGATCATCCCGATAGCGGGCGATGATGCACTGCGCCTGTCAAAATCGCTTGCACGCGATGAAGGCATATTCGTAGGGATCTCGGCCGGGGCTACTCTCGCCGGCGCGCTGACCGTGGCGGCCAAGGCAGAACCGGGCTCGAATATTCTGTGCATGCTGCCTGATACCGGGGAGCGTTACCTGAGTACGCCGTTATTCGATGGAATTCCGGAGGACATGACTGAGGAAGAGGCGCAAATCTCCCGGTCGACGCCTAATTATCGTTTCGATGCGCCACCGCCACCCGCATCTGAGTCGGACCCAAAGCAGCCGCCGGCTCCCGATGCGCCGACCGAAGCGCTCGAATTTCTCGATCAGGTGACGCATGACGCCGGGAATCCGGTTGTATTATTCGCTCTCGAATGGTGTGAGTTTTGCTGGTCGGTGCGCAAGATGTTTGCCGCGTATGAGATCCCCTACCGCTCAATCGATCTCGATTCGGTCGCCTACCAGGAAGACAACAAGGGTGGCAAGATCCGCAAAGCGATCGAAAGCCGCACCGGACAGAAAACGATTCCGCAGGTTTATATCGGAGGAAAACACCTGGGCGGTGCATCGGAGACATTCGACGCGTGCAAAGATGGCAGTCTGCAGGAATTACTCGAAGAAAATAACGTCGACTGGAATCGATCGGTGGATGCCGACCCCTATTCCTTCCTGCCTGGGTGGTTGCACACGCGCTAATCCTCCAGGGTCAGAAACCCTTCGTGAGGAAGCGCTCTGACCCCTGACGTGCGGCACTACTCGGTGAAATAGTACATGCCGAGAATCTCCGCAACGCAGGCGGGTTTTCGCTCACCTTGCACTTCGATGCGGACTTCCGACGACAACAACAGCGCACCACCTCGAAATCGCGCCTGCAGCAGTTTTGCCCGCGCACGAACCATTGCGCCCGCCGGAACGGGTGTGTAGAAGCGAACCTTGTTAGCGCCAAAATTGAAGACCCTGGCAAGATTCTCGACCTCAATGAAGTCCGCTGTCAGGGCCGGTATCAGGGCCAGGGTGAGATAACCGTGAGCGATGGTCTTGCCATTTGGCAACTCTCTGGCTGCCCGCTCCGTATCGACATGAATCCACTGGTGATCAGCAGTTGCTTCGGCAAATTGGTCGATACGATGCTGATCGATTACGGCCCAGTCGGATAAACCGATCTCCTCGCCTTCCAGCGCCTTGGCATCTGCAACTGATCTGATTAGCTTCACGATGCCGCTAGAAATACACAGAAGCTTCTTCTGCCGCAAGTTTCCGACGCCGATTTTTTCTGCTAGTGAGGCTAGAATGGCATCATATGACCGCCTCAGAGCCACATTCAGTGTTCGCCGCAGTCATGGCGGCAGGTTCGGCCTCGCGCTTTGGGTCCAGCAAGCAACTGGCCGAAATCGACGGCACACCACTCGTACAACGAGCGCTGGAACTCGCCGTCCTGGCCTGCGGCGCTAACACGATACTGGTCGTCGGCCACGACTGGAAAGCTGTCATTGCTGCCTGTGATCCGTTGCCGGGGTTTTTTCTGCGCAACGATGACTATGCCGATGGGCTTGGCACATCGATTGCGCAAGCAGTTCGCTCGGTGCAACACGTTGCCCGGGCGATCGTCGTAGTGCTTGCTGACCAGGCTTTGATCACGGCCGCGCACCTGCAGGCACTGCAGACAGCGTGGAGCGGCGCCGACGATGAGATTGTCGCGACGGCATTTGCGGGCACGACAGGTGCGCCCGTCCTGTTCCCGCGCGGCTGTTTCGGCGACCTTTTGACGCTTGGGGACGATGCAGGTGGCAGACACCTGCTGGCGGATCAGCGCTTCACCGTGCGCAATGTGACGTTTGAACCAGCTGCCATTGATATCGACACACCGGAGGATCTCAGGCAGATCGCGCGCAGCGTTCGCAATTGACCCAGCCCGAGTGGCCATCCGCATAGTGTTCCTTTTTCCAGATCGGCAGGCGCACCTTGATCTGGTCGATGACGAAACGGCACGCCCGAAAGGCCTCATCGCGATGGGGCGATGAGACGCCGACCCATACCGCACAGTCGCCAATTTCAAGCAGCCCCGTGCGGTGTACGCAATGAGCATGCAAATGTGGAAACCGATCGCCCGCCTCTGCAAGGATCTTCTCACCTTCGCTGATCGCCACGGGCACATAGGCTTCGTATTCGAGCCTGAGAACCCGCTTGCCTTCATTCTCATTGCGAATCCAGCCTTCGAAGCTGGAGTATGCGCCCGCACCGGGGTCGAACAAGGTTCTGCGCCGCTCGTCGGGGTCAATTGCGGACGTGGTCAACTCGATCATGTCAGCCGCCTGCCACGGGTGGGAACAACAAGACCGTGTCACCGTCATTGATCGGCGATTCCCAACTGGCCATTACGTCATTGATTGCGACCTTGCAATGACCGGACGGCTCAGAAGACCCATGTCGGCTCCGCGTCGCGCGAAAAACATCGGCCGCATCGTTTGCATCGATCGTCAATGTCTCCTCGTCCAGCCCCGCGTGTTCGCGGAACATCGCGAAATAGCGCACCGTGATCGTCTTCACCGCACCGCCTCGAGAACGCTTCCGCGCAGGTCATCGGGGGTATTGACGTTGTCCAGCGCGTGCGGATCAGGCTGCTCGAGCAATAAGGTATCCGACTGCATCAGAATCTTGCGCGGGCAAACGACGCCATCCGCAACGAACTGCCGGACGATGGCATTACTACTGGCCACGTACAGTGCACACAAGGGCTCTGGTAGTTCGTCATAACTGCTCCTGAATGCCGTAAACGGTTTATCCGGCGAACGATTCGCAAGCAGAAACGTGAGCGTGTCGGCATCGATGTTAGGCAAGTCGCAAGCGACGACAAGCCAGTCGGCCTGCGGATACTCGTCCATTGCCGAGAGAATTCCGGCCACAGGTCCAATGCCCTCGTAACGATCAGTGATGGTATCGAAGCGACTCCGCTCGGCATCATCGTGCTGCTCGCGTCGCGTGGACACGAACAGCCGGTCAACGCAGCCGGCCACGATGCTCGTAACGTACTCGAGTTGACTTTGCCCATCGCGCACGAGCAGTGCCTTGTCATGTCCCATGCGGCGACTCTCTCCGCCGGCAAGCACGAGGCCGTACGTCGCGTTATGTGCCATGACTGAAGTCCCGTTTGCCACCGGTCTTGGACAGCAGACGTGTCTCACGGATGACGATGTCATGCGACATCGCCTTGCACATATCGTAGATGGCCAAAGCGGCGACCGAAGCACCGGTTAATGCCTCCATCTCGACGCCGGTCTTGTGGTGAACTTTGCAACGGCAATCGATCACGGCGTGTTGCTCCTCGATTGCAATATTGATGTTGCAATTCTCGAGCCCAAGGGGATGGCAGAACGGGATAAGCTCGTGTGTCTTTTTCGCCGCCATCACGCCCGCGATGATTGCGGTGGCGAATACCGGACCTTTCCTGGTCATGATCTCATCACCGTCGAGCTCAGCAAGCACAACGGCCGGCAACTCGACCATCGTTCGTGCATGAGCTTCTCGCGCGGTCGCTGCCTTGTTGCTGACATCGACCATCGTCGGCCTGTTGCGCTCGTCTATATGGCTCAGCTTGCTCATCTATCCACCAATTCGATACATCTCAACCTTGCTCAGCGCATGGTGCTCGGCGACATCGGACCGCCGCAATTCGCTATAGCGATCGGCACGCTGCAACCAGATTCGCGACAGAATGTCGCCAAGCTCGTCGTCATTCGCGCCATTGCGGATCGGCTCACGAAGATCCGTGCCCTGCGTTGCGAACAAGCAAGTATAAAGCATCCCGTCCGACGACAGTCTTGCCCGGCTGCAGCTGCCACAGAATGGCTCCGTGACAGAGGAAATAAAGCCAATTTCCCCCTGACCGTCAACATATTGATAGCGGCGCGCGACTTCGCCCGGATAGTTGCGATCGAGCGAACGCAACGGCCAGCGCTCCTGCACTTTGGCGAGCAACTCTCTCGATGGCACGACCTGCATCCTGCGCCAACCGTTGCGATTGCCGACATCCATGAATTCGATCAGACGGACGATGTGGCCCGTACCGCGAAAATGGTCGAGCAATTCGAGCACCGTGTGGTCATTCACACCGCGTTCGACGACGACATTTATCTTGATCGGCGACAGGCCAGCCTCCTCGGCCGCTTTGATGCCGGCGAGCACTGTCGCCAGCTCCCCGCGACCGCCGCTCATCGTCCTGAATACCTGCTCGTCCATGCTGTCCAGGCTGATCGTGACACGATGTAAGCCCGCTTCCGCCAGCTCGGCAGCGATCGGCGCGAGCAATATGGCATTCGTCGTCAGCGCAAGATCCTCTACGCCAGGCAATGCGGCAAGGCCCCTGACGAGTTCCGGCAGTTTCTTGTCCAGCAGCGGCTCACCTCCGGTCAGGCGAAGTTTGGAAACGCCGAGCTGCGTTGCGACATGTGCCACTTGCAGTATTTCCTTGTGCGTCAGTCGCTGCGATCGCGTAAGAAACTGATAGTCGTCGTGAAATTCAGTCTCCGGCATGCAATACGGGCAACGGAAGTTGCAGCGATCCAGCAGCGAGATGCGCAGGTCGTGCAGTGGTCGATCGAGCGCGTCACGGACTTCATGCGCGATATAACCGGCCGAATCGTCGGCAATTATTTTTGACGTCATATCTGCATTCTGCACGATCCGGACGCGTTGTTCTTTATTTTGGCCACCAAATCCTGCATGCTTTTTTGACCGCCGGGCCATTTCTCCAGGTAATTCAATGCATGTCACCTTCAGTGAAGACGAACTTGCGTTTCGCGACGAAGTCAGAGCTTTCTTCCGCAACGAAATACCCGAGGATATCGCCCGGAAACAGCGCCAGAACGTTCCACTGGAGCGCGAAGACCATATTCGATTCCAGAAAGCGCTGTTCAGCAAAGGTTGGGCTGGTTACAACTGGCCGATCGAGTATGGTGGAACAGGCTGGACAATAGCGCAAAAATACATATTCGGCACGGAGATGGCCGACGCGAATTCGCCCAATATCATTCCGTTCGGGCTCGGCATGGTCGGACCCATTATCTACACCTTTGGCAACGAAGCGCAGAAACTGCGATTCCTGCCGGACATCCTCGAAAGTAACGTCTGGTGGTGCCAGGGTTACTCGGAGCCAGGTTCCGGCTCCGACCTTGCCTCATTGAAGACCCGGGCGGACCTGGAAGGCGACCACTATGTCGTGAACGGTACGAAGACGTGGACAACCCTCGGGCAGCACGCGGACTGGATCTTTTGTCTTGTCAGAACGAGCAGCGATGTTGCGCGGCGTCAGGAAGGAATCAGTTTCCTGCTAATCGATATGCAAACGCCCGGCGTAACGGTCACTCCAATTCTTACGATCGAGGGCGACCATGAGATTAACGAAGTTCACTTCGACGATGTGCAAGTGCCGGTCGAGAACCTGGTGGGAGAGGAAGGTAAAGGCTGGACCTATGGCAAGGTGCTGCTGCAACACGAGCGCACCGGCACGGCCGGCGTCGCGAGCACGAATTATCGCCTCAAAAAGCTGCGTGCACAGGCTGCTCGGTCTGTTCGCGGCGCGGCGCCGCTTGTCAACGATCGCAACTTCATGCGCAAACTTGCAGCGACGGAAGTTGAGCTGAAAGCACTCGAGTTTACCGAGCTGCGCACCCTGGCTGCAGTCGCTTCCGGCAAGGCCCCGGGGCCTGAATCGTCGATCCTCAAGCTCAAGGGCACAGAGCTGCAGCAAGCCACCGACGCGCTCTATATGGAAGCGGCCGGATATTATGCATTGCCCTATGTGCCAGACCAGTATGTGCTCGATTTTCCGGAAGACGCCCGTGTCGGTGAAGGTGCCGAGACGACGTCCTCTCTGCGCTATTTCAATTTTCGTAAAGCGTCTATCTACGGCGGTTCAAACGAAATCCAGAAGAACATCATTGCCAAGCATGTGCTGGGCTTGTAGGGGCGTAACGCGTGGATTTCTCATTAACCGAAGTGCAGTCGATGCTGGCCGAAAGCGCCGAGAAATTCATCGCCAATGACTACGATTTCGACACGCGGCAGACAATTGCGGCATCCGAACAGGGATACAGCAGCTCGGTCTGGCGGACCTTCGCCGAACTGGGCTGGACGGCCATTCCGTTCTCCGAGGCCGATGGCGGGTTCGATGGCGGACCGATCGAGTCAATGCTCATGATGCAGCAGTTCGGACGCGGGCTGATTGTGGAACCTTATCTCGCCAATATCGTGTTGGCCGGTGGCGTATTGCGACGCATCGCCAACGAAAGCCAAAAAGCAAAATGGATGCAACCACTCATTGCCGGTGAACTGCAGACGGCGCTGGCATTCGCCGAGCCGCAGAGTCGCTATGATCTGGCAAATATAGAAACCACGGCCGTGGCTGATGCCGATGGCTGGGTGATCAACGGCCACAAAAGCGTCGTCTGCAATGGCGGTCATGCCGGGTTGCTGATAATTCCGGCGCGAACCTCGGGTGACAGCACTTCCGCCACTGGCATTACGTTATTTGCGGTGGAAGGCATGGCCGACGGCGTGACCAGGCGGTCGTATCGGACCGTGGACGCGCATCAGGCCGCGGAAATTCGCCTCGAAAATGTGCGAGCCGATGGCGGCGCTCTGCTTGGCGACGTCAACAAAGCTTACGCGACTCTTGACGCAGTCATCGATGAGGCCACGCTCGCGGTATGCGCTGAGGCGGTCGGCATCATGCAGGTCATGACCGAGAAAACGGTTGAGTATTCAAAAAACCGTGTGCAGTTCGGCGTGCCGATCGGCAGTTTTCAGGCTCTTCAGCACCGTATGGTCGACATGCTGACAGCCTGCGAGCAGAGCTATTCGTTGTTGATCTGGGCTTCGATGGCAAACGCTGATCAGTCTGACGAAGCGAAAAAATCGATCAGCGCTCTGAAGTATCAGGTTGGTACGGCCGGCCAGAAGGTCGGCCAGGAAGCCGTGCAGCTGCATGGCGCAATGGGTGTTTGCTGGGACACCGATATCGCGCACTATTTCAAGCGGTTGACAGCGATCGGCCAGATGTTTGGCAACGCCGACTGGCACCTCGACAAATTGGCTGCGTGAGCATGCGGCTCGAGGTTCCTGCCAGATGATTCCGCAGGACGTCGCCGAATTTTTTGCTGTCAATCAGGAGTGGTTGTGGCTGACGACCCTGGTTCTCGACCTCGGCGGCACCGTGATTCTGTACCGTCTGTTCGGCAAAGCCGGGCTGCAGGTCGCAATTGCGACGGCGATAATTCTCGCCAACCTGCAGGGCCCGAAGCTGACGATGATTTTCGGCATGGAAACCAGCCTCGGCGTCATCTTTTACTCGAGCATTTTCTTCGCGACCGATGTCCTGAGTGAAAACTACGGCAAAGCTGAGGCGAATAAGGCGGTTCGAATGGGTTTCGCCGTCAGCATTGTAGTGCTCGTGATGCTTAGTTTTGCCATGCTCTACCTCCCGAGCCAGAAACCCGGATCGGCCGAATTCTCGGCAAACGTACACAACGCGTTTGCGACCATCGTGAATTTCACCCCCAAAATGATCCTCGGCTCGCTGCTCGCGTACATCATCAGTCAGAGTTTCGACGTTTGGGCGTTTCACAAGATCAAGTCGATAACCGGTGATCGTTGGCTCTGGATGCGAAACAATCTGTCGACGATGAGCTCGCAAGTCCTCGATACGGCGATATTCACACTGGTCGTCTGGGCCCCGATCGTTGGCATCCGGTCCGCATTCGCTCTCGGTTTTGCCAAATACATCTTCAAAGTGGCAATCGCTGTGATCGACACGGCCTTTATCTATTGGGCGAAGCTGTCGTTTCTGCGACACCCCCCGGCAGACGCGCAATTGGCCTGATAGAATTACGAAGCCTGCAGAACGACAGTAAAGAGAAATGAAACCATCCGGCGTCATCACGATCACCACCGACTTTGGACACAAAGGCCCGTTCGCGGCCGTGATGAAAGGCGTCATTATCAGCAGGTTTCATGACGCAATAATTATCGACCTGGCGCACGATATTCCAGCGCAATGGCCGCCGGAAGCGGGCTTTTGGGTCAGCCGAAGCTACCAGTACTTTCCCCCAGGAACGGTACACCTCGCGATCGTTGATCCTGGCGTCGGCACCGAGCGGGACATTCTGCTGGTGGAACATGATGGGCACTATTTCATGGCACCCGATAATGGCTTGCTTGCGCGTCTGCTGGACACAGCGGACGCAGCAATGGTGTTCAAGCTGGACCTGAAGGCACTGGCGCAATTGGACATTCCGACGCCGAGCAGGACATTTCACGGTCGCGACATATTCGCGCCAATTGCGGCCGAACTCGCTGCAGGCAGAACCCATCCCGCTGCCATCGGTGTCGCTACCGATGAATGGATTCCGGCATGGCTTGACGAGCCGGAAGTCGTATCTGACAAGATATCAGGCGTGATCGTCACGGTTGACACGTTTGGCAATCTGATCAGCAACATCGACGCGGAGCTGATCTCGGGTTTCAGGCAGCCGCTTGTTCACGTCGCGGGCCACGACATCGAGATGCGCAGTACCTACGGTCGCGCAAAACCAGGCGACTATCTTGCTTTGATCAATTCGTTCGGCGTGCTCGAAGTGGCGAAAGCCGAGAGCAGTGCGTCCGAGGGACTCGGCATCGAGCGTGGCGCTCCGATTAGCGTCATAAACGGGATCTCAACTTAGGGCGCTGGACGACATCGCCTGACGTTCAATTTTTGCCCAACTGTCTCGCAGCGTGACGATACGATTAATGACTGGTGCGTCGGCCGTATGCTCTGCCGAGTCAGCACAAAAGTAGCCCAGTCGCTCGAATTGCACTGCCTGACTTTGCTGCAAGTCGCGTAACGCTGGTTCGAGAATTGCGTCGACGGTTTCCAGCGAATCAGGATTAAGTACCGATAAGAAATCCTCGACTGAATTCGGGTCCGGTTCAGTAAACAGCCGGTCATAAAGACGCACGCTGGCTCTTACCCCGTGAGTCGCCGACACCCAATGAATGGTGCCTTTCACCTTCTTGTCGCTGCTGCCGGTCCCGCTCCTCGTATCCGGATCGTAGCTACAGCGTAACTCGACGACATCTCCCGCCGCATTCCTGACGACTTCGTCGCAGCGAATAATGTAACCGAAGCGCAGGCGCACTTCGCCGCCGGGCTTCAAACGGAAGAACTTTCGTGGCGCCTCTTCCAGAAAATCGTCTTGTTCTATCCACAACTCACGCGAGAACGGCATTTCCCGCGTGCCGAGGTCGGCGTTGTTCGGATGATTCATCGCTTGCATCATTTCGACCTTGTCTTCGGGATAATTCGTCAGCACGACTTTCAATGGCCGCAATACTCCCATACGGCGTTCCGCGGATTCTCCAAGTTGCTCACGAATGCAGTTTTCGAGTACGCCCATTTCGATCAGCTTGTCTTTCTTCGTTACCCCGCCGCGCCTGACGAATTCGCGCAGGGCGGCGGCGGGGTAACCACGTCGCCGCATACCAGCGATCGTCGGCATGCGTGGATCGTCCCACCCGGCGACGACACCGTTATCGATAAGCATATTCAGCTTGCGCTTGCTCGTGATCGTGTATGCGAGATTGAGTCGCGAGAATTCGATTTGCCGTGGCCGATGTGGCGGATTGAGTTGATCCAGAAACCAGTCATAGAGCGGCCTGTGATCTTCGAACTCGAGCGTGCACAGCGAGTGGGTGATTCCTTCGAACGCATCGGACATCGTGTGTGCGAAGTCATACATCGGGTAGATGCACCATTTGTCAGCGGTGCGCTGATGATCGATATGACGAATCCGGTACAGGGCGGGATCACGCAGATTCATGTTTGGCGATGCCATGTCGATCTTGGCGCGCAACACGTGTTCACCATCCGCAAATTCACCCTTGCGCATGCGCCTGAACAGATCGAGATTTTCGTCGACGCTGCGCTCGCGATACGGACTGTTCCTGCCCGCCTCGGTCAACGTGCCACGATGCTCGCGAATCTCATCAGCACTCAGGCTGTCG
Organism: Gammaproteobacteria bacterium; assembly: GCA_029863305.1. Lineage (GTDB taxonomy): Bacteria > Pseudomonadota > Gammaproteobacteria > Steroidobacterales > Woeseiaceae > UBA1847. The sequence goes on along the minus strand of JAOTVR010000007.1, from coordinate 52,359 downwards.
ACGTACGCGACGCCCATTTCAACCAGCTTTTCAGCCGCGCTGTAAATCTGATCGAAGTAGTCCGACGCATGCGTGAGCCGTTCACCCCAGTCAAAACCAAGCCAGTGCACATCGTACTCGATCGCACGTACGTACTCTTCGCGTTCCTTGCCGGGGTTGGTATCGTCAAAGCGCAAGAACGTGCGGCCGTTGGTCTCCTGACCAACCCCGAAATTCAGACAGATCGACATGACATGACCCACATGCAGGTAGCCGTTCGGCTCCGGCGGAAACCGGGTGACGATTTCATCGTGCTTGCCAGACTCGAGGTCCTCGTGGATGATCTGGCGGATAAAGTCTCGCGGTGCTACGTCGCTCATAGGTGGTTTCTTGCTTATTCGGGCCGGGCGCTATTCTACGCTGATTTTCGGGCACATTTTGCATGAGTTGAGAGCACCCACTACTGTACAATAGCGCGCCGTGCCCACAGGCCGTTGAATTCACGACAACCAGATCGAGCGATGCCAAATATAACCCTACCCGACGGCTCCGTCCGGCAGTTTGACGCTGCCACATCCGGTGCCGAGATCGCCGCCAGCATCGGCAAGAGCCTGGCCCGCGACGCTGTTGCCGTTCGCGTCGACGGTGAGTTGTACGACCTGACCCGAGACATCGAGGCGGACGTCGATATCGCAGTTGTTACGCGGGATTCGGATGACGGCCTCGAATTGTTGCGCCACGACGCCGCACATGTGCTTGCCGAAGCCGTCAAGGAACTGTGGCCTGACACCCAGGTTACGATCGGACCGGCCATCGAAAACGGCTTCTACTACGATTTCGCGCGTGACGAACCCTTCACCGATGACGACCTCGCGGTCATCGAAGCACGAATGAAGGACATCGTTGACCGGGACGAGCGTATTGAGCGCGAGGTCTGGGATCGCGACGAGGCCGTCGAATTTTTTCGCGGCATTGGCGAGGAGTACAAGGCCGAGATCATCGCGAGCATTCCGTCGGGCGAGTCCATCACTCTGTATCGCCAGGGCGAGTTCATCGACTTGTGTCGCGGTCCGCACCTGCCGTCGACGGGAAAGCTCGGCAAGGCTTTCAAGCTGACTCACGTGTCCGGCGCATACTGGCGCGGTGACTCAAATAACGAAATGTTACAACGTGTTTACGGTACGGCCTGGTCGAATGAGAAACAGCTACGCAAGTACCTGCTCATGCTCGAAGAAGCGGAGAAGCGTGATCATCGCCGCCTCGGCCGCGTCATGGACCTGTTCCACTTTCAGGAGGAAGCACCCGGTGCCGTGTTCTGGCACCCAAAGGGCTGGAACCTGTTTCAGAACCTGGTCAACTTCATGCGCCAGCAACAGAACGCTGCCGGTTATCGCGAGATCAATACGCCGGAAATCATGTCTCGCGCACTGTGGCAAGCCTCGGGTCACTGGGACACGTTTGGCGACAACATGTTTACTACTGAAACTGTCGACGGCCGACACTATGCGATCAAGCCGATGAACTGCCCGGGCCATGTGCAAGTTTTCAAACAGGGCATCACGAGCTATCGCGACCTGCCTTATCGGCTGGCCGAATTCGGCAAGTGCCACCGCTACGAGCCATCCGGCGCTCTCCACGGCATGATGCGTGTGCGTGCCTTCACTCAGGACGACGCACATATCTTCTGCACCGCCGAACAGATTACGGACGAGTCAATCGCCGTCTGCGATCTGATCCTGGGAATCTACAAGAGTTTCGGTTTCGACGACGTGCGCATCAAGTTTGCCGATCGCCCGGACGTTCGCGTTGGCGAAGACGCCGTCTGGGACCAGGCCGAAGCGGCGCTGCTCAAGGCGCTGGAAGTCGCCGGACTGGACTACACTCACAATCCAGGCGAAGGCGCTTTTTATGGGCCGAAACTCGAGTTCGTACTGCGCGATGCGATTGGCCGTGACTGGCAGTGCGGTACCCTGCAGGTCGACCTCAACATGCCCGGACGCCTTGGCGCAACGTACATCGGCGAAGACGGCAACAAACATTTACCGGTCATGTTGCATCGCGCAATCTTTGGCTCACTCGAACGATTCATCGGCATCCTGATCGAGCACCATGCCGGTAATCTGCCGCTTTGGCTCGCGCCGGTACAAGTCAAGGTTCTTACGATCACTTCGGAGGCAAACGCGTACGCCGAGGAAGTCGTCCAGGCATTGCAGAAGGCCGGCTTGCGCGCCGAATCCGATGTGCGAAACGAAAAGATTTCTTACAAAGTGCGTGAGCACAGTGTGGAAAAAGTACCGGTCCTGCTCGCTGTTGGGCAGCGTGAGGTTGAAGACCGCAACGTCGCAATGCGCCGTCTCGGCTCCAGGAAACAGAGCGTTTTGTCACTCGATGAGGCCGTCTCCAGCCTGTCCGAAGAGTCACAGAATCGAGCCTGAAAACCTGCGGGCAATCGGACGGACAGGCACCTCGTTTTTTGCGCTGTTCGTGCCCGGATTGGATGCCCGCCCCTTTGACTGTGATGGCTGCAGCCCAAATGTGATGCGGGCTGCAGTTTCACTGTGCGCCATGTCACAGATTCGATACTCGCTTGCCCATGCATGGCTATTCCACACGTACGCGAGGATATACTCCGTCGACGCTAGGACTGGGCGTGCGATTAGACATAAAGTAATGGAGGTCATCGAGTGTCGCTTGAGCATTTCAAGAAACAGGTACTGTTACTACATAGCGAACAAAGTACCCTGGACAGCCTGAGTTCGGGGTTCAATGACCGTTACACAGTGCACTGTGCGACCAGTGGCAGCGAAGCGCTCAACACGCTCGGCGAAATCCAGATCGATGTCATCGTAACCGCGCAAGACCTTCCGGGCATGAGTGGTCTCGATGCCTTGCGCGAGGCAAAGAAACGCTCACCCGACACGATCGGAATCCTGCTCGCCGGCAACAATGATGATGGACTCGAGGCGCTTGTCGGCGACCAGGAAGTCTTTCAGGTCGTCCGGGGCACTGTCACTCCTCACTCACTGAAAAGCCTGATCGACAGTGCGACACGTCAGGCCCGTCTGATCGCACTCGCCGAATCGGCCAATGACACAACCGCCAGCCCCGATGAGCCTGTCGGTGAACACATCGTCATGGAGACGTCCGAGAACGGCTCCGCGATAATCAGCGACGGCACCGGACGGCTGCCGATTCTGGATCCGAAGAAAGTCTCGGCCAGTGCGGATGTTGGTTCGCGCTCAGTGGATGTACTGGTTTTCACTCAGGATGAGGAATTCCTGGCGACGGTGCAGGAATCTGCTCGCGGTCTGCACAACGTGATTTATGCCAACACGCTCGCTCAGGCGGATGATGCCGTGCGCAATCGAAAGGTCGGCGTTGCTGTCGTCGATGCGGCCATGGTCGGCACAAACGTCGAGAAGATGACAATGCACTTGCGTGCGGCGTCACCGCGACTTGTGGCTATCGTTGCCGGTCGTCGCGATGATGGCGAAATGCTCATGGACCTGATCAATCGCGGCAAGGTGTATCGCTTCCTGCTAAAACCCGTTTCGCCCGGCCGCTCACGTCTCGCAATCGAAGCGTCGGTGAAACACCACCTCGAAGCTCCAGACTCGGCGTTCAAGGTCGCCGGCACGGATACAGCAAAACCCATGGCGAAACCCGCGCCGCAACCTCAGGCGAAACCGGCGCCAAGGCCCGTGCAGAAAGTTGCGCCACAGGCGGCGGCGAAGGCGCCACCGAAACCCGCGCCAAAACCTGCGCCTCAGGCGAAGCAGTTGCAACCGCCCAAGCCGGGCGAACCGGTGCCGGCAAAAGGCGCGGCACAGAGACCGAAGGCGGCTCCGCGGCCCAGGACTGCAGCGGCGCCATCAATCATCGCCAACCCGAAGGACGCACTGTCACCGATCGATGATGGTCTGACCGACGCGTTTGGCGGTAGCGATGCGAGCTTTACCGAAACGGTGACCGGAATCGTGAAGTCGGTTAGCGATTCTCTTGGTTCCGGATCAAGGAAACCCAAGGCAGGCCGGACAGAAGCAGCGCGACCAGTTTCCACAGGCTCGGGCGGATCGCTACTGGGCAATCCCAGGTTGCTGGCCATCGCGGCGGCCGCTCTTGTTGTCGTGGCAGGCGTCGGTTTCTGGCTGCTCGGTGGATCCGACGAGCCTGTCGTCGGGCAACAGCCACCGGCAAGTTCGGCATCTGCAACAGTAGCCGAACCGGTATTCGAGACAGAAACCACCTTCCCCGCCGATTTGGGCGTTGACGACTTGATCGACGAAGCCCAGCTTGCAGCCGCCGCCGGACAGATATTCAACCCCACGGGCAGCAATGCCATCGAGTTGTACTTGTCCGCACTGGAGATCGCACCCGGAGACCCGGTCGCCGAGGCTGGTTTGCGGGAGGCTATCCAACAGGCGCTGGCCATGGCCGAGTCGGCACTGCTGGAACGTCGTGCATCAGACACTCAGGCAGCCTTGCAACGTATCGAACTCGCTGATCCCGATAATTCGCGGCTACCGTTCCTCAATGCACAGCTGTCGCAGATTCAACTCAGAAACTACCTTGACGATGCCCGCCTCGCGATACGCGAGTCGCGCTTCGAAGATGCGGCATCAGCGCTCGATGGCGCTCGCCTCCTCGCCGTTGCCGATGGCAGTGAGATCGACGCTATTTCGGCCGAACTGACTTCCGCCTTGAGTGACCAGCGCGTCGATGAAGTGCTGGCACAGGCGAACGCACGCCTCGAGGAAGGCAAGCTGATTGCGCCATCCAACGACAATGCGCGTTTTTACTATGAACTCGCATTAAGCAATGATCCTGACAATGCGACGGCGCGGCAGGGACTCAAGGTCGTTGCCAGCAAGCTCGTGCTGCGGGCCAGAACACAGATTGACGAAGGAAATTTTGATTTCGCGGATGCGCTGCTGATTGATGCCCGCCGCCTGGACCCGGCGAGCAGCGAACTTGCCGCATCAACGAATGCATTATCTGCGGCCCGTGATCGAGTGGCGCAGGATGCACGCCGCGCAGCTGAGCAACGCGCCGCTGCCGAAAAAGCTGCGGCGGAACGTGCCGCCGCCGAGCGGCTTGCGGCGGAGAAGGCCGCTGCCGAACAGGCCGCTGCTGAGAAAGCTGCTGCTGAGAAGGCCGCTGCTGAGAAAGCCGCTGCTGAGAAAGCTGCTGCTGAGAAAGCCGCCGCAGCAAGGCAGGCGGCGGATCAGAGTAGTGCCGACGCGCTTGCGGCAGAACCGGTAGCCGAACGCGCGAGTGCGGAACCGGCAACCAGTACGCAAGATTCGTTTGGCGCCGGCGATGGCACGGTCTACGGCTCTGCTGAAGAGCTGCAGGCTGCTGTCCGGTCACAACAGCAAGCGGTGGCGGCCGCACCCATATCGATCAGGGCGCTGACCCGGACCAAATATGTCGCACCCCGGTACCCGCGCGCTGCGCAGCGTCGCAATGTCTCCGGATGGGTCGATGTCGTGTTTACCGTCGATATCGACGGCAGCGTGAGCGGCGTCGAAATTGGCGACTCGGACCCGGGCGATACCTTTGCCAACGCCGCCCGCAACGCCGTCGAAAATTGGGAATTCGAGCCAGTCATCGAAAACGGCGTGGCGATCCAGAAGCGTGCAGCGGTGCGCATGATATTCGCGCTCGAGTAATGGCCGATAATTGACCAGTCGGAAAGTAAAATTTTCCGAATTGGACTAGTTCTAATGTTCCAGATAGTCTAGATAGCCCGGCAATGCGACTGAGGGGCTATTTTGAACGTTCAACACGCCGAGAATCCGGACAAACCGGCGCGCAAACAACAACAGCGCAGCATCGTCACGCAGCAAAAGCTGCTTGACGCTGCCATCGAGGCATTCTCGGAAAACGGCTTCAAAGGCACGTCCACGCGGGATATTGCAGATCGTGCCGGTGTCCACCACCCGCTGATAACCTATCACTTCAAGAACAAGGATCAGCTCTGGCGCGCCGCGACCAATCAGATCTTCCGTGAGTTCAACATCTCGATGGTCAAGGCGATGGCCGAGGTTCCGGAAATCCGCCCAAAAGCCCGGGCCGAGGCTTTCATACGCACGTATTTACGATTCTCACTCAATCAGCCGGCGTTACACAAAATCATATTGCAGGAAGCGGCTTATGAGAGCGATCGACTGAAGTGGCTGACCGAGAATCACCTGAGACCCCTGTTCAAGGAAGTGCACAAGGCGCTCACGGAACTACAGGAACTGGGTGTGGCGCCACCCGGCAACGCCGCTCTGTTGTTCAACATGATTCGCGTGTGTGCGGGCGGTCTGCTGGCCCTGAAACACGAGCTCAAGGGCACGAGCAACATTGACCTCGACAGCGACGATCAGATCGAGGAACTGGGCCAGCTGATTGTTCGCGTATTCTTCCCCGGCGATCCGCCAAGACTCAACTAGCGCGGCTCAATTCTGCCTGCATTTGCGCGATGATCGACAAAGCGATCGGCGCGGGTCCTCTCGCGCCAATATCTAGGCCCGCCGGTCCGTAGAGCCTGTTCTCCAATGTCACCGCTGCCGAGCCGATCTCGACCAACAATCGATCTCTACGATTCCGGGGACCCAGTAAGCCGATATATGCCATGTCGGTTTCGCTTAATTGTCTCAGGTACGCGCGATCACTGGCGAGGTGATGGCTCATGACGATCGCCATCCTGAAGCGCGCAAGCTCAAGTCGATCAGCCAGCTCATCGGCAGGCGCACAGCATGTCGCTTCGGCTTGCGAGAAGTCCCCATTGTCGATGTAGGCCTGTCGATGATCGAATACCGTGCAGCGCCAGCCCAATTCGGCCGCGAATCGCACGACCGGTTCGGCATCGAGGCCGGCGCCCAGCACGAGTACCTGCGGCGGAGGTTCTACCCGGACAGTCAGCGTGTCAGGCGACTCGGCCGCGAGCGGGATCGATACGTCGGCTGCCGTGTGGCCGCGCAATATGTCGGCGATCTGCGTGAATGGCGCGTAACCGTCCTCAGGACACAGCGGCTGCAGATACATGCGCATCAGCCCGTCACAGCCAACACCCATGCCCCACAGTTCATCATCCACACCGAGATCATAGGTCACTGTTTGCGGCGTCGCAGTTTGCAGCACTTGCTGTGCACGTATGGACAGGTCGCCTTCCAGGCAGCCCCCCGAGAGCATGCCGCGAAACACACCGTCCTGATCCACCAGCATTTGTGCCCCCGCCTTGCTGTAAGTCGATCCCTGCGTTTCGTAGACGGTCACAAGCACGAGCGATTCACCACGTTCCCGGCGTGAGTCAAAAAACTGCAGCAACAAATCTGGGTTCACGATGCGCCCTTCCTGGAATATCCGTATGTCGAATTCGTCTAAGCAGACCCGGATTCTGGCGAGCCTCAGTCTTGAAACCGGCCACATTGATCCCAGATCGGGATACCGCTATGAGGAACGCAATTATGAACCAAACAGCAACGCAACCGATAGCAGTGACGGACAATGACTTTGCCCGGGAAGTGCTCGATGCCGACGTACCGGTTCTCGTCGACTTCTGGGCTGAGTGGTGCGGTCCGTGCCGCGCACTCGGACCGATCATCGAATCCCTGTCGGACCAGTTCGATGGCCGAGTCAAAGTCGCCAAGCTGGACGTCGACGCAAACCAGCAGGCCGCGATGAAATACGGCGTACGTTCGATTCCAACCGTGATGTTGTTCGACAAGGGCGAGCTGATCGACACGCTTGTCGGCGTACGATCCAAAGCGGACTACGAGAAGAGCCTAGAGCAGCTCCTTTAAGCGGAAATACAGCATACCCAGAGCCAGGGCCGGGTTGGCAAGCCACTTGCCGCCCGGCAAGCCCAGGTGGCGGATTCTCGAAAACACATCGAATTGCTCCGAGTCTCCGCCAACGACGTCAGCCAGCATCTTGCCCGCCAGGTGCGTCGGCGCGACGCCGTGCCCCGAGTAACCTTGCGCATAGTAAGTATTACCCTCGATGCGACCGAATTGCGGAATGCGATTGATGCTGATCGCGATATTCCCGCCCCACTCGTAGTCGATGGAAAGGTCTTCGAGTTGCGGAAAGATCTTCAGCATCTTCGGTCGCAACGCAGCCGTGATGTCCCTGGGGTGTCGCCCGGAATAGTTGCACATGCCGCCAAACAGTAATCTCTTGTCCGGCGACATACGAAAGTAATTGAGCCCGACAGTCTGCTCACAATAAGCCATATCGGCGGGTAACAACTTTGCCGCGCGCGCGGCCTCGAGCGGTTCCGTGGCGATGATGTAGCTGCCCGCGGGAATGATCTTGTGCCGAATTCTCGGCTCCACATCGCGGAGATATGCATTGCCGGCCAACACCAGCTTGCCCGCGACTACTCTGCCGGATTCTGTCTCCACAGCCGGGTATTGGCCGTGCTGTATTCGCATCACAGCTGATTGCTCGAATATTGTCGCACCGAGTTCATTCGCCGCGCGCGCCTCGCCGGCGCACAGATTCAGGGGATGCAGGTGGCCATTACCGTAGTCGGCAAGACCGCCAATATAATGATCTGAATCGATGTACTCCCGCATCGCCTGCTGCGGAACGATTCGAATGTCGTGTGCGTAATTCGCGCGCAGTTTTCGCTCCAGGTATTCCTCGAAATCCCGCATATGGCCGGCGCGCTGCGCCACGTCAAGGAAACCGAACTTGAGATCACAGTCGATGGCATATCTCTCGATACGCTGGACAACGATGTCGCGGCTCTCAAACCGCATACGTCGAGCCATGTCGGCTGCCGCCGTGCCAAGACGCTTCTCGATCTTGTCCGCATTCACGAAGCCGTCAATCAACTGGCCGCCGTTGCGCCCCGACGCACCCCAGCCGATGCGATTTGCCTCGATTAATGCGACGTCGTAGCCGCGCTCCGCAAGATGCAGCGCCGTCGAAACGCCCGTGAAACCGCCGCCGACGACGGCCACATCACAGCGATGCTCGCCCTCAAGCGCCGGGTAGCTTTTGTCGCTGCTTCGTGTTGCCGCGTAGTAGGATGCGATGTGTTCGGATGATCGCCGCATAAGCCATCGTTGCTACCCGGCGGGCCGGCTGGCATAGAGATACAACATTTCCATGGCCAACGCGGCGGCAGCGAGAGCAGTGATCTCCCCGACATCGTACGCCGGCGCGACTTCAACCATATCCATACCGACGATATTGATGCCGGCAAGGCCCCGCAATATCTCTATCGCCTGGTGGCTCGTCAGCCCGCCGCAAACCGGCGTCCCCGTCCCTGGCGCATAGCTTGGATCGAGACAATCGATATCGAATGTCAGATAGGCAGGCCGGTCACCCACGACGGATCTGATCTTCTCGATGACTGCGACGATACTGTTTTCGTGCACCCACGGTGCGTCAAGAACGTTAAATCCCATCGTATCGGGATTGGTCGTACGCAGACCGACCTGCACCGAACTTGAGGGGTCGACCAGGCCTTCTCTGGCCGCATGAAAGAACATCGTGCCATGATCGATGCGGTCAACTTCATCCGCCCAGGTATCGCTGTGAGCATCGAAGTGAATCAGCGAAAGCGGTGCGCCATGTTTCCTCGCATGCGCCTTCAGTAATGGGTAGGTGATGAAATGATCACCGCCAAGCGCGAGCAACGCGGGGCCCTTGCTGATGATATTGGCTGCATGTAGTTCGATCGCATCGGGTACCCGTTGCGGCCGGCCGAAGTCGAAGAAGCAGTCGCCATAGTCGATGACGGCAAGTTTATCGAAGGGATCGAAGTCCATGCCGTATGGCTTTTCCCACGCCATGATCGTCGAGGCAGCCCGTATGCCACGCGGTCCGAATCGGGCCCCTGGCCGATTGGTCGTAGCCGTGTCGAGCGGAATGCCGGTTACGACGACATCGACGCCTTCCAGATCATGCGTGTACTTGCGGCGCATGAAGGATGTGGCGCCCGCATACGTCGGTTCCGGTGTTGTGCCGTAAAGATCGTCACGCGTGATCGCATGATCACCACCGCTCTTATCCATTGATGGCCTCTTGAGTGAGATTCAGGCATTTCCACGCCTTCTCGATCATCTCGTCGGCCTCTTCATGGGATAATATAAACGGTGGCGCCGCCACAATCGTGTCGCCGACCGCTCGCATCACGAGCCCGTTATTGACCAAAATATCGCGGCAGATGTTACCGACACCCTGGTTCTCGTCGAAGCGCTCGACCGGGTCCTTTGATCTGACGAGTTCGAGCGCACCCATCAAGCCGACCATACGTGCGTCGCCGACGAGCGGATGTTCGCCGAGCTTGCGCCAGCCGTTCTGCAGATACGGACCGATATCGTTCCTGATGCGAGCGACCAGGCCTTCGCGTTGCAGGATGCGAAGGTTCGCCATGGCTACCGCGCAAGCGGCAGGATGTCCGGAGTACGTATAGCCGTGGAAAAACTCACCGCCCTTGTCGATCAGCACATCGGCGACCCGGTCGCTGACCATTACGCCACCGAGTGGCAGATAGCCCGACGTCACGCCCTTTGCGAACGACATCAGGTCGGGTCTGGTACCGAAATGGTCGGCACCAGACCACTCACCGAGTCGCCCGAAACCGGTTATCACTTCATCTGAAATCAGCAGGATGCCGTACTCGTCGCATATGCGCTGCACCTCCGGCCAATACGAATCGGGAGGTATTATTACTCCGCCTGCTCCCTGAACCGGTTCCCCGATAAACGCGGCCACCTTGTCGGCGCCGAGTTCGTCGATCTTTCTTTCGATGGATCTTGCCGCGACGAGGCCAAATTCGTCAGGCGACAAACTCCGGTCACTGCCGAACCAGTATGGCTGCTCAACGTGCACGATGCCGGGTATCGGCAAACCACTTTGCTTGTGCATGGTTTTCATGCCGCCCAGACTGGCCGCCGCGACGGTCGAGCCATGGTAGGCATTTGTGCGACTGATAATTGTGTGCCGTTCAGGCTGGTCCAACAGGTCCCAGTAGCGTCGCACCATACGCACAATTGTGTCATTGGATTCCGAACCCGAGCCCGCAAAGAACACGCGATTGAACTGCGGCTGGCTGATGTCGCACAGCAACGCGGAAAGTTCGATCGACGGCGGATGCGCGCATTGAAAGAAATTGTTGTAGTACGGTAGCTCGCGCATTTGCTCGGCGGCCGCATCGACAAGTTCATCGCGGCCATAGCCGGCGTTGACACACCACAGGCCGGACATGCCATCGAGTATCTTGTTGCCGTCGGCGTCGTAGATGTACACCCCATCCGCATGAGTGATGATGCGCGACTTTATCTTGTGCAGCTCTTTGTGATCAGTAAACGGATGCAGATGGTGGTCTTTGTCCAACTTCTGCAGATCCGAACCACTACGATTTTCGATGGCCGCCACTGGCAAGTTCCTCATACGTTAAACATCAGGATTTCGCGCTCCCAAGGTGTAATGATCTCCTGGAATTCTCTGTTCTCGTCACTCTTCAGTAAGGCATACAGGCTGATGAAGTTGTCACCCAGCATGTTACGCATTGCTGCGCTGTTCCGAAATGCCTCGATCGCCGCGTAGATGTGCCGGTGCAGAGCGAAATCCCCGCCGTACGCGCTGCCCGTGGCTGCTTTCGTCGGCTTCAACCCCTCGGTCATACCGAGAAAACCGCACGCGAGGGTAGCTGCCAGCACCAGGTACGGATTGACATCCGAGCCGGCGAGGCGATTCTCGATGCGGCGGTTTTCCGGCTCCGCGTCCGGCACGCGCAGGCCTACGGTTCGATTGTCAATCGCCCAGGCAAGATTCACAGGGGACGACCATGGGTCCAGAAAGCGTCGGTAGGAATTCACGTACGGCGCGAATATCAGCATCGCGTCCGGCATGTAGGTTTGCAGACCACCGAGAAAGCCGTAAAAGAGATCGCTCGCTTCGCCATCCTCGTTCGAAAACACGTTGTTGCCGTCTTTGTCGACCACACTTTGATGCACGTGCAATGCGCTGCCGGCCTCCTCGGCCATCGCCTTGGCGAGAAATGTCGCGTGCATCTCATGCTCGATTGCTACTTCACGAACCGTGCGTTTGAACAGGAATACCTGGTCGGCGAGTTCGACCGCATTTCCGTGCAAGAAATTGATCTCGAATTGCGCCGGGCCCATTTCCTGCGACAGGGTATCGATGCGTATCCCTTGTACTTCGCAGTACTTGTAAAGGTCATTGATGAACGGATCGAAGTCGTTCATCGTATCGATGCTGTACGGTTGGCGGGCGCCTTCGGTCCGGCCCAGACGACCCTCTGGCGGTTCTGCCTCCGCATTCGGATCCGAATGCGCGCTCAGTAAATAGAACTCGACTTCGGGCGCCACGACCGGCACCCAGCCCCGAGCTTCGTACCGGGCAAGCACATTACGCAGCACCCCACGCGGCGACTCTGCGACGGGTGAGTAATCACTTCGATAACAATCGAGGAACACCGATGCAGCAGGATCACTCGCCCACGGCACCGGGCGCAACGTCGTCGGATCGGGAACGAGCAACATGTCGCGATCCTCGACGTTTTGCTCGTTCTTGACATAGTTGCCGGAAATCGTCTGCGCGAAGATAGCTTCCGGCATTTTCATTTTGCCGGAGCCAAATTTGTCCGCAGGAACGACCTTGCCGCGAGCCGAGCCCGCCATATCGGGTACGAACGCTTCCACGTCTTCAATTTGCCGTTCCTTTAACCAGGTCTGAAAAACGTCATCCTTACCCACGCTACCCCCGCTGTTGCTTTGCATACGCTCGGCATGCTGCACCGAACGCCTTGAATATCGACATGGAAAATTCATTTCCGCTAGCTTGCCACTCCGGATGCCATTGCACTGCCAGGGCGAACCCTGGCGCGCTATCGACGCGGAAACCTTCAATGAGACCGTCATCGGCAACCGCTTCCACGGTCACGCCGTCAGGAAGTCGTGCAAGCCCCTGGGAGTGCAGAGAATTAACCATAATGTTGGACGTTCCTGCGAGTCCGTGCAGCAAGCCCCCTTCTACCAGATTCACCTCATGCGACGGTCCGTACTGCACATCGAGCGAATCATCCGGATTCTCTTTGTGGACGTGATACCCGGCTACCTCATGAACCTTCTGATGCAATGAACCTCCGAGTACCACGACCAGTTCCTGGAAGCCACGACACACAGCAAGCAGCGGTACTCCGGCATCCAGCACACGCCGCGTCAACGGCAAGGTTACGGCGTCTCGATGCGGATCATGCAACGTACCGGGATCGCTGGGCTCCCCTGCATAATGGTGCGGTTCGACGTTTGACGGGCTGCCGGTGAGCAAGATGCCGTCGACATTTCGCAGGATATCATCGATGGCGATGTGCTCGGCCAGGACCGGGAGGATCATTGGCAGCGCGTCAGCACCATCGATCAGGGCCTGCAGATATTTCTCACCCACCATGTGAAACGGGTGGGGCTGGAGTATTCGCCGGTCAGCCGGCACGCCGATTACAGGTCGCGGACACATAAAGTGAGAGCAGAATTCAGATTCGGCTAGTCTACAGAATCCTCTGCGTTGCGACCAAAGAATCGCAGGACGGCGAGCAGAATGGCACCGCCGACAAGCAGGGAAATCCAGGGCGGCAAGCCGTAGCCGGCGGGAACCGTGCCGATTCCGATCGCAACCGCACCGACGAGCAGCGCATAGGGCATTTGCGTACGTACATGCTCGATATGATCACAACCACTTGCAATGGACGACAGCACGGTCGTGTCCGAGATCGGCGAACAGTGGTCGCCCCACACCGCTCCGGCCAGTACGCAGGCAATTGCGGAATACATGATGTGCATGCCCGACGGATCTGCCATACCGCTCACTGTCATGACAGCCCATGTCAGGGGAAGCACCAAGGGCAACAGTATGCCCATGGTTCCCCAACTCGTGCCGGTCGCAAACGCCGTAATGGCAGCCAGCACGAACACAACGGCAGGTACCAGCGCCGCCGGCAGCGCCTCACCGAGTATCGATATCAGAAAGCCCTTGGCGTTGAGGTCACCGGTCACGGCCGACATCGACCACGCCAGCAACAACACGATCATGCCGAACAAAGTAGCGCGAGCCCCTCCGTACCACGCATCGACGGTCTCATGTGCAGTCAGGATCTTTTGCCCCGTTGACAAGCCGGCAGCAACCAACGCACCAATAAACGATGCCCACATCATCGCTTTGTAGGGGTCCGCCGAACCGACGATAGCCGTGATGGTCTCGCCTTCACCGGTAATGAACATGCCGGCGGCAAGTGAAATGATCAGTACTATAATCGGCAGGAATGCGTTGACCGGGCGCATCGGTACGTCCGGCTTCGCTTCGAGCGTATCACCATCCATTGCCGGCATCGCATCACCCGAGCGCGAATCGACGTTGCCACGCCGCGCCCGCAGCTCCGCACGGTACATAGGCCCCATGTCACGCCCGGATGCAGCCACGGCAAGCACAAATACGACGGCGAGTATCGGGTAGAAACTGTACGGGATCGAATGCAGAAACATCGAATACGCGGTCATCCCGGCGAGCCCGTCGATACTCTGCATGGCCTGATCAATCAGGCTGACCTGGTAACCTATCCACGTCGTTACCAGTGCCAGGCAGACGACCGGTGCCGCCGTTGAATCGACGATATAGGCCAGCTTTTCGCGCGAAATCTTCAGGTGGTCGGTTACCGAACGGGCCGTATTACCGACGACGAGTGTGTTGGCGTAGTCGTCAAAAAAGATCATCAGGCCCATGAGCCAGACGGCAACCTGGCCGCTGACCGCAGTTTTCGCCCGGCTGACAACGACGCGAACAATACTTGCCATACCGCCGTTGCGGGTAATGATGCCGACCATGCCACCTATCATCATCGTGAAGACGATGATCGCAGCGTGATCGGGATCGGCGAGCGCGTTGACAATGAAAACCACCAACACGTCCATCAGGCCTTTGAGTGCGCCGAGGGGCGAAAATCCCTGCAACGCGGTCGAGCCCAGCCAGAGACCGAGCAGTAGCGCGGGAATGACATTGCGCAACAACAGCGCGACGGCGATGGCCAGGAACGCGGGCATGACCGATATCCAGCCCGGCAACACCCGCAGCTGCGCCGTCATCGACTCGCCGTTTGCCGTTGCGGTGATTTCGAACGTGCCGCGCGTCTCGGTCATCATGTTATCGAAGACCACCCGACCGTCGGCTCCGGCAGAGCCGCGATGCGTTCGACCGGCGAATTGCAGGGCAACATCGCTGCCGGCCGCGACGTCGCTGACCACGATCTCCAGGGGCACGGACGTCAGACCTACGCCTGGCGTCTCGATATCGATCGCGTGCGCAGTGAACGGCCACGCGGTCGCGACGAGGAGAATAAGGCGGGTCAGGCTATGCAGGCGACGTTTATTAATGTTGTTGTTCCAGGCGCAAAGCTTGGCCACATGGTAACACGCTGTACAATGGGCCAGCCATGGGCAAAAACAAACAATTACGTGGCGAATTGAGCCGCCTGCTGCGCCAGCAGCCTGACACAGCGACGATGGAACTGCTCGTGCCGGACATCGGCGGCATACTGCGTGGAAAGCGTATCCGTCGCTCGAGTTTCGAGAAAACCTGTGACGAGGAATTCTGGTTTTGCGGTGGGACGCTGCTGATGAGTTCCCTGGGGAGAGTCCTTCCAGGCATGGTCGGCGATGGCGACGGCGATCCGGACGTTCCGTGTCGCCTCGTTCCCGGCAGTATTGCGCCGGTACCCTGGGCCGCTCGGCCAACCGCACAAGCCCTGTTCCGCATGTTCGAGCGAAATGGCCAAGCCTACTTCGCCGATCCACGCGCGGTGCTGGAGAGATCGCTCGCGCCCCTCAGGAAGATGGGACTCAGGATCATCATGGCGACAGAACTCGAGTTCTACCTGCTTCACGCCAAGGCGGACAGACCAACGCAACGGGCCTCGCGCGTTCCTGGAATCGGCCGCCCGCAGCCCGGCCCACAGGTCTATCACCCCGATGACCTGTGGGAGATCGAGCAGTTCCTCGACGATCTGTACGACTATTGTGACGCGCAGGGCATTCCGGCGGATACGGCGACATCGGAATTCGCACCGGGGCAATTCGAAATCAATCTCGCGCACGTTGACGATCCCGTACAGGCCTGTGATCACGCGCTGCTGCTCAAGCGTACCATCAAGGCGACGGCATTAAGGCACGGCCTCGTGGCCTGCTTCATGGCGAAGCCATTTGCGGAGGATTCCGGCAGCGGTCTGCACATTCACATGAGCCTTGTCGACAAGCATGGCAAAAACTATTTTTCGCATGGCCGCGACAGCCTCGCCGTGCCGCCATTTTCAGCGCGCCTGCGTCATGCTGTTGGCGGACTGCTCACGACCATGGCGGAATCGACCGCGATTTATGCCCCGAACGCAAATTCCTACCGGCGTTTGTCACCAGATTGTTTCGCGCCGGTCGATCTGAACTGGGGCGTCAATCATCGCGTCGTGGCCGTTCGAATTCCGCAGTCCGACGCGAAGAATCTGCGCTTCGAACATCGCGTCGCCGGCGCCGACGCGAATCCGTACCTGGTTACGGCCGCGATCGCCGCCGGCGTCCACCACGGCCTGAAAAACAAGTGCGACCCTGGACGAATGATTGAAGAAGGCGAGCAGGTCAGGCTGAAGACCCGCATCCCCGATCGCTGGGACCAGGCTATCGATCAATTTTCAGGCAGTAAGATCCTGCCCGATTATCTCGGCAGTAAATACTGTGAGTATTACGCGTTGAATCGTCAGGGCGAGAGTCGCGAGTTTCATAACACAATAAGCCCAATCGATTTCGACTGGTATCTGCGCGCTGTTTAGCTAACTAGTCGTGTTCGTCAGCACGCCGCAGGTCGTGTTCTATCGATTTGCCGGCCTGGAAATAGCACCACGCGGCCAAAGGCAGCAACACCGAACTGACAAGCAACAGGCTATATCGCATCGATTCCGATCCATATCCCGGTTCGAGAAGGTCGCTGACGATGCCCGTTATCGGTGGGCCCATGGCGAGACCGATCAGATTGATGATCAGCAGTACGAGTGACGAAGCGACCGCACGCATGCGCAGCGAGACAAGGCTTTGAGTCTGGCTCAGAACCGGCGCCAGGTAGAAGTTCGATGTCACAGCGGGGATGATCGACAAGAGCAGACACCAGACCGCGGTCGGCGCGAGATAAACCGCAAAATTGAACGACGCTGTAATCAGCACGGCTGCGGCAATGAACCACAACGCCTTGCGATGTCCTGTGCGCCCGACGTGATCTGCAATGTAGCCACCCATGAAGAAGCCGAGACCGCCGGCTATGCCGTAGATCAGTCCGAGCCAAAGCCCCAGTGTCGCGACATCCACTGCGAAGCTGCGCACCATGAAACTCGGGAAGAAATTGATAACCGAATAGCCCACAAATGCGCTCAGGCCCGCAGCAACCGCCATGTAGAGAAAAGAACGCCGCACCAGCAGGAAGCGCATGACAACTCGGAGCCGTGGTTTCCTGCCGCTGTCAAGACGTTGTTCCGAGGCTCCGCGCTGCGGCTCGATGACAGTGAAACGGAGGATCAACGCAAGAAACAGACCCGGGACACCGACGATCAGGAAGGCTTCGCGCCAGCCTATGTTTTCCGCAACCCAGCCACCGGCCAGGTAGGCGAGCATCACTCCGGTCGAGATCCCCAGCGTGTAGAAACCCATGGCAGAGGAGCGCTTCTCAGGCGGGTAATAGTCGGCAATCATCGAGTGTGCGGGAGGGCTGCAACCTGCTTCACCGATGCCGACGCCGATCCGCGCCAATGCCAGTTGCCAAAAAGTCGCCGACAGCCCCGACAGGGCGGTCATGCCACTCCATACCGCAACGGCAATGGCGATCAGGTTGCGTCGGTTGACGCGGTCAGCGAGCTGCGCGATCGGTACCCCGAGCGTAACGTAGAACAGCGCGAATGCGGTGCCGGCAAGCAGGCCGAGCACGGCATCACCAACCTGAAATTCATCGCGGATCGCCGGCAACAAAATCGACAGAATTTGCCGGTCAATGAAATTGAACATGTAGACGACAGCCAGAACGACCATCGCGTAGCGGCGCGCTGCCGGGCTGATGCTGCTGTGTGCCCGGCTAGTGGGCGCTTGCATCGATGAGCGATGGCGCGGCCGCGCCCGCGTTCGGACGGCGCGGGTCCGACGCGCCACGATACAGCTTGTCGCGATAAGCAGCCGTCTGCACACTGCCCATCGACGGCGCGGCAGCCCTGACCACGTGTCCCCGCGCTTCGAGCAATCGAATGGTATCCGGGCTGAAACCCGATTCGAGTCGCAGCTCATCCGGATACCATTGATGATGCATACGTGGCTGATCCGACGCATCGGCAATATTCATTCCATGATCGATCACATTGACGAGCATTTGCAGTACGGCAGAGATGATGCGGCTGCCACCCGGGCTGCCGGTTGCAAGCCAGGGCTCACCGTCATCGAATACTATGACCGGCGTCATCGAACTCAACGGTCGCTTGTTTGCCTGAATCGAATTTGCCTTCCCACCGAGCAGGCCGAACGCATTCGGAACACCGGCTTTTGAGACGAAATCGTCCATCTCATTGTTGAGCAGGAATCCGGCACCGGCCACCGATATGCCCGAGCCGTAGGACAGATTCAGCGTATAGGTGTTAGAGACGACGTTGCCATCCACATCCATGACCGAGAAATGCGTCGTGTCTTCGCTTTCGAACGCTGGCGCGACGCCGGGTGCGACATCGTCGGAGGGCCGGGCCCACTTCATGTCGATCGATGCGGCGAGTTCCGCCGCGTAGTCAGCGCTCGTGAGCCACTTGACAGGCACGTCATGGAAATCGGGGTCGCCCAGGTGTTTGCTGCGATCGGCATAGGCAAGTCGCATCACTTCGGCGAGCAGATGTGTCGCATCGGCACTGCCTGCACCCATCTCGGCAATCGGGAAATGCGACAACACGTTGAGCATCTGCAGGACATGCACGCCACCGGAACTCGGCGGCGGCATGGTTGCGATGTCAAAGCCGCGGTAACTGCCGTACAAGGCCTTGCGGACAACCGGCCGGTAGTTCGCGAGTGCCTCCATGTCAATCAACCCACCACCCGTTTCCATCTCGGCAGCAATCTTCTCGGCGATGGCGCCGCGATAGAACGCGTCGGGACCGTCATCGGCAATCAACTGCAGCGAGTCTGCAAGATCTGATTGCACGAGCAGCTCGCCCATTTTGTAGGTCACACCGCCGGGCTTGAAAAAGTATCCGCATGTCGCCGCATGGCGGCACAGCCTGTCCTTGCGGCCAGCTAATGACTGCGAGAGATCACGGGACACAACAATACCCGCACGGGCGAGATCGGCGGCCGGTTGCACCAGCCTTCGCCAAGGCAGACGACCGAATTTCTGATGCGCGAGATGCAGACCCGCGACGGTGCCGGGGACGCCTGATGCTTTGCGGCTGAAGCGCGAGAGCTGCGGATCGGCATCGCCGTTTTCGTCCAAGAACATGTCGCGATGCGCGGCCGGTGGCGCCATCTCCCGATAGTCGATCGCTATCGTCGTATCCGACCCGGCATCGTAGACAAGCATGAAACCGCCGCCGCCGAGGTTGCCGGCTCGCGGCAGCGTGACAGCGAGAGCAAAGCCGACTGCTACCGCCGCATCGATGGCATTACCACCATCGGCCAGCACCTGCGCGCCGATTTCGGCAGCGGTTCGGCTTTGCGCCGCAACCATGCCGGTCGAACTGTAAACCGGATGGTGCAGTTCGCTGTAACGAATGACGGCTTGCTCGACGTTCTGCGCAACATCCTGCGCCGCGCCGAGCGAGGTCTGCAGCACGAGAAGAACAAGTATCAGGCGAGGCACAAACATTCAGCCGCGATCAGGGCAGGATCGTCTTGAAAATGAAGAAGAATACGATCGCAAGACACGCGCCGGCCGGAATGGTGACAACCCACGATATCAGGATTCGCGCGACAACCCGCAGATCGATAGCTTCGATACCCCTGGCCATACCGACGCCCAGCACCGCACCGACTAGTGTGTGCGTCGTCGAAATCGGCATGCCTGTCCCCGACGCGATGACGATCGTTGTTGCAGCCGCGAGTTCGGCGGCAAAACCACGACTAGGCGTCAGCTGTGTAATCTTCTTACCGACTGTCGCAATGACGTGGCGACCAAAGGTTGCAAGACCGATCACGATACCGCCGCCGCCCAGCATTAATACCCAGATCGGCAACGTTGACTTGGCCGTAATCATGCCGTTCTGCGCCACACTGACGACCGCCGCGAGCGGCCCGATCGCGTTCGCGACATCGTTGGACCCGTGCGCGAATGCCATGCCGCAGGCCGTTACGACCATCAGTACGCCGAAGACGCGTTCGACCGTGTAGAAGTGCTGGTGCTTTTCGGCTTTCTTGTCAGGCTCGATACGGCGAATAACAAACGCGCCAATGAGCGAGATGCCGACCGCTATCGCGATCGCGAGAATGTAGCTGTCCCTGAGGCTGATCGTCAGACCGACGTGTTTGAGTCCTTTGAGTATCGTTACCAGCGTGATCGTAAACGCAGCAAAAAAGATGTAGACGGGAACGTAACGCTTGGCTTTGGCCAGCGGATCCTCCTGCCGCAAGATCAGGCGTTGCACACTCTGGTAAATCAGATACGCGATGAATCCGGCAGTGAGGGGCGATGCGACCCAGCTCATGACAATCGTGCCAACTTTGCCCCACTGCACCGCATCGACACCAATACCGGCGGCGGCGAAGCCCACGATGGCGCCGACGATGGAGTGCGTTGTGGAAACCGGCCAGCCATTCTTCGACGCAATGAACAACCAGGTTCCCGCGGCAAGCAACGCGGCCAGCATGCCGTAAACAAGCAACTCGGGACTACCTGCCAGCAGATCTGTATCGACGATTCCCTTGCGAACCGTGTCGGTAACTGCACCACCCGCCAATACCGCGCCGAGAAACTCAAACACGGCCGCCACGAGAATCGCCTGTTTGATCGTTAGCGCTTTGGATCCGACTGATGTCGCCATCGCATTGGCGACATCGTTGGCACCAATTCCCCAGGCCATGAATAAGCCGAACAAGGCCGCCAGAACGATATAGACAGTCTCTGCTTCCATGGAAACACCCTCAAAGAGCCGCGAGGCTCGAATTTTTTATTATTAGTGAGAGAGCAGCAGCTCAAGGCGGCGGCCGACCCGCTCTGCCATGTCAGCGATCTGGCCGGTAAGATCGATGACCTGGTACATGAACATCGCATCGACCGGATTCAATGAATTCTCTATTTCGTAGAGCGCCCAACGCAGCTCCGCCTGTTTGCTGTCGGTATCTGTCTCGATGCGATCCAGTTCTTCGATCAGAGCGGAGACCAGAGTCACTTCGGCGCCCCGAAAACCGGCGGTGAATAACTCATCGAGTTCACGAACGCTTTTTCGCGCCTGTTTGGCCGCATCCACATTGCGTTCTACAAAATCGAGAAACTGATCGGCAATCGCTGCCGGTATTTGCATCTTGCGACCAATTACAATACCTGAGACATCTTTGCTCAGGTTCGCGATCTTATCCTGTACCAGGAGCAACTCGAGCAAATCTTCGCGCGGCACCGGCATGAACAGACTCTTCGGCAGATGCAGACGAATCTCCTTCTTGAGATCGTCCGCTTCGTGTTCGAGCTTGTCGATCTCGTCACGGACGGCCGCGGCTGTATCCCATTCGCCAGCAATGGCGGCGACGAAAAAGGCGCGCAATTGCTTTGCGCACCTGAACGCAACGCCGATGTGCTGTTCGAGCGGCTGTACCGGTGACGAGCCGAAAATATTTGCGAGCACGTTTGCCATTCGAGAGTGTCCTCAGAGCCCCTGATTCCTGATGCCATGGTACACTCCGCAGCCCTTTTTGACGAGATGATTGAGGGTCGACTCAGCGATGGCGAAGTGGTTGATGAAATCAGAACCCGATGTCTACAGCATCGATGATCTGCAACGTGACGGTCGCGACATGTGGGACAGTATTCGCAATTATCAGGCACGCAATATGATGCGTGACGACATGCGGATCGGCGACGAAATCTTCTTTTATCACTCGAGTTGCAAGGAACCTGCAATCGCAGGTATAGCGAAAGTGGCGAGCGAGCCATATCCGGACCCGACGCAGTTCGACACCGAATCCCGCTATTTCGACCCCAAGAGCAGCAAGGACGAACCGCGCTGGATACTCGTTGATGTCGAATTCGTGCGCAAATTCGACAAACCGATCACTCTGGCCGAGATCAAGGCGCACCCGGGTCTCGACGACATGATCCTGACACGACGCGGCAATCGCTTGTCCATCATGCCCGTCAGCCAGGAGCATTGGGACCTGATCCTGACCCTCGAGTGAGAAACTGCTGCAAATACCTATGTCCTGATCGCATCCGATCGTGAAAACTGGGGGTGAAATTGAGGAAACACCATGACTTCACGAATTATTATGATCGGCGTTACGTGCCTTGTTGTTGCCGCATGCACCAAGGCGCCGCCCGATGCCGGGGACACTGTGACTGAGGCAGCAAAACCAGGCGGCACAGAGCTGGCCGCCAACCCGCTGCTCGAAGACTGGAAAACACCGTTTGGCGTGCCGCCATTCGACCAGATTACGTCGCAGGATTACCTTCCGGCCCTGCGCGCTGGCATGCAAGCACATGATGCCGAGATTGATGCCATCGTGGCCAACTCTGACGCGCCCGGTTTCGAAAATACAATCGAAGCCCTGCAGCGCGCCGGACAGTCTCTCAGCCGTGTTCGGCGCGTCTTTAATGCACTGGACTCCGCGCATTCTGACGAAGTCATCAAGGAAACGGGAAAGATCGTTGCTCCCGAACTCGCCGCACACAGTGACAACATCAATCTCAACAAGACGCTGTTTGATCGCGTGCTGAGCGTCTACGAACACCGTGATCAACTCGACCTGAACGCGGAACAACAGCATCTGATCGAGGAGACCCACAAGGAGTTCGTACGTGCGGGCGCGAACCTCGATCTCGATGCACAAAACCGACTCCGCGAGATCAACGCAGAGCTGGCCGAGCTGTCGCAACAGTTCCAGGACAACGTTCTCGAGGAAACCAATAATTTCGAGTTGCTTGTCACTGACGAAGCCGACCTCGGCGCCCTGCCCGACAGCCTGGTAGCGCTGGCGGCCGAAGAAGCCAAACGGCGGGGTCACGATTGTGAATGCTGGGCCTTCACCTTGCAGCGTCCGAGTGTCGACCCGTTCCTGCAATACTCACCCAACCGTGCGCTGCGCAAGCGGATATTCGATGGTTACGCGATGCGTGGTGACAACGACAACGATGCGGACAACAAGACAATAATTACGCGGACAGTCCTGTTGCGAGCCGAACGCGCCACATTGTTAGGCTACGACAGTCACGCGCATTACGTGCTCTCCGACAACATGGCGGAGACGCCCGGCAAGGTCTACAAGCTGCTCGACCAGATATGGGAACCTGCGCTGAAGGTGTCCAGGGCGGAGCGTGCCGATTTGCAGGCGATGATGGAGGCCGACGGCATCGATGACAGGCTGCGTGCCTGGGATTGGCGTTATTACACCGAAAAGGTTCGCAAGGCCAAATTCGATCTCGACGAAGACGAGCTGCGCCCGTACTTCGAGGTAAACGCGGTTCGCGATGGCGTATTCGCACTGTCAACCGAGTTATTCGGACTGCAATTCGAGCGACGTGAGGATTTGCCGACCTGGCATCCGGATCAGCAGGCATTTGAAGTCAAGGAAGCCGACGGCAGCCACCTTGCGATCCTGTACATGGATTTTTTCGCGCGTGAAAGCAAACGCGGTGGCGCGTGGATGAACGCGTTGCGGCCGCAATCGAACCTCGACGGTTTTGTAGCGCCGATCATTACGAACAATTTCAATTTCCCGGCTCCGACCGAAAACTCGCCGTCGCTCTTGAGCCTCACCGAGGCAGAGACGCTGTTTCACGAATTCGGTCACGCGCTGCACGGCATGCTATCGGACGTAAGGTACGAGAAATTTGCCGGCACCAGCGTGCCTCGTGACTTTGTCGAATTCCCCTCACAGGTCATGGAAAACTGGATGCGCGAACCGCAGGTACTGCGCATGTTCGCCGATCATTACGAAACGGGAGAACCGATTTCGCAAGAGGTGGTCGACAAGATCACCGCCTCGGCGAGGTTTAACCAGGGCTTCAAGACTGTCGAGTACATGGCCGCGGCGTATCTCGACCTGGCCTACCACGTACTTGGCACCACTGAAGCGGTTGAACCGCGCGGCTTCGAGAGCGCCGTGATGGCCGACATTGGACTGATCGAGGAAATAATCCCGCGTTATCGCAGTGGCTACTTCCAGCACATATTCTCGGGCGGCTACTCGGCCGGTTATTACAGTTATATCTGGTCCGAGATCCTCGACGCCGACACGTTCATGGCCTTCCAGGAAACAAGCTTGTTCGACCCGGAGACAGCCGCGCGCTATCGCGAAGAGATTCTGAGCAAGGGCGGCACGCGCCCCGGGATGGAGTTGTATACGAATTTCCGTGGCAGAGAACCGAGCATCGAACCATTACTGAAAAAACGCGGCCTTGATTGAGCGACAGCGGGCTGCAGGTGCTCGCTACATGCGCTGCAATTTGTCGTAGAGTTCTTGCGATCGTTCGAGTGCCAGCATGATGATCAGATCGCCCGGTTCTGCCCAGTCCAGCGCCGAGTCGAGAGATTCGATTTCTTCCATGTGGTGCTCAATTTGATCGACCCTGGCACCGCATGCCATTAGTTCGTCACGGATGACCGCGAATACCGCCCCCGGTTCGCGTCCACGATGGTACTTCGCAAGCTCCGAGACAAAGACGCGATCGAGACCGCTTTGCCAGGCACCGCGAGCAAGTTCGCGGATCAGGTCATCAGGCCGGTCACCCGCCTGACCGAAGCACAGCGCCTTGCGTTTCGGCGACATCCGGTTCGCCATGTCCAGCAACGCGTGCAGGGCTTCAGGATTGTGTGCAAAATCCACAACGACCCTGAAGCCGTTGATCTCGTAAATGTTGCCGCGGCCCGGATTCTTTGCGGGAATCATCGTCGTCAGCCCGTCGCGCATTTCAGCCAGCGGCACGCCCATGCTCCAGGTGAGCGCCGCCGCGGCGAGTGCATTCGCGACGTTGTGCCGAGCCGCACCATACAGTGTGATTGGCACATCGCGGTCGCGGCAGATTAATTCCGGAATGTTCCCGTTAACGACCATCAGGTCGTTGCCATCGAGTACGAAAGCCGCCCCGCCGTTCGCTGTGTGCGTCCGTACCACGTCATTATTCGAATCGAGAGAGAACCACACGAGTTGCCCCGGAAATTCCTTTGACTTGGCCACGAGTCGTGCATCATCAGCATTCAGTATCAGCTTGCCCGTATCGGCAACTGCACGACTCACTATCCACTTGCAGTTCAAGAGCTCGTCAAGGTTTTGCGAGCCGAAATCACCGAGATGGTCTTTGGCGATATTCGTTATCAGCGCCGCGTCCGCTTTATCGACGCCGAGCCCGCGCCGCAACAGCCCACCGCGCGCGGTTTCGAGAATTGCCACATCGACGTCCCGTTCACGCAGCACATTGCGAGCGCCGCCCGGCCCCGACCAGTCATCCCGATCGACAATGCGATCATTGATGGCGATGTAGTCGGTCGAACTGAAGCCAACGTTGTGCCCCGCCGTCCGCAAGACATGCGCAGCGATGCGCACCGTCGTCGTCTTGCCGTTCGTTCCGGTAACCAGTCCGCATGGCACATCCCCGAAGGCGCTCCAGTCCAGGGCATCCGGATCAGGCAGATTGCGCACCGGCCAGGTCTCCGAATAGCGGCCGAGCCCGAGCGATGCTTCGTCATCATCCCAAAGCAGTGTTACCTTCTCGCGCGATGCCCTGGACCGGATGTCCATCAGCCCAGGATTTGCTTCCTCGGCGATCGCGGCTCGTAAAGCGGCAACGGCCTCCGTAAAATCCGGCTCCTCGGCGCCGTTCAGCTCCGCATCAATTGCGGCCCACGCCCATTCGTTGATTTCGGAAGCGGCATACAGGGCATCGATCGGCGCCGTGAAGCCCAGGCTGACGCCGCCCTGGAGTTGTACCGACGCAAATTCGCAACCATTCCATTGCAGTTCGGCCAACATGCGCCGGACATGCCGCTCCCAGACTGCAACCAGTTGCACGGCCTCTTCGCGGCTGCAGGCAACATCGAGGATCGTGCCCGGCGCGTCGAATAACAGGCTTGGACCAGTTAGTCTGCGCGCGTCGAGAAATTCCATGAGCGACGGCTAATCGGATTCTTCGCGGGCGATGCGCACACCACGCTCATCGCTAATGATTTCGACATCATCGTCGAACACGAAATCATCCGTTTCGGGCAGCTCAATCGCCGTGGGAATTCTTGCAACGGAGTCCTCGGCATGTGCGCCAGCATTGAAGTAGATGATCTGCTTCCAGGTGCGTTTTACGTTATCACCCAAAATGAGAACGAGGTCGCCGGAGCTTGCTATCTCGAGGGCATGTCGCGTTGCTTCCTGCTCGTCGGGAATGACGTCGATTGCATCGATAGGTATGTCTTCCTGCAGCAATCTATCCTTGAGCATCGTCGGCACCTCGTCACCATCGCGACCACGCGTATTGTCGTCGCGGCGACAGATGTAGTGATCGAAATGACCGGCAGCGAATCCGGCAATATCACGAATGTCTTCATCACGCCGGTCGCCCGGCGCGGCCAGCACGACGATTTTTCGGCCCTCGACATCGAAACGATCAACCAGATCGCAAATGGCTTTGACGGCGGCAGCATTGTGCGCGTAGTCGAGAATCACCTTGAACGGATGCTCGTCGTAAATATTCATCCGGCCCGGTGCCTGGAAGAAGGTCGAGTCAAACGTGCGCAGACCATGGCGGATGTCTTCGATGGCGATCCCCATGTTGTACGCCAGCGCCGCGGCAAACATTGCGTTTTGCACATTGTGCATGGCACGACCTTCGATCGTTGCCGGGATCAGGTGCGTCCACAATAATGGCGTGTGCGTCTCACCGTCGTAAATCGCGATCATATGACCGTTTAGCGCCTGCTCGAGCACAAACGCCTCACCGCCGGCCCGAATATGTTGTTTGACCAGCGTGTGCGACGGATTCATCGTCACGTAGCAAAGCCGCTCGGCCTCGGTGTAATCAGCCATCTGCAGGCACAGGGGGTCATCGGCATTGAGTATCGCGGCATCTATGGCGATCTCGATGGGCACGCGTTTGATCTCGGCAAGTTGCTCGAGCGTTTCCACACCGCGCAGGCCGAGATGATCAGACGAGACGTTGAGGCAGGCCGCCACATTACAGCGCCGGAAGCCGAGACCGCTGCGCAGCATGCCACCACGAGCAGTTTCCATCACCGCAGCATCGACGGACGGGTCGCGCAGAATCATATGTGCGGATTTCGGACCCGTCATGTCCCCTGCCACGGTCAGCTTACCGTCGATATAAACGCCATCGGTCGACGTCATGCCGACCGTGAATCCCGTCATTTTGAGAATATGCGCGAGCATGCGCGACGTCGTCGTCTTGCCGTTCGTCCCCGTTACCGCGGCGATCGGCACACGTGTTGGCGTACCCGGAGGGAACAGCATGTCGATAACCGGCCCCGCGACATCCCGAGGCGTGCCTTCACTCGGCGCCACATGCATGCGGAAACCCGGACCCGCGTTGACCTCGCATATCGCTCCGCCTGCCTCGCGATAAGACAGAGCAATGTCGTTGGTCAGAAAATCGACACCGCCGATATCCAGCCCGATTGCCTTGATGGCGCGAATCGCCATTTCTCGGTTATCGGGATGAATGGTGTCGGTGACATCGAGTGCCGTGCCACCGGTCGACAGATTTGCGGTCGATCGCAGGTAAACGACCTCGTCGCTTGCCGGCACGGTGTCCCGATCGTAACCGATCTTCTTCAGCAGGCGCTCGGCCTGGTGATCGAACTCGAGTCGTGTCAGTACCTTCTCATGACCGACACCGCGCCGCGGGTCCTCGTTGACGATATCGACGAGCTCCGCGATGGTGTGTTTGCCGTCACCCACCACGTGGCCCGGTTCGCGTTTTGCGGCCGCGACGAGTTCGCCGTTAACGACCAGCAGGCGATGATCGTATCCCTCGATATAGCTTTCCACAATAATCGTGCGGCCGTGTTCGCGCGCTTTTTCGAATCCCTGCTCGACCTCTTCTTCCGTTTTCAGATTGATCGATACACCGCGGCCATGATTGCCGTTCAGTGGCTTCAAAACGACTGGATAGCCGATACGCTTCGCTGCACGAACAGCGTCGTTCGCGCGGCGCACGATGATCTGCTCGGGAACCGGCAAACCGAGATCACGCAGGATTCCGTTGGTTTCTTCTTTATCACCGGCCAGCTCCACGGCGATGTTTCCCGTGCACCCTGTCGTCGTTGCCTGAATGCGTTGCTGGTATTTACCATGGCCGAACTGGACCAGGCTTTGCTGGTTGAGGCGTATCCAGGGAATATCGCGCTCCTCGGCAGCCTTGACGAGTGACGCGGTGCTTGGGCCGAGTGCACGTGACTGCGCGTAACGAATGAAACGGTCACGCTCCTCGGCGAAATCCCAGCCGGCTTCCGGCCGGCCCTCCACCTCGATGTCATTCGGCAGCAGGCTGAGCAATAAGTTGATGGCCAGTGCGCTGGCCTCACGGCCAACGGCTTCGTCATGGTATTCGAACACCATATTATAGAAGCCGGGCTGTCCGTCTATGGACCGGGTTCTTCCGTAGGTCACGGGCGAACCTGCAACGTTTTGCAGTTCGATAGCCACGTGCTCCATGACATGGCCCATCCAGGTGCCCTCGTCGTCCTTGAGGCGGCGGACGAAGCCGCCCGCCTCCTGGTAAGAGCAGCCGTGTTCATGCAGGCCCGGCAACGTGTCGAGCAATGGCCCGATAAACGCCTCGCCGAGGCGCACTGTGGGCCAGTGCTCGAGTTCGCCAAGATCCAGTACATGGCGAATAACTCGAAAGTGCGCGAAGACACTCGGTCCGACGTACACATTTGTGCTGACGATTTTCATATTGGCTGTCCTGTCAAATGCTATTCCGGCGCGGCTTCCCGCGACGCCGTTTTGAAGCGTCCGCCCGATACCAGAATGTGCAATGTCACACCGATCAGACTCACCGGCTCCCCGCGGCGCGCCTTGTGCATCGAAGAATAGCTCAATTGCGAGGGATCGATTATCGTGATTCCGCCACTGCCGACAACCTCGAGCTCGTCATCGGGCTGAATGAACGCGGCCGTATCTTCATCAAGGCCAAGACCGACGGCGAAAGGGTTGTATGCCAGTGCAGTCAAAAGGCGACCCATACGATCACGTTCCCGGAAATGCTGGTCCACAATGAACTTATTGGTCAATCCAAGTCCCGGTGCCATCGTCACCATGTCCGGACTCGGCGTACTGCCCTCATGGCCGCCTGCGATCATGTGTTCGGGCACAAACGCGGCGCCGGCCGATGTACCTGCCACGTGCATGCCCGCCGCATTGCGTCGCCGGATCAGTTGCGCAACCGCAGTCCCGCCCAGCGTCGTCGACAGACGCAGCTGATTGCCACCGGTGAGAAACACGCCATCGGACTTTTCGATGTACTCGAGATACTCGCTCGACTCACAATCCTCGCGGGTTTCAAACGGCAGGACCTTGGTGTGCTTGATGCCGATCTCCCGAAACAGTTTCTCGTAATTTCGACCCGTGTCTTCAAGCTCTGACGCCGTAGGGATAATGCCGATCCGGGCGTCCTCGCCGCCGCAAATCTCGATGAATCGATCGAGAATTTCCGGATGGTGAAACTTCTCTTCGCCGCCGCCGATCGGGATGATGTAGCCGCGGTCCGCATGATTATTGGTTGATGGGCTCATTAACGTGATACTGGGTTTTCAGTCGCGAAAAAAGGCGAGTATTGTACCTGAGGAAACGCGTAAACTTCGTCGGGATTGGTGCAAATAACAGCCGCAATGACCGCAGAAAACCCTTTGGGTCAGGCAATAGCCTACCCTGAACACTATTCGCCCGATATTCTATACGCGATCGCACGTACTGAGAGCCGCGCGGGCCTCGGACTTGGCACGGATCTGCCCTTTCACGGCGCCGACCTCTGGAATGCCTGGGAACTCACGTGGCTGAATCCGGCCGGACTGCCGCAAATCGCAACGGCTGAGATAGCCGTCGCCGCGGATTCACCCAACATCATCGAATCCAAGTCGCTGAAGCTGTACCTCGGATCCTTCGTCATGAGTCGATTCGGATCCGCGGCCGAGGTCGAGACCCGGGTCGCGCACGATCTTTCCGGTTGCTGTGGCGCCAGCGTCGATGTGCGCCTCCACCCTCCCACGACACGGGACGGCAGCGGTATCGCCCGACTCCCAGGCCACTGCCTCGACGCGCTCAGCGTGGCCTGCGACGCCTATGCGGTCGATGCCGGGTTACTGCGTGCCGATGCAAATGAGTCCGTTTCGGAAGACCTTTGCTCGCATCTGCTGCATAGCCTGTGTCCGGTCACGAACCAGCCGGACAGCGGCAGCGTCATGATTTCCTACTCGGGCCCGCGAATCGCCCGCGATAGTCTGCTGCGCTACATCGTCTCGTACCGGCAGCACAAGGACTTTCATGAAAGCTGCGTCGAACGCATGTTCATCGACATTCTGAACCGCTGCCAGCCTGAGCAATTGACGGTCTATGCCCGCTATCAGCGCCGCGGTGGTATCGACATCAACCCGTTCCGGTCCAACTTCGAAGAAAATCCGCCTAATGTTCGCCTCTGGCGTCAATAGCCATCCATTAACCCCGGATTCGTCGATTGGACTTCACGATCTATTGGTTCATGTTCCCTGTCTCGATTGTCGTGGCAACCTGCGCAATGCTCAGCGGCATTGGCGGCGCCGCGCTTTTCACGCCGATTTTTATCCTGATTTTCCCGCTTCTCGGTCCGGATTACGTTCTTGAATCGACCATTGCGGCAATTGGCGCCGCACTGTTTACACAGACGTTCGGATTTTTGTCCGGCTTCGTCGGTTACTACCGACG
Source organism: Gammaproteobacteria bacterium (assembly GCA_029863305.1). GTDB lineage: Bacteria > Pseudomonadota > Gammaproteobacteria > Steroidobacterales > Woeseiaceae > UBA1847. Next base: position 21,253 of record JAOTVR010000007.1, on the reverse strand, counting down.
CAAGCTGATCGACTATGCGCTCGCATGGAGAATCCTTCGCATCGCCGTTCCGGTATCAGTCGTTGGGGCATTGACCGCGAGCCTGGTGCACGACAGCGTGCTGTTATCGAGCTATGCGGTTCTGGTCCTGGTTCTCGCTTTCGTGCTGTGGCGTAATCCCGTGCCTCGAATGCAGGAATCCGCAAAATCCGACGGTACGAAGCGACGCGAACTCACGGATTCGAGAGGGCATACCTACACCTATGATGATCCGGAACTCGGGCCCGGCAGTGTTTCCCTGACCGGAATCGGTGCATTTCTGACCGGCATGGTATCGGTTGGAATCGGCGAAGTAACCATCTCGCAACTGACCCGCAAAGGTGTTCCGATCGCCGTCGCCGCCGCCACCTCTGTCCTCGTCGTGATCCTGACGGTCGTGTTCGCATCGACGACGCTTTTTGCGCAACTGATCCAGGCCGGTGGCTGGACTGCCGTACCCTGGAACCTGCTTTGTTACGACATCCCCGGCGTTCTGATCGGTGGACAAATCGGCCCACGGCTACAGGGTTGGGTATCGCAGCATACGATGCGTCGCTCAATTAGCCTTTTATTCGTGGTTCTTGGGACCGCAATGATCGCCGTTGCCGCCCAATAGCGATAGGATACGAGCATGAAAACTCATGTTATGGCTTCATTGGTCCTGTTGTCGACGGCGGTGCATGCCGCTGCGCTCGCCCAGTCGAACGACACGGCGGCGGAAAGGGGTCGACTCGCGAATCAGCGAATACAACTCGAAGCAGAGCGCAGGGCCCGCGAAGAAGACGAGCGCCGGCAGCAGGCGGCAGAGCTGGCAGGTCTGCAGCAAGAGACAGCGGTCCGTGCTGACGCAGAGCGAGTACAGGAGTCGAGCCAGCCGCCGCTACGCGCGGCACGGGAAGATACCAGTGATGAATCGGCGCCCGCGGCGATTCCGTCGGCAAACACGGTGCCGGCAGACAAGGTCGACCTGTCACGCACGCTCGAGCAACTTCGAACATTGGGGGAACTGCGGGACGCCGGCTACGTGACCCAGGAAGAGTTCGAGCGTATCAAGCGGAAAATTCTCGACCAGTAGTGAGATTGATTTCGGCACCGATAATGGCTGTGCCTCAATCTTCCCTGAGCCGGTAAACGCGCGCGTAGTCGACCAGCATCTGCTGCGGGAAGATCGAATCATCGATCGGGCCGCCGGCGCGACCCCAGACACCGCCGACGGCGATATTCATGATCAGGAAAAACGGTTTGTCGAAGGGCCATTCCTCCCAGCCCTTGTTCTCGTTGACGTAGGTGAAGTACAGCGTGTCGTCGACGAAAACCTCGATACGCTCAGGTGACCATTCGAGCACGTAGACGTGAAATTCGTCTGCCACGTCGTCGAGCAGGACGCGGCCCTTGCGCTGTTCCCACTTGACCCAGTAGTAGGCCTGTGTGTGCACGGTGCCATGGATATGGTTCATCTGGTAGCCGACGTGCTCCATGATGTCGATCTCGCCCGAGTTCGGCCAGGCATCGCACTCGCCGCTGCCCTGCCATTCCTCGTCATCCGAGCAGGTTGTCGCATAGTTAAACGGGTCGCTCGGCAGCATCCAGATCGCCGGCCAGGTCCCCTGACCTCGTGGCAGCTTCGCGCGCACCTCGAAGCGGCCGTAAAGGAAGTCGGCCTTGCCTTGCGAATGGACACGTCCCGAGGTATAGCTTGCGCTCTCGTAATCTTCCTTGTGCGCCTCGATCACCAGGTGCCCGCGCACGATCCGAACGTTCTTCGCGCGCCCGGTGTACGCCTGGTCTTCATCGTTGACATTGCGCGGCGGCCAGACTCTCGCGCTCCACTTGCTGTCGTCCAGCTCTTCGCCGTCGAACTCGTCGCTCCAGACCAGCTCCCAGGACTTCTGCGGGCGCTTCTTGCCGCGCACCGTCAGCGCGCTCAGCACCGGCGCCCCGACCGACGCCTCGAATGCGATGTTCAGCTCCCCGTCCTCGACGACGACATTCGGTGCCGTCACCGTCAGCGCGGAAATGACTTTGCCGTCGCGGAAGAGCATGACGTCGAGGTCGTCGATCACTCGCTCTCCCTCGGCGAAAGCGTCGAAGAGCCGCTCGCCGCCCGCGAGCTCGTCGGGCTCGGCGAAATGGAACGTCACGTCGTAGGTCCCGTTGGCAATGGGATGCGCGATCTCGATATCACCCTCGCGATAGCTCCGGTAGAGCTCTGCGTCCGGCGAGCCTTTGACCTGCGGCATCGATCCGACCTCGCCCCCCGACAGGTGTTCCTCGGCCCGGTATGCCGTGCCGTCGACGCCCGCGTAGGCAGGCCCACCGGCATTCACGGCCCAGACCAGGTCAGTCTGGGTCTCCTGGACGTCGCATCCAAGGATTGCCATACACAACGCGAAGATGACGGCGCGCATCGCGTTAGTCCGGACTGGCCGCTTTGCAGTATTCATCCAAAAAGTCCTGGTGACTCGGGTACCCGGCCACTGTTTGCGTGTGTGACACCTGAATATCTTTCAGGAGTTTTCGCAGCTCGTCGTTCGTCAGCATGTCGACAATGGGATGGTAGCCCTCAGGAAGCAATCGTTGTCCGGTCATGACCTGTGACCATGAGCCATCGAAGAACAACTCGAAATTCTCGCGAAAAATTCTGCCGTTGCTGCGGAACAACTCGAGCCGGCGCGACAGCGTCTCTGGCACGTCCATGGTCCGACAGTAATTCCAGAACGGACTGTCGTCACGCTGTGTCACATAGTAATGCAGGATGATGAAGTCCCGTATGTACTCGAACTCGAGTTTCGACTGATGGTTGTATTCATCAACTTCTGTTTGCTCGATGCCTGCACTCGGGAACAGCTTCATGAGCCGAATGATGCCGGACTGCACCAGGTGAATACTTGTCGATTCGAGCGGCTCGAGGAAACCGCTTGCAAGCCCCAGCGAAACGCAGTTTCTGTTCCACTGTTTGATTCGCCGCCCTGTCCGGAAACGGATCAGGCGGGGCTCCGTTATCGTCTCTCCCTCAATGTTGTCCAGTAGCGTCTGCCTGGCGTCATCATCGGCGAGATACCGGCTGCAATATACGAGCCCGTTGCCCACACGATGCTGCAGCGGTATGCGCCACTGCCAACCGGCTTCTCTCGCGATCGAACGGGTATACGGAATCGGTGTGCCGACAGATTTGGTCTGCACTGCGTAGGCACGGTCACACGGCAGCCAATGCGTCCAGTCTTCATAGCCTGTGCGCAGCGCATCTTCTATCAAGAGGGCGCGAAAGCCACTGCAGTCGATATACAGATCGCCGTGGATCCTGTGACCTGACTCCAGCGTCAGCGATTCGATGTCACCGCCGTCTGCATGGGTCGCCACGTCGACGATCTTGCCTTCGATGCGCCGTACGCCATGCGCTTCGCTGAAGTTGCGCAGAAACTGCGCGTAGCGTGTCGCATCGAGGTGATAGGCATAGGCCAGCCCGTTGTCCAGATCGAGTTTGAACTTACCGGCTATGGCGGCATGCTTGTGCAGCGAGTAATCCGTGAGAGTCGCTTTGTTGCCTTGCTTGAGCGACTTGGCCCAAAAATGGTGAAAGCTGCATGCCCAACAGTCCTGGCCGATAATGCCGAAGCCGTGAATGTACTTATCGCCAACGGCACCCCAGTTTTCGAACTGGATGCCGAGCTTGAAAGTTGCCTGGGTCGCTCGCATGAATTCCGGCTCGTTGATCCCAAGTAACTGGTGAAATGCACTGAGCAATGGAATGGTTGCTTCGCCGACTCCGACCGTGCCGATTTGATCCGATTCGACAAGGGAAATATCGAGGTTTCTGCCCAACAGCTTGCTCAGGGCCGCGGCAGTCATCCAGCCGGCGGTGCCGCCACCGACAATGACGACCTTGTTGACTTTTTTGTTTCTCAATGTCTGATCTTGATTCATGCGAAACAAACTTAACGGTTCAGCCTCTTCAATAACAGCGCCCGTATTTTCCTTGCGGACAATTCATCGATGGGCGATAGCACGCCGCGCTGCGCCTCCGGAATGTGCGCGGTCACATCGTCGCCCGGCGCAAATACATAGTGTTCGAAGATGTCACGCCATGCGTTTCGCTGCGCCTCGGGTAAATCCCGGATACTCAACAGTGCATGGTTCAATGCATCAAGCGGCGTGCCCATGAACGCAGGCGAGGAACGCCACCAGTAATTGATGAGAACGTTGAAGCTGTCGAGCCCTTCGACATGATGCCACCACATGCTTGGGATAAACACTGCATCACCCGGCTGCATGTCGGCCACTTGCGCATGCTTCATAGCTTCTCGAAACTTCGGATACTTCTCGAAGTCGGGTTCGTGTAAATCCACCAGGCTGATGGCCTGGCCAGCAGGTGCGCGATCGAGCGGACCCACGTAGAGATTCGGCAGTTGATCCGGCGGAAACACTGTGAAACGCCGCTTCCCGGCAACAACGCAGGCGATGTTATCGGGAACATCGTAATGCGCCGCGATGCGTGTCTGATTGCCCAACCAGATCCTCACGCTCGGCTCGAAACGGCCCAGATTCAAATCGTTATCATCCCGGAGTCCGGGAAGAATGTGATCGACCGAAACTGAGCCGACGTAATGCACGGGCGGGTTGTCGTCATCCCTGTGTTTCTTTAGCTCATCGAGAAACTCATCCAGTTGGGTGCGACGCATTGCGAAGTTGAAGCCTGCGAGATCCTCGCCATAAAAAATCCGCCCGTTAATATCGGCAGGGCCAAACGATTCGGAAACCGGAGTATCGTTATAGAAGCGCCGCAAATACTCGTCGGCGGCGTCAGCGCCGCGCGTTGCCGCCTCGACCAGAGGCCAGTCAGAGACAAGTCCTTTCAGTACAAGAGGTTGCTCGGACTGCAGAATCTCGTCGGGCAGATTGTCCGGACTGATGCCCTCTACTTCTTCGATTTTTTGTTCAGCGCTCAACATGACTCTGACATTTGGCAATGACACTCACAGCCGCGCATTCTTCCTGTCAATCAGGGTCTTAAAGTTCGAAATGGACGCCATTACCATATAGATATGTTCCAGATAGCCGTTGACGTGCAGCTTTGCCAGAGACTCCCCATCGAGCGCGTTGAGCTTCTCCTCGTTGATGGTGTGCAAGCCCGTCAGATTCTGCTTCGACCCATCGTTCAACACAAATTCGAGAGTGAACGGCTCCAGCAGATCGAACTCGGTGAGGGCCTCTGAGAATACCTTGTTCTGCTCGACGCCATCGTGGATCGCCATGAGTACCGAGTTGATGTGCTCCAGGTACGGGCTATGGCCGCCGTGCTCGAGAAAAACAGGCACACCCTCTGTCTCGCTGACCCTCGGGCTGTCCATGTCGATGTGCACCACCGGCTCATCAGCAAGCACACCACCATCTGCCGTGGTTTGAAATCCGATCAGAAACGGCTGTCGCTCGATCGACAGCGGCACATAGCCGGCCTCCCAACCATCCGCACTCAGAAACAGGTTTTCGCCCTCGGCAAAACCCAGGATTACAATCGAGTCAAAACTCCCTGTCCTGGCGTTTTCCTGAAACGCGATCGGGTATTCGGCCTGCAAACGTCGAAATTCCAGCGGAAAGACGCCGGTGCGGGCAATATCATCGCCATACCAGGCGGCCCGATCAGTGATGATCTTGAGATCTTTGTGCGTGATGTTGTTCAGTAGTTGATGATTTGCCATATGCTTTCGATTGCCAGATCAAAATCCGATGCCGGCCGGGTATCAGGTGACACTGCCCTTGGGCAGTCCGAATTCCTTGATGTGATTGATTAACTCGCGGTTAGTCGGCAGCCCGGCCAGCAGCTTGTTCGTCGTCTCGGCGTTCTCCTGAAAGAGCCTCGCAGCCTCTTCCGCATTCACCGAACGTCGCGTCCTGGCTGCCGGTTCCGTGCCGAATCCCATTCCGTATAGCACGAACTGGTAACTGGCTGATGAGAATACCTCATCGACCTGGGTGAAGTCTCCATGCCATGGCACGTGGTGCCGCCAGAGAGCCAGCAACTCCTGCAAACTGTCCGGCACAGACTCCGTGCGGCGATTGTCGACCCAGAATTCGGCGTCCGTTCGCTCCGTCAAGACGTAGTGCAGTTTCAGAAAGTCGATCACACGGTCCCAGCGATACAGAAACTTGTCATTGAATCGGCGGGCGACTGTCGTCATGGTTTCCCGCGTCGCCGGCAACTGCTCGCTAATCATTTCCGCGGACAACTCGACAAGTACCAACGCCGACGCTTCCAGCGGTTCGAGGAAGCCAGCGGCCATACCGACCGCCACACAGTTCCTGTGCCAGAACTTCTGCCGGTGACCGGGGTTGATCGAAATCTTGCGTAGCGATGCCGACTCCGCGTCGTCGCCCATTGCCGGCCGGATATAGGCCCTGAGTTCTTCCCCGGCCTGTTCATCGCTCACGTGCGCACTCGAATACACATGGCCGACGCCACGACGAGAAGATAGCCCGATGTCCCAGATCCAGCCGCTGGTCTGTGCGGTCGAGATAGTCTGCGAGGCGATCGGACTGTTGTCGTCAGCATATGGAACCTGCACCGCCAGGGCGGAATCGACGAACAACGTGTCCTTTCTGCTAACAAAAGGAATCTCGTAATGCTTGCCGAGCAGCAATGAGGCGAAGCCTGTGCAATCAATGAACAGGTCGCCGGTCAGGTCGCCATGCTCCTTGCTGCTGACGGACACGATATCGCCATCCGCATCCGCATTGACCGCGGTCACATGATCGAGAATATGTTCGACACCGAGAAACTTGGTGCAGTGCTTCTGCAACAATGCAGCAAACTTCCCCGCATCGAGGTGATAACCGTAGTTAGCGACAGACGCATACTCTGGCGTCGCGCCTTGCTTGGGAGCCAGACCTCTGGCGCACAAATGACTCTGCACGCAGACCGCATCGGCGAACGAGACACGGTCGCGCAGCGACAGCCAACTCGCCGCCAGATTCGTCTTCTTGTAGCCGTGCGGCAGCGTGAAAGGATGGTAGTAAACATCGTTCGACGCACCCGTGTGCCAACGATCAAAACGTGTGCCCTGCTTGAATGACGCGTCGCAGCCGCGGATGAAATCCGTTTCGCCGATACGCAGCTTGCTCAACGTCGTGCGCATTGTCGGCCAGGTGCCCTCGCCCACTCCAATCGTCGCGACGTCGGGAGACTCGATCAGGACGACATCGATCCCGGTATCGAGATGCGCATCATGTTCTGCGGCGATGAGGCCCGCCGTGATCCATCCAGCGGCACCACCTCCAACCACAACGACTTTTTTGACAGGTTTACTCATCAGCAGTCTGTTATTGATAACTTAGCCGGTTGACCTTAACAAAAAAAGCCGCCTGTAAAGGCGGCTTTTTCCTGTGATTGCACAGGCACCGTCAGCGCGATGGCACCTTAATCAAAGGTATAGCGGGCACCGATGTTATACCGGGCGCCGAACTGGTTGGCATCGGTAAACTGATTCACGTAGCGATTAAAGATTCGCTGCGATTCATCGGTGACATTCAAGGCCTCTACAAAGATCGTTAGATTGTCGTTGAACATGTAACTCGCATTCATGTCCAGTTGCCCGAACTCCTCCGTATAGTGGGGAGCGTTGTTGCGCAAGCCGTTCAGGAACTCGTCACGCCAGTTGTACGCGACTCGAACCTGCCACTGATCGTTCTCCCAAAAACCGACGAGGTTTGCCGAGTCGCTCAGGCCGGTCAGAGCAAACTGGAAGCCGGTTACCGCATTATCGACGTTGATGTCGCCTTCCACGATCGTCGCATTCGCCGAGAGACCAAAGCCAGAGTCCCCGAACATGTGCTGCACAGCGAATTCCCAGCCATACAGGACCGCTGTTTCCTGGTTGGACGGAACATTGACCTTCCAGTCCATCAACGGGTCGTCATCCTGCTGCACGATAAATGTGCCCACCGGATTGCCCATGTTGATGTTGATCTGATCGTGCAGTAATGCCAGATTGTTAGGATCTTGGCCAGCCGCCTCGAGGTCAGCCATGGCCTGGATAGCCCGAGGCCCCAGCTGAGGATCTCTCAGGTTGCCGATGGTCTCATCGAACTGCTGGGTAACGATAAAGTTTTCAACCTGCTTGCGGAAGTAGCCAATCGACGCATAGCTGGCGTCGTCGTAGTACCACTCCAAAGACAGGTCGAAGTTGTCGGAAGTAAACGGCAGCAGGTCAGGGTTGCCCTTGTTTGCGTCGCGTTGTCCTGGCTTCGGCAGAGCAGTCGGTGACAACGTACCGCGCATGTTCGTCAGAGTCGGGCGCGTAATCGACTTGCTGAAGGAGAACCGCGCGATCATATCGTCGCGAACGTCCATACTGATGTCCAGGTTCGGCAGCCAGATATTGTAATTGCCTTTGACGTCGGAGAATGTTGCCTCGGTAGCTTTGTTCACGCTCCACTCACTGGTGGTGCCGGCGCTGACCCATACAACTTCCTCTGTTTCGATCTCTTCGCTGTTCGACGTGATATTGGTATCCTCGTAGCGAAGACCACCAACGACGGTTATCGGCATATCGTTGAAATCACCCTCGAGGTTGAACTGCACGTAGGCGGCTGTGGTCTCTTCGTTGATCAGGTGATCGAAAGACTTTGTGTCTTCCGGCGTGGCCTCGAGGCGTCCTCCGCCCAGGTAGGCGTCTTCGAAATTCTTGACACCGGCTGCCAGGTCCCAGGTGTGGTAAAAACCGGCACCGCCACCGCCATTGAAGCCGGAAAATTCGCTGAGGATGCCGGAGGTATCGACGCGCGTGAAAATCTCGTCGTCATAGACATCCTGATTTCCGCCATACCAGCCGCCAGCGATCTGTCCGGAATCGTACTGGAGTGTGCGGTAATCTATTTCCGTGCTCGACAGGCCGAATTGGATACTCGTCAGGCCCTCGTCAGAGGAACCGTTTGCCCATTCGCCGCTGAGTTGGAACTGGGATATGTCGGACTCGTTGATATTCTTGAAGGCTTCACCGAACAGGCTCTCGTAAGCGGCCCCTGTCGGCTCTCCGCCCGAAGGCGAGCCAAGGCAGTCGCCAAACGTTACGAACATGTCCGGCACCTGCTGGCCGTTTCTCGCATCGAATACCTTTTCGTCAATGCAGACGGCGCCCATTACGATGAAATTATTGTTGCCGCGGTCTTTACCTTCGGAAATGGCGTCGGAGTCATGCACATCGAGGGTCAGGTTCAGGTTGTCGCTGACCTGCCAGTCGAGGTTCAGGCCGACTGAATTATTCTCGTTGTATGCTGCGCCCCAGTTTTTCTGGGCGATATAGTCTCCGGGGGTCGCCTTGACGAACGTATAAGTTCCGTTCTGGTCTATTTCGGCTTCGAATGCTTCATTGTCATTGAACCAGATACCAGAGCCGAGACTCTCCTGGTAGTTGTCGAACTCCGCGTAGGTGTAGTCGAGCGTCGCGGTAAACGTGTCGGACGGCGCGTATTGCAGGGTCAACTGGCCGTTAGTACGGGTGCGGCTTATATCGGTGACGTTCAAGCCCAGGGCGCGCGGGAAGAACTCGTTGGTTTCCGCGGTCCGATTGTCCACAACAGTTGCTATGTCCTGCGTAAGATTTTCTCGCCAGAACTGTTCGGCGACGTTGACGCCTACGCCACGGCTGTCACGATCCTGCTTCGAGAGGAACACGCCGATGCCGAACGTGTCATCGGCAAAGGTATTGCTGAAGATACCGGAAAACTCAGGTGAGAAGTCGTCGCCCACTTCATTCGTGGTGTCGTGCATCGCCTTGACGCCGAAGCTCGCGACCAGGCCGGGTTTATCAAAGGGGCGGGCTGTCTTGATATTGATTGTCGAGCCAATACCACCACTCGGGCTCGTCGCATTGAACGTCTTTAAGACGTCGACGGCTCTCACGCCCTCAGAAGCCAGGTTGGCGAAATCGAAGGAACGTACCGAATCTGCTCCCAGGTTCGACGTCGGCATTTGCCGGCCGTTCAAGAGGACCAGGTTGAAGTCGGGACCGAAGCCGCGAACCGTGACCTTGCTGCCCTCATTGTTCGAACGGTCAATCGACACGCCGGGAATGCGCTGCATGGATTCGGCCAGGTTGGTGTCCGGGAACTTGCCGATATCTTCGGCCGTGATCGCATCCACGACGCCCTTGGCGCTGCGCTTGGTGTTCATCGACGAAATCAGGCTGCTGCGGATGCCGACGCTGACGATTTCTTCGATGACGTCACCATCAGCGCTTTGCGCGAATACCGGTGAGAATCCGCTCGCGCCCAAAGCCAACGTAACGCCCGCGGCCAAAGGTGTTTTATTGAAAGATGGTTTTTGCATTCTCGAGCCCCCGGCTTGCTATTAAATGTCTAGCCAATGAATTGAATTGGCTGGTTTTTCAGCGTCTTTGCCACCAGCAATTGGTTGCTGTTGTGCGTGACAGCGCTGTCAGTACGTGTTTATACTTACATCTGACAGCGCTGTCAATAACGAATACAATCGCCGTCGATCAAGGGCGCCATCGCGCCGGGGAGTTGAGTTCCGTGCAAACCGTGACCGTAGAGCCGGCGCGTATCCGGGCCGCCTGGAAGGGCCGGATCTCGGGCTGCATGCTGGGCAAGCCCGTCGAGGTACTGTCGCTACAGCAAGGACCGACCGGGCTCGAGGCCTACCTGCGCGAGGCCAGGGCGCTGCCACTGAGGGACTTCGTGCCGCTCGTCGAGGGCAGCATCGTCGAGCAGCACGGAACCGCCTGCTGCCGTGGGCGCATCGTCCGCGCCGAGCCCGATGACGACATTAACTACACGGTCCTGGCACTGCTGTTGCTGGAAGAAAAGGGTTGCAGCTTCGACACAGCCGATGTCGCACGTGCCTGGCTGCGTCTGCTGCCGGCTGGCGCTACCTGGACGGCCGAGCGCGCTGCCTATCGAACCCTGCTCTGCAATATGGCGGACGAGTTCGTCAATGGCGAGGAGGCAGGCTTTGATCTCGCCGAGTGCTCGGACAATGATTACAACGAGTGGATCGGCGCCCAAATTCGTGCGGACCTGTACGGCTGGGTGTGCCCGGGACGCCCTGCCCTGGCCGCAGAGCTGGCGCGACGGGATGCGTCGCTGTCCCACCGTGGCGAAGGCGTACACGGCGCAGCGTTCATTGCCGCGCTCGGCGCCGCGATTCCGGCGACGAAAAATTTCGCCACAGCCATCGACATGGCCCTCGAGCACATTCCTTTTAACAGCGCAGCGGCGACGGCGGTGCGATTCGGTTGCGAACTTTCGGGAAGTCCGGACGCCGTGATCAGACTGCACAAGAACTACGACGGTATGTCACCCGTGCACACGCTCAATAACCTCGCACTTGTCGTGTGGGCAATTTGTTCGGCGAATGGAGACTTCGGCACCGCGATCGGTGACGCCGTTGCTGCGGGCTGGGACACGGACTGCAACGGCGCGACCGTTGGCGGATTGTTCGGGCTTACGGGTGCCGAGATACCAGAATCCTGGACACAACCCTGGCAGGGCCGCATTGGCCTTAACCTCGCAGGCTTCGCCGAGTTGCAACTCGATGATGTCGTTTCACGCACCGTAGCGGTAGCCCAAAAGATTCGAGAACAGCATGCTCTCCATTAAGGTCGACATTCGTGCATGGACCGCAGCCGTCCTGTTCGCTTCAATCACGACCCCGGCATTCGCCGGGGATTCGCATTACGAGGGCCGCACGGAGTACCTTGCGCCCAAAGCAGAGAACCCGCTCACGATCGACGGCGTTGCCGATGAAGTCGCCTGGGAAGAAGCGCGATGGCAGGGACTTGATCATCGCTGGCTTGGACCTGAATATTCCGTTGAGGATTTTCACGGGCGCTACAAGGTCGTCTGGACCGAGACCAAACTTTACATTCTTGGTGAGTTTACTGACGACGTCCTGATCGATAGCCACCGCGACCCGCTCGTGCAGTATTGGGATGACGACTGTTGGGAGATATTTCTCGACGAAGATTACTCGGGTGGCGACCACCAGTTCAATCACAACGCGTTTGCCTACCATATATCACTGGACAACCAGGCGATTGACATAGGGACCGACAAACTGCCGCACAATTACTCGCATCACGTCGAAAGCCGTTGGCGTCAACGCGGCGAAAAAATAATCTGGGAGCTCGCGATTGATATTTACTCCGACGAGTACACAGATGGCTCGAAAGATAACTCCCCCGTGAAGCTATCGGCCGGCAAAGTGATGGGGCTCATGGTCGCCTATTGCGATAACGACGGCAGCGAGTTGCGCGAAAATTTCATCGGTTCCGAATCGGTGCCTGTCGGACCCAAGGATCGGGGCTGGATCGACGCCGGGTTGTTCGGTGCGCTCGTGCTGATCGAATAAGCAACTAATGCAACAAGATAATAGCTGAAAGGAACAATCCTTGAATAAAGACCTCACAGACAGCAGCGCGGTATCGGGCGGGTTCCTGGATCTCGGCGGCGAGCGTTATTTCATGATCCGCAACGTCGATAAGATGGCGCCGTTTCTTGTCAGCGTGATTTCGAATCACGATCACTGGTTATTCGTTTCATCGACCGGAGGACTCACCGCCGGCCGGGTGTCCCCGGAAACTGCGCTGTTCCCTTACATCACGGTCGACAAGATCCACGAGTGCGCTGCTCATACCGGCAGCAAGACCGTCTTGCGGGTGGCAGCGAACGGGACGCAAAATGATTGGGATCCGTTCAAGAATGAGCAAAGCGGCCGATACACGCTCACTCGAAGCGTATACAAGAACCTGTTGGGTAACAAATACTGCTTTGAAGAAATCAACCATGACCTGCAACTGGCATTCCGCTACACCTGGGTCTTCAGCGACAGATTCGGATTCGCTCGACAATGCGTACTGGAGAATCTGTCTGATCAGTGCGTGAGCATCGATCTGCTCGACGGTCTGCAGAATATTCTTCCAGCGGGCACGCCGCGCTTTGCCCAGACCAACACCAGCAACCTGGTGGACGCATACAAATGGACAGAGCTGGATGAAGATACCGGTCTGGCTCTTTACACCTTGTATTCTGGCATCACCGATCGTGCCGAGCCCTGTGAATCCCTCAAGGCTAATACTGTTTTTTGCCTTGGTCTCGAGGAACAGAAAGTGCTGATTTCGTCGCAGCAACTCAACGACTTCCGGCTCGGCGCAGAACTTCGCCAGGAAGTCTGCAAGCGCGGTATCCGCGGCGCTTATTTTGTAAATTCGACCCTGCAGCTGGAGCCGGAGGCGTCACAGCAATGGCAGATAGTCGCGAATACCGAGCAAAGCCAATGCCAGGTTGTCGAGTTGCGCAGGCAGCTCGCCGACCCGGCCGGGACTGCCGAGGCGATCGGCCGTTCTGTAGACGAGGGCTCCGACCAACTCGCACGTCTGCTGGCCAGTAGTGACGGCTTTCAGGCTACTGCCGAGGAAACAGTCTCAGTTCATCATTATGCGAACGTGCTGTTCAATGTCCTGCGAGGCGGCATCTTCGATGATCAACACAACGTATCGTCGTGGGATTTCGCGTGCACGATTGAGCAGTTCAATAAAGGGGTGCATCGGCATAACCGGGAGCTGCTCGGTCGCTTGCCGGACAAGCTGAATTTCAGTGAGCTGCTGGCCGCCGTCAGGGAACAGGGTGACCCGCAGCTCGAGCGACTCTGTTACGAGTATTTGCCGATCCGGTTTGGACGCCGCCACGGCGACCCCAGCCGCCCCTGGAACCAATTCACCATCAAATTGCACGACGAGCATGGCCACCGTTTGTTGTCTTACGAAGGCAATTGGCGGGACATCTTTCAGAACTGGGAGGCGCTGACCTTCAGTTATCCCGAATTTGTCGAAAACGTCATCGCCAAATTCGTTAACGCGTCCACGATGGACGGCTATAACCCTTATCGAATCACCAAGGAGGGCATTGACTGGGAAGTAGAGGAGCCCGACGACCCCTGGAGTTACATCGGTTACTGGGGCGACCACCAGATCATATATCTGCAGAAGTTTCTGGAGCTGTCCAGGGATTTCCATCCGGACCGTCTGGGAAAGCTGCTGCACCAGCCGGTCTTCTGTTATGCCAATGTGCCCTACCGGATCAGGCCGTTTGAAGCCATACTCGAGAATCCCAAGGACACGGTGACCTTTGACGAGGATCTGGCCGGGGAGATCGAGCAGCGCGTCGCCGCGATGGGCGCCGATGGCAAACTGGTGCTCGATGCCGACGGCGCGGTTTACCAGGTGAACCTGCTGGAGAAGTTGCTGGTGCCGCTGCTTGGCAAGCTGGGCAATTTCGTAATCGACGGTGGAATCTGGCTCAACACGCAGCGACCGGAGTGGAATGACGCTAATAACGCCCTGGTTGGCCAGGGCTTGTCTATGGTTACGCTGTATTACCTGCGTCGCTACATCACTTTCCTGCAGCGACTGCTCGCGGCTGAATCAGGTTCGACGGAACTGTCCGTAGAAGTCGGCCAGTGGCTGGCTGATACCGCCGCGGCCCTGGGCAGGCTGCGGCCGCTGTTGGATGGCAAGCCGATCAGTGCTGCGCAAAGATTCGAATCGTTGGCGGAGCTCGGTCAGGCAGCGTGCCGATATCGCCGGTCTGTGTATGAGCGAGCCTCGTTTTCCGGCAAGGTTGTGCAGCCGCTGCAGCAGATCATGACCTTGCTGGATGACGCTCTCGCAGCGATTGATCACAGTATCGCCGGCAACAAGAGAACGGACAGCCTGTACCACGCCTACAACCTGCTGGATCTGCAACATGAATCCGCGGAGATCAATACGCTTTACCCGATGCTCGAGGGCCAGGTCGCCGCGCTGAGCGCCGGTGCCATACCTCCGCGGGAGGCCGTGACGGTTCTTGAAGCACTGTTCGACAGCGAAGTCTACCGTCCCGATCAGCGCTCCTTCATGCTGTATCCTGATCGCAAATTACCTGGTTTCCTGGAGAAGAACCGCGTCCCCGCTGAGCAGGTCGAGGCAATTCCATTGCTGCAGCGAATGCTGGCCGCGGGAGACAAACGTCTCATCGCGCGCGATGCAGACGGGTGTTATCGCTTCAGCAGCGAGTTCCGAAATGTCGGCGACCTGAACGCTGCGCTCGATCTGCTGCGCACGGCATACGACGACGAGCCAGACGCAGCACGTGAAGCGCTGCAGGCGCTTTACGAGCAGGTGTTCAGGCACCAGTCGTTTACCGGTCGTTCCGGCACCATGTTCGGTTACGAAGGTCTGGGTTCGGTTTACTGGCACATGGTGTCCAAGCTGCTGCTGGCCGTGCAGGAGAATTTCTTCGCAACATCAGGGCAGAGCGCTGAAACGTCGACTCGCCGGCAGTTGGGTGATCTGTATTACCGCGTGCGAGAGGGCCTCGGTTTCAACAAGACTCCTGCCGAGTATGGCGCTTTTCCAACCGACCCTTATTCGCACACTCCGAAACATAACGGCGCCAGGCAACCTGGCATGACCGGACAGGTAAAAGAAGAGGTGCTCACCCGATTTGGCGAGCTCGGCATTCGCGTCAGTGACGGCGCTATGCATTTTCAACCAGGACTTCTTCGGAGCCGCGAGTTCGTTTCTGAAAGCCGGCCATTCTGCTTCCTGGATGTCGATGGCAATTGGCAAGACCTGACGGTGCCCCCTCGAGGGCTGGCATTCACCTGGTGCCAGGTACCCGTGGTTTACAGGCTGGATGACAATGCTGAACCATCGCTGACCATTACCTGGCATGACGGCGCGATACAAACCCTGCCGCAACTGGCGCTGCCTGCCGAAGAAAGCTCGGAGCTGTTCACGCGCAGCGGCCGAATTCGCCAACTGACGATTACATTTCGGACAAATATGCTGTTTGCCGAATAATACTGAAGGACCATCAATGTCAAACTTATATCAAAGAAAACTGTCTTTGGCCGGAATCGATATTTCCGGCCTGTCCGTCGACGACCTGCGAGCACTCGTAAAGAAGATTCTCGACGCGAAGATCCATGGGATCTCGTTCAGCCCCTATGTCGAGGGACAGGGCCCGGGCACCCAACTCGGCGAGGCACAGATTCGTGAGCGTCTGGCTTTCATCCTGCCTTACACCAATTGGATTCGTACTTTTTCCTGCAGCGAAGGAAACGAATTGATCCCGGCAATCGCCAAGGAAAACGGACTTAAGACCCTGGTCGGTGTGTGGTTGGATGACAATCGGGAGCAAAACGAGATTGAGCTGGCGAACGCCATTGAGATAGCCAATGCGGGGCATGCTGATGTTCTGGGCGTGGGTAATGAGGTGTTGCTGCGAGGTGACTTGTCAGAAGACGAACTCATCGACTACATCAATCGCGCGAAACAAGCTGTTTCGGGGGTTGAGGTTGGCTACGTCGACGCGTACTTCGAATTTCAGGTTCACCCACGCGTCACGGAGGCCTGTGACGTCATTCTCGCCAACTGCTATCCCTTCTGGGAAGGCTGTCCGGCCGATCATGCCCTGCTGTACATGAAGGAGATGTACCGTCGGGCGCAGCACGCTGCGAATGGCAAGAAAGTCATAATCAGTGAAACAGGCTGGCCGAATACAGGTACCCCGACAGACGGCGCCGTGCCTTCTTTCGAAAATGCGATCAAGTATTTCATCGACACCTGCCAGTGGGCTGAACATGACGGCATCGAAATCTTCTACTTCTCGTCCTTTGACGAGACCTGGAAAGTGGATGCCGAAGGTGACGTCGGCGCGTACTGGGGTCTTTGGGACAAGGACGGTAACTTGAAATATGTTTGAAAAACTCAAAGCCCGGATTCACAAAGGCAGTGCAATCAAATGGGAGCACGGCAATGCCATATGCTACTCCGGCTATCGAGAGGGGCAGGATCCCGGGACCGGGGTCTTCCCCTCGTACGATGAGATCAAAGAAGATCTTCTGATCCTCGCGAAGAACTGGAAGTTACTCAGGCTATACGATTGCAGCACCCATGCCGAAACTGTCCTCGACGTGATTGAGCGTGAAGGGCTGGATTTCAAGTTGATGTTGGGCGTGGATATGGCCGCTGAAACGAGCAACCCCCACTGTCCCTGGGGCGCCGACTTCAGCGAAGAAACACTTGCTGCGAACCGGCAGGCGAACGGCATCCAGGTTGACAAAGCGATCGCCTTGTCCAATCGCTACCCGGAGATCGTGTTTTCTGTATCGGCCGGCAATGAAGCCACTGTCGAATGGACGGACCATATGGTACCGGTGGCCAATCTGGTGGCGTATGTGCGCAGGATCAAAGACGCGATAAGTCAACCAGTGACGTTTTGCGAGAACTATGTTCCCTGGACATACAAGCTTGAGCCGCTGGCCGCCGAGCTGGATTTCATCTCCGTGCATACCTACCCCGCATGGGAATACCGTTCTGTGGAAGACGCACTCGATTACACCAAACAGAATTATCATTCCGTTGTACATCACTACCCGGGCAAACCGGTTGTGATTACCGAAGCTGGCTGGACGACCGCGTCCAACGGGCGAGGCATCGAGACATGGAATGCGTCCGAGGAACTACAGGCAAAGTACTACGAGCAACTGCTCGAATGGACAACGAAAGAGCAGATTCTAACTTTTGTCTTCGAGGCGTTTGACGAGCCCTGGAAAGGCTCTCCCGACCCGTTGGAACCGGAAAAACACTGGGGCTTGTTCAAAGTCGAACGGACGCCCAAGCTGGCAATGCAGGCACTCTACGCCGAACTTCTACCCTGATCATCAAGTCGACGTTTCTCGCCAAGCTGCTGTTTTCACTATAGCAGCTGATTTGACAGCGCTGTCAGATAAGGTTGTAATCATTGGCGCATGACAACAATAACAATACAATTCGATGGATCGCGCGCCAATGGGTAGAGCCACAATCACCGACGTTGCAAGAGTTGCCGGCGTGTCAATCAAGACCGTGTCGCGTGTCGTTAATCACGAACCCAACGTACGCGAATCGACGCAGGCAAAGGTCGAAAAGGCAATCGCCGAGCTCAATTACCGGCCTGATCAGTCTGCACGAAACCTGGCGAGCCATCGCTCGCGTCTGATCGGCCTCGTTTATGATGACCCCAGCGCCTACGATCTTCCGAGTTCGGGCTACATCATCAGAATGCAGAAAGGCGCCCTGAGCGCATGCAGGGCAGCTCACTATGAGTTACTGATCCATCCGTGCGACTACCGCAAGAAACAGGTCATCGCACAACTCAAGTCACTGATCGAGGAAACCCGGCCGGCGGGCATCATTGTCGCTGCCCCACTTTCCAATATGCCGAAAGTCGTAGGCGCCATTGAGTCGACCGGCACTCCGTTTGTGCGGTTGTCGCCTGGCAAACGCAACGGCAAGCAGCTCTCCGTCGCGACAAACGATCGCGAAGCCAGTGCAGAGATGACACGCTACCTCGCCTCGCTGGGGCACACCAGAATCGCGTTTATTACTGGGCACCCGCGCCACAAAGCGGTTGGTAACCGCTTGCGCGGTTACCGGGACGGGCTGCAGCAGAGTGGACTGACATTCTCCGAGCAACTCGTCGTGGCAGGCGATAACTCGTTCAGTTCCGGCGAAGCCGCGGCAGCCGAGTTGCTCGGGCGCAAGCCGCCACCAACCGCGATCTTCGCCGCCAATGATGACATGGCTGCCGGCGTTATCCGCGTCGCCGATCGACTCGGCATAGACATTCCGCGACAGCTATCGGTCGCCGGCTTCGACGACATCGCGCTGGCTCGGCAGGTCTATCCGACATTGACGACTATAAGGCAGCCGCTTGCGACGATGGCCGAACGCGCCGCGCTGGCGCTGATTCGCGATGCGCGCGAGGATCACAGCTCGAAAGGTACAGAGGTCGTACCTGCAACACTGCAAATTCGCGAGTCGACCGGACCGGCGCCCGTATAGGGGGTTCAGGCTCGGCGGAACGCCGATAATTTCCCGGACCGCCCAATACGATCGCTTGATGCAGTTATTGACAGCGCTGTCATACTATTGTACAAGTACCAATAGACAACGCTGTCAGTTTGAACCGGATGACGCATATGGCGGCGTCTATAACTCGCGGTCGGTCAGTCAGGTGACCCTTTCCGCTCTGTGATAGAGGACGGAGAATTACCGGCCCCGCGCTGGCACGTAATTGATATATAAGAATAAACACTCGTAAATATTACCAATCTTAAAGTGGGAAAAATTATGACAATTCATGTCGTTAAGCGGAAATTCCGCCAGTTTGTAACGCTGTTGCCGGTATTGGCCTTTTCAGTCGGCCTGTCAGGGTGCGACACAGGACGGAGCCTCGGTAGCTACAAGACCGACCTGCAGGTTGCCGATGACAGCTTCACGCTCAACGAAGATGAGATGTTTGCCGGCGACGTATCCGCCAACGATGTGCTTGGTGCAGGCCGCACCTACACTGTAGGCAGCGGACCGGCCAACGGCGTACTCGACTTGTCGGCCGATGGCAGTTTTACGTATATGCCGAACGCTGATTTCTTCGGCAGCGACTCATTTACGATCAACGTCTCCTATGCGGATGGCACAACCGGATCCACGACGGTGTCGCTGACTATTCAAAATACACCTGACACGTTGGAGGAGTTCGGCTGGGCCATGGTCTGGAGCGACGAATTCGATGGCACGGAACTCAATGCGGCCAATTGGACGCCGCAGATTGGTGATGGCGCCGAATTTGGCCTGGAGCGTTGGGGTAACAACGAGCAGCAATGGTACCTCGCGGAGAACATCACGGTAGCAGACGGCAATCTGGTCATCACCGCCAGGGCCGAAGAAGTCGTCGCCGAATTTCCGTACACGTCGGGCCGCATGCGCTCGATCGACAAGGTCGACATCAAATACGGGCGCATCGAAGCCCGGGTTCAGGCACCAACGGGTGTCGGCCTGTGGTCCGCCTTCTGGATGATGCCGACGGATTCACCCTACAACGGCTGGGCGTCGCACGGCGAGATCGACATCATGGAAGTCATCAATGCTCCCGATGAAGGAGCCTTCGGCACGCTGCACTATGGCTTCCCGTGGCCTTTGAACCAATTATCCGGTAAGCCCGTTGAGGTCGCAGCCGATGACGGTTTTCACACCTATGCCATCGAGTGGGAGCAGGATGAGATTCGCTGGTATATCGACGACGTTCATTACAACACGATCAGTTCTGATACCTGGTACAGCTACTATTACGGCGACCAGGACACAGGCTACGTCAGTGGCCCCGACAGAGCTCCGTTCGATGTCGACTTTCACATTCTGTTGAATCTGGCGGTCGGTGGTTTCCTGTCCGGCTCGGTTGAGGCAGAGACGGTATTTCCGGCAAATCTTCTGGTCGATTACGTGCGCGTGTACGAATGCACCGCCGACCCGGTAACTGGAGAAGGTTGTGCCTCCTGGGTGGACGATTCCATTGAGGGTCCGGCAGCGAGTGACGCGTTTGTTTACAGCGTTGATCTTTACACCGACGGCCCGGGAACTCTGACCTGGTCCTTCGGTGAGGAGACCGTTAGCCGTGATCTGGCATTCACGTCCTTCTTTGACAATGAGGGTGCGCTGCTACTGAGCGAAGTTGAGGCCGAAGATGAGTCACATGGCCTGGTGATCGACGTCAATACGACGGATTCCGGTAACTTCTCCTTCTATGCGGAAAACATTGTCAGGGTCAATGGTGTACCCATTGATTACAATGAACCCATTTCTCTGTTCGGCATGGGCAATAATCCCAACTGGTGGGAAATCCACGCCGCCGAATTCCAGTTCGATCTGTACATCGATAGCGCCGGTACCGATGTCGAAAGCTCCTTATTGGTCAAGATGGACAGCGGTTTTCCGGCCCTTGGCGTTGTCGAACTGGCGGTGGCCGACTTGCCGCTGGACGAGTGGACGACGATCAGTGTCAAGGTCAACGATCTGATAGCCAATTGCGGCGACGCGTGCCTCGACACCAGCGAAGTGATCAGTTTGTTTGTGCTCGAGCCCACCGGTATGGCCCATGTGCAGCTCGATAACATCAAGCTGATCTGCGGCTATCCGTCGCCCAATGGTTGCGGTGTCAAGGCGCCGGTGAGCGAGGGAGCACCTCCGCCTCCTACTGGCGGTGGCGGTGATCCTGTGCCTGGTCAGCTCTATATCGATGCGGTTGATCCGGCCTGGGCACTGTGGGACTGCTGTGGCGGTTCGGTATTCACGGAAGTCGATTCCGGAGACCCGGCCTACGGCAACGTTGCGCAGTTCACCTATCTGGCCGCGCCGACCGTGAA
>JAOTVR010000160.1 GCA_029863305.1 Gammaproteobacteria bacterium | reverse complement strand
GTCCTTTTCATAGCAACCACCTGTGATTTTGGCGGGGCCCATCGACCAGGCCCGATCTGACTGCTTCCGTGCAGGCAGAATCAATCCACGATACTGGCAGGGTGACCGAAAAATGCTGTGAGTGGGCTCACAGTCTCTGACCGGCCGATTTAACAGAATAAGAAAGCGCGTCAGGCGATTCCTCATAGGCAATTTCTACCGGCGCTAAAGTGCCGCATGGCCAACTACAGTCCCTGCATATATCGCGCAGCGATTTCATCCGGGGAAAACTTGCCAGCCAGCTCCGCGGGAGTCTCCTGCGGCT
This sequence comes from Gammaproteobacteria bacterium, assembly GCA_029863305.1. GTDB lineage: Bacteria > Pseudomonadota > Gammaproteobacteria > Steroidobacterales > Woeseiaceae > UBA1847. The sequence continues at coordinate 5,520 of JAOTVR010000160.1, read as the reverse complement.
CCTGATAGATGGCCATCGGTTCCTGCTCAATCAATTCAGCATCAAGCGGCGCGCAACGAGTCGCCCAGCGTTTTGATAGCGCCAATCAATGTATCACTGCAGCGTTCCCTGGTGCTCTGCCCGATATGATAAATGCCGCTTGGCTCCGCCGTTGTGCGATCCGGAGCCGGCGATGACAGACAATGCAGCATTTCCACCGCCGGCGTTTCGCTCAACTCCGGATAGACCAGGCGCACCAGAACGTTGCTAATGGCGTCGACCGTCATCAGTCTGCCTTGCGACCCGCCAGCAAGAACGATGCCTTAGCGATCTATTTCAATTCACCCTGCAGTTTGCCGACACGTTTGCGATGCGCGCCTTGCGCGACCCCCGCGACCCAGGGTTGGTTCTCGAGGTACCACTGGACCGTTTTGCGAATTCCGCTGTCAAACGATTCCTCGGGAGCCCAGCCCAGCTCGCTCTGAATCTTACTCGCGTCGATCGCGTAGCGCAGATCATGTCCCGGACGGTCATCCACGAAAGTGATCAGCTCACTGTACTTTTGTACGCCGGCAGGTTTGTCCGGAGCCAGTTCTTCGAGCAAATCACAAACGGTTTGCACGACCTCTATGTTCAGCTTCTCGCTTTGACCACCGATGTTGTAGCTATCCCCGACCTGTCCCTGCGTCAGCACGGTGTACAGACCACGGGCATGGTCCTCAACATAGAGCCAGTCACGAATTTGCTGACCGCGACCGTAGACCGGCAGCGCGCCGCCCTCCAGCGCGTTTTGGATCATCAGCGGTATCAACTTCTCCGGATATTGAAAGGGCCCGTAGTTGTTGGAGCAATTGCTGATGACCGTCGGCAAGCCATAGGTACGCTGCCACGCACGAACCAGATGGTCCGCGCTTGCTTTGCTCGCGGAATACGGTGAACTCGGTGCATACGGCGTGTCCTCGGCAAACAGACCGCCGGAGCTTCCCAGATCGCCGAAGACCTCGTCCGTCGATATGTGGTGAAAGCGAAACGCCGACTTGCGTGCGTTATCCCGCGACTGCCAGTAACTGCTGGCGACCTCCAGCAAGTTATAGGTCCCAGCGATGTTGGTTTCTATGAACGCCGCCGGGCCATCAATCGACCGATCGACATGAGTCTCGGCCGCCAGATGCATGACGGCGTCAGGTTCGTGCTCGCGAAACACGCGTTCGACCTCCGCGCGATCGCAAATATCTACATGTTCGAAGGAGTAGCGATCACTGTCGCTGACATCCGACAGTGACTCGAGATTGCCGGCATAGGTCAATTTGTCGAGGTTGACGACGCTGTCGCGCGTATTGGCGATGCTGTGCCGAATAACGGCTGAGCCGATAAAGCCTGCACCACCGGTAACTAGCAGCTTCATCATATCCGCCTGAGCTTCCTGACTCGCTGCAGGAGGTTTTTCGTCGCCGGATTGGTCCCTTTATAGCGCGCATCACCGCACACAACGTCAGCCAGCGACATCGCGACCTTCTTGCCCAGTTCGACACCCCATTGATCGAACGAGTCGATGCCCCAGATCACGCCCTCGACGAACACCTTGTGTTCGTACAACGCGATCAGCTGGCCGAGCGTCTCGGGGGTCAGCTCCTCGAACAGGATCGTATTGCTCGGGTTGTTGCCCCGGTGCACGCGGTACGGCTCGAGACCTTTCTCGTCGAAGCCATCCATGAGCGCCTCGGACTGTGCGAGACAATTCGCGATCGCAAGGTCCTGCTGCGATTGCGCTGCGCCCGATGACGTAACAGGCAACAGAAAATCCACGGGCACGAGTCGCGTGCCCTGATGCAGCAACTGATAAAAGGAATGCTGTGCGTTGTTGCCGGCCTCGCCCCAGATGATCATCCCCGTATCGCATTTCACGGCTTTGCCGTCCATGCGCACGCTCTTGCCGTTCGACTCCATCTGCAACTGCTGCAAATAGGCCGGAAAGCGCTCGAGGCGATTGTCGTACGGCAGGATCGCCTGCGTTTCGCTGCCGAAGAAATTGTTGTACCAGATGCCCAGGCACGCGAGCAGCACCGGCATGTTTTCGTCCATTGCTGCCTGCCGGAAATGCTGGTCCATGATGCGGCCGCCGGCCAGTAGACGGCGGAACGTGTCCATGCCGACAACCAGGGCCAGGGACAATCCGACCGCCGACCACAGCGAGTAGCGCCCGCCGACCCAGTCCCAAAAACCGAAGCGATAATCCGGATGGATGCCAAAGGCGTTCATCGCATCGTGATTGGTGGAAGCCGCGACGAAATGATGCTCGACCGCGCCATGGCCAAGTCTTTCGACGATCCAGTCGCGCGCCATGCGTGCGTTGCTCATCGTCTCGAGCGTCGTGAAGGTCTTCGAGCAAATGACAAACAGCGTTCGCTCCGGATCGAGCTCGTCTTTCAGGTCCGCCAGCTGCGTGCCGTCGACGTTCGACACACTGTGAAAGCGCATGTCGATTTTCCAGTACGGTCGCAGCGCCTTGCTGGCCATGACCGGGCCGAGATCCGACCCGCCGATGCCGATATTGACGATGTCGGTAAGGCGTCTGCCGGTGCTGCCGTTGATGGCGCCCGAGTGCACCGCATCGATGAACTCTTCCATCTTCGACAGTACTTCCCAGACCTCGCGAACGCCGGGCGTCTCCAGCGCCAGTGTGTCCGAGATCTTCGAGCGCAATGCCGTGTGCAGAACGGACCGGGCTTCCGTCTGGTTGATCGGCTCACCGGCAAACATCGCCTCGATCGCAGCCGGCACACCCGCTTCCTTCGCTAACCTCGTAAACAGCTTGCACGTCGCACTGTTGACGTGATTCTTCGAGTAGTCGAGCGTCAGATTGCCGGCCGTGAGCGAGAAGCGCCCGGCACGCGAGGCATCGAGCGAGAACAGCTGCGTAATCTCCCGCCCGCGCATATCCGCATAGTGCGACTTGAGTGCCTGCCAGGCCCGCAAATCAGTGGGATATCGGGCTGAGAGTTTTCTATTCGTGTAGCGGTTGACTGCCACTGGTCTCAGTACTACGCGCTTTGCCCGAGTTCGACATTGTAAAACTCGAGGTACCAGTCAACGAAATTTTTCACACCGACCTCAATCGGGGTTGCGGGCTGGTAATTGACATCCGCCACCAGGTCCGTCGTATCGGCCCAAGTGTCCGGCACATCGCCCGGCTGCAGCGGTAACAGGTTCTTCTCGGCCGTCTTGCCGACGCACTCCTCGATTGCCTCGATGTAAGTCATCAGCTCGACGGGCTGCTGATTGCCAATATTGTAGATGCGATAAGGCGCCCTGCTCGTGCCAGGATCGGGTGTTGCGGGATCCCATGCCTCGTTGGGTTCGGCCGTATGGTCCAGGGTGCGAATGACGCCTTCGACGATGTCGTCGATGTAGGTGAAGTCGCGTTTGTGATTGCCGTAATTAAAGACGTCGATCGGCTTACCCTCGATGATGTTCTTCGTGAACATGAACAAGGCCATGTCGGGACGGCCCCACGGTCCATAGACCGTAAAGAAGCGCAGCCCGGTCGTCGGCAGTCCATACAGGCTCGAGTAAGTATGTGCCATTAATTCATTGGCTTTTTTCGTCGCGCCATAGAGTGCCAGCGGATGGTCGACGTTCTGATGAATCGAAAACGGCATCGCCGTGTTGGCGCCATACACCGAACTCGACGACGCATACACCAGATGCTGCACATCGTTGTGCCGGCAGCCCTCCAGAACGTGCAGCGTGCCGACGATATTGCTTTCGATGTACGCGTGCGGATTCTCGAGCGAGTAACGCACGCCGGCTTGCGCCGCAAGATGCACGACCTTGTCGAATTTTTCCTCCGCAAACAGCGCTTCCATCGAGTCGCGATCGGCGAGATCGATGCGCACCATTTTGAAGTCGTCGAACGCGTCGAGAACAGCCGCGCGCGACTCCTTTAACGATACATCGTAGTAGTCATCGAAGTTGTCGAGACCGACAACGGTTTCGCCGCGCTCCAGCAACCGCTTTGCCGTAGAAGAACCGATGAACCCGGCCGCGCCCGTTACGAGAATTTTCACGTCAGTGCGGATCCTTATAATCGGTCGTCGACGGCATCTGCCGGCAGCACGTACTTGATGTCGTACAGTATCGACGGCTGCTTGCCAAAGCTGCGAATGCCTTGTGCGCCCATCGCTTTGAATTCGTCGTGCGCAACGGCCACAACCACGACATCGTACGCGCCTTTATCGGGCTCGTTGACGAGGTTGATGCCGTACGCGTATTTCGCTTCATCGACGTTAACCCACGGATCACAGACATCGACTTTGGCGCCGTACGAGGACAGCTCATTGACAATTTCGACCACCTTGGTGTTGCGCACATCCGGACAATTTTCCTTGAACGCCAGGCCGAGAATCAGGACCCGCGATTCGAGCAACTGAATGCCGCGTGACACCATGCGCTTGATGATCTGCGAAGCGACATACAGCGACATATTGTCGTTGATGCGACGCCCGGCGAGAATCATTTGCGGGTGATAACCGAGCTGCTGTGCCTTGTAGGTCAGGTAATACGGATCGACGCCAATGCAGTGACCGCCAACCAGCCCCGGCCGAAACGGCAGAAAATTCCATTTAGTGCCGGCCGCTTCGAGAACTTCTTCGGTATCGATGCCCACCCGCTCGAAGATCATGGCGAGTTCATTGATCAACGCAATATTGACGTCGCGTTGCGTGTTCTCGATGACCTTCGCCGCCTCGGCCACTTTGATGCTCGAGGCCATGTGCGTGCCGGCCGTAATGATCGATCGATACACGGCGTCGACGAACTCCGCGACCGCCGGCGTCGATCCCGACGTGACTTTGAGGATCGACGGCAAGCGGTGTTCCTTATCGCCCGGGTTGATGCGCTCCGGGCTGTAGCCGACAAAGAAGTCGTCGTTCATCGTCAGGCCCGAGCCTTTTTCGATGATCGGCACGCAAAACTCTTCGGTGGCACCCGGATACACGGTCGATTCGAACACGACGGTATCGCCTTTGGTGACAATGCCACCGAGCGTCTCGCTCGCATCCCGCAGTGGCGAGAGTAACGGCCGGTTGCTGTCGCCGATCGGTGTCGGCACCGTCACGACATAGAAATTGCAGTCCGCCAGCCCGGCCGAATCGGTCGTGTAGCTCAGTTGCACGGCTTCTTTGAGTTCTTCCGGCGATGTCTCCAGCGTGGAATCCGTGCCACCCTCGAGCTCGGCGATACGCTCGGCCTTAACATCAAAACCAACGGTCGGGTACTTCTTGCCAAACTCCACGGCAAGCGGCAAGCCGACGTAGCCGAGGCCGATTACGCCGACACGCAAGTTATCAATATCGAATGACATGAGAGTTCTATCCCAGGTACCAGAGGGCCAACAGGCCGGTGATGCTCATTGTGATCGTATACGGTAACGCCATGATGACCATGCGCCCGTATGACAGGCGAATCAGCGGCGCCAGTGCCGAGGTCAGCAGGAACAGAAACGCAGCCTGACCGTTCGGGGTCGCAACACTCGGGATATTG
>JAOTVR010000068.1 GCA_029863305.1 Gammaproteobacteria bacterium | reverse complement strand
CTTTATGGGCAATCGAAGCAGTTCGGAACAGAGTTCAAGAGGCACATCATCCTTGTCACGCGCAATGTGGCGGGGGGGGTGCGGCGCGGATGGCTCGACAATATTTTTCCACTCTTTTTTGCGTTCCGTCGTCGCCCAAACGTAATACTCGTCGACAGCGCCGCGCAGGTAGGTCTCGAACGGTTTTCGCACACCAACGACCTTGACCTCGTTTTCCTGTGATCTGACGAGGAAGTCAATCCGGCCCACGGGACTGGTCTTTGTTTCAACTTGACGGACCGTTTTGTACCCGCCCCGACAGAAGTGTAGCGTCACAGTGTGGTCAGGGACTGGTCTGCCCTGGTCGTCGACCAGCCAGGCCCGCAGCCGCGCATCGGGCAATTGTTCGCCAAGGGGGTCGAGGTTGGCCAGTTCCAGCTTCGCTCCGATCAGTATTTCGACAGGCTTCATGGCCACAGTAAACTGCAGCGTCGAACGTCTTTCCGACGGTGCATCAAAATCCAGTAGCACGCGTTCGCCCGTGAGCTTCCCGTTGCCGGCTTCAATGTGCACACCGGCGCTGAGATCAAAACCGACTTCATCAATTACATAGACGGGGCGCTCGCCTTGAGCGAACTCGCTGTCCGATTTGCCGGCCTGCTGGGCGCTCTTGACCGAGCGCGCAAGGCTCTTTTGGCAAGCGACGAGAAACGTTTCCAGCGTCGTTACGTTTTTTTCATCGTCGCTGCGGGTTTTATCACCGTTCTTATTCGCCACGACAGGCCCCTCTAAATCCGATGTCACGCAAAGAAGCTTCGAATCTACGCCGGCCTGGGTACGGCGGCGAGTGTCAGCTTGATCAGACTGGAGGCTTCTTCGCTGAACGAGTAGGTTCTGGAGTACGACGCATTGACGTTGAATGCGGACAGCTTCAACCCCCCCTCAACACCTGTTTCTGTCTCTTTGCTGATGGAAAGCGCGACCTTCAATTCAATTTCGGCCTTATTGATCGTGTAAACCAGGTTCGCATCCTCGACCTTGGCAAGCGCCATATTCGCTTCCGCCACCGCCACGCCGAGACCTTGAATCATTTCGGGGAGCGGCGCGGCGAGTAATTCTTCACTGGCATTAATTGTGGCCATTTCAAAAATACCTCCGGTTTGTTGTTGGACGAGTTTCCATATGCCGCGGAACCCAAACTGAACCCGGGTTGCAGCGCGGTGCAATATCGACAATATGCGTGAGCGGGCCGCAGCTTGCATCGGTTTATAGTCTCACCATACGAATCAGTAAGTTGCCCGGTCTGCCTTGATCAGCACGATTGCGATATTTCAGTATAGACCAAATAGGTTCAGTATTGACCAAATAGGCTGAGCAACTAACAAGGGAGAACAAGGCGATGCACGAGACAATCCGATTCGAATCAACCGGCCCCGCCGTCGTTCATCTTGCCGAACTGCTCGAGAAACACGGTTGCGGTCCGAATCCCCCGGTGGACACAAGCAATCCTGTATTCGATCGGGCTGTGGAGAATATGGTGCTGTATTTTCAGATGACGCATCAGGATCGTCATGGTAATTGGCTGGACGTCGACGGAATCGTCGGTTCTGGAACTTGGTGGGCCCTGGAAAACGCCACAGGTGATGCTCAGCGTTCATTCCTTGAAGCCGGCATTCCTGCGGGTATCGACGGAGAGCGACGAAAAATACTGGAAATAGCCGTACGACAACACGGAGTACGTGAGGACCCGGGGCGGCCTAATCGAGGCAGTGAGGTCGACAAATTCATCCCGCCTGAAACATTAGAGGCGGCGCCGCCATGGTGCTGTTACTTCGCGTCGTGGGTGACTCGGCAGGTTTTTGGCGAAGATCCGGTCGGCAGAGCAGTAGCCAGTTGTTACAAGGCCTATCAACACGCCCTGTCTCTTGGGAGATGGGAGCCGAATGATGGCCGCGTGCCAACGCCTGGGGACGCATTCGTCATCCTGCACGAGGACCCGGAAAGCGTGGACTGGTGCACCGGGCACATCGGTTTCGTGCTGCAGGTTGCCGAAGACGGCAAGTCGATCAACACCGTGGAGGGAAACTGCGGCAATCGGGTGAAGATCGGCCGCCGGGTCCTCGCCGATCCCAAGTTACGGGGGTTTATCAATATTGTCGGCGACCATCCGGAGTTCGACCGGGGCTCTCTGCGCGGGGCCAAAGACGTCGGCGGCAGCGGCACGCGATAAGGGGGCTGCACCACTATTGGTCATTTGCGAACACGAACTTGAAGGACTAATCTTGAGAGAGACCTACCGGAATACAAGCGAGGTGCAACTGTGAGACGTCTAATAATCTGCCTCGACGGAACCTGGGCAAGCCCGGGCAATCTCGTCGAGCGCGGTGACGGGACCGAGGTCCACAAGCCGTCGAACGTACTCAAGACTTTTCGCGCCGTCGTGCCCCGGACCGATGACGGGGTCGACCAGATTTCTTACTACGATGAAGGCGTCGGCGCGATCTCGGCCCAGCGTGGACTGCGCAATAATGCGCTCGCGAAGCTGGACGCTGTGTTAGGCGGAGCGTGGGGTGCCGGCTTCGAGCAGAACATTGAGTCCGCTTACACGTTTGTTGTCGGCAACGCGTTGCCGGAGGATGAACTGTTCGTTTTCGGCTTCAGTCGCGGCGCAGGCCAGGCCCGTAGCCTGTGTCGCTTTATCGACTGGATGGGTGGATTGCTGCACAAACGCGATGCCTATTTCATTCCCGATTTCTTCAAGCACTACATAGCAAAGGAAGGTCGCCCCGGCGCTGCGCAGACCTTCATGGAGAAACTGCTGAAGTCGGGAAAGAAGATCGCGCCCCCGACGACAGCAAAAATACGTTTCCTCGGCGTCTATGACACGGTGCTCGCTCTGGGCTCTCGGATGCGTGCGGATTTCGACAAAGCTGAAGGTACCTCGGCGCCGGAGCTCGGCTTTCATGTGGGGGATAAGCCACCAGCCATGGTGTCGGTCGCACGGCAGGCGCTCGCTATCGACGAACGCCGAACGGATTTCAGGCCTGAGATCTGGCGCGGCGCAGAGCCCGGGCAGTCCGTCGAGCAGTGCTGGTTCCCTGGCGTCCATACAAGCATTGGCGGCGGCTACGCGAATGACGGGCTTGCGAACGGCGCACTTCGCTGGATGATCGACGCCGCCAAAGACGAGGGACTGGTGGTTGACGAGGATTTTCTTAAATTCTACCGGCCCTGGGTCGGTGATACACGGCCAGAGTCTCTGAAGGGATTCATGAAGTTGCGCAACTGGATGCGCGATTTCAAGGGTCGAAGTGGCGACCGCGACCTGTGTGTTTTGGCAGACGTGCCAGGATTAAAGGTGCACCCATCGGCTTTGAAGCTGTTGGAGATTGACGAGTCGTATCGACCGAAAAATCTTCTGAAGTATATGCGCACACAAGACGATCTGGCTTCGCTGATTCCGCCGGATATTACGTAACATTGATCTGCGAAGGCTAAACGCGCAGGCTAAGGGGCAAGTGCAGTGATTGGATGACCATGGAACAGAACTCGAGTTTTTCTTAATATTTTCACAATGGCCAGCACGGAGCGGTCTCGCAATGCCCGCCGATATATCGCTCGTTACACGGGAGACCCTCATGGGTCGCGTTCTGCCGGCGGTACGTGCCGAGGGCGGGCGCTACTGCAAATATCAGAGAGTCCATGCCAGGCCTGCAATCAAAGGCGAGGTCGTCATTTCGGTAACCGAGGATGGCGAAGAAACGAGAAATACTGCCGCGGCCGGCGACGTAGTGGTCAGAAACCTGACCGAGGCGCAGGAAGAATATCTGGTGGACGCGGCAACGTTCGCCGCGCGCTATCGCGAGTTAAAGAAAGTCGACGAGTTATGGAAGCTTTACGATCCAATCGGGGAGATCCTTGCGATCGAGATCTCGCAGGACGTAACGAGCCTGCTAGGCGTCGCCGAGGAGTTTTACCTAATGGCGCCCTGGGGAACCCGGCAAAAGGCAACCGTAGGGGACTTTTTTGTGGCGCCGCTGCCAGAGCTCGACAAAATTTACCGTGTCGCCAAATCGGAGTTTGAGCAAACCTATGAGCTGGTGACCGAGTAACGCCGCCTGATGAATCTGTTTATCTCATATGCATCCGAACAGCGCGACCTCGCTGAAAGGCTTGCAATCGCGCTGACGAACGAAGGGCACGAGGTGTTCTTTGATAACGATAATTTGCGCGCCGGGGAGAACTACAATGAGCGGCTGAGAGAAGCGATCGGCGACTGCGACCAGTTCATCTATCTGATCAGCCCGGAATCGGTCGAAGACGGAAGCTACGCCCGCTCCGAGCTGCAAATGGCGCAACGTCATTTCAAGATTGCAGTAGGTCGTATTGTCCCCGTAATGGTCAGTCCGACAGATTATTCGAGCATTCCAAACTACGCCAAGTCAGTCACCGTGCTCGAGCCCAAGGGCGATGTCGTCGTCGCGGTGCTGAACCGAGTAGCGGAGATCGCCAAAGGCGGCATACACGTTGTCGGTCTGAGAACCGTCGTTGGCGGTGCCATGTTGCTAGCGGCGTTCGGGATCGGGCTCTATCAAACCTACCTTTGGGCGGCGCTGCGTATGTCTGCGACCGAACTGATCGCCGCGGGAACCGGCGCCGGACTGTTGCTGCTCGCGATGTGCTGGGTTATTTGGCGGCGCTGCGTGTTGCGCGGCGCGGCAAAAAGAATGGCGGCGCCGGCGGCTTTGCTGGTCGTGCTCGTAGCAGGGGTCTGGGTGGCATCCGCCTTCTCGCCGCGCGTAGTCTGGTTGTTGCCTGGCACGAGCTGGGGGCCCTTGATTGCGACAGGGAATGCACAGCACTCCCTGTTACTGGCCGATCCATCCGTGGAGATCGCGGACATCGGCAGGTCCGGGATCTATCTTGCCAGCAACAAGAAGGCCGCGAAAACGATGATCGAAAAGACCTCCAGCAGCGTGAGATCTGTGCTGTTGGCCTACCTCGCCGAACGTCAGGTGCCGGAGCAATTTCATGAACAATGGTTGTCCGGCTGGACGGCCGAGGTGCGGCTCAAGGAACAGTCCCGCAGCGTACTGGCCGAGCCGGAGAGATGGCAAGCAAATATCCGTCGTGAGGGAGAGAGTGATAAACCGGCCATGTTAAACTGGAGGCAGTCTTCGTCCATGGGTATCGCTTTCATCGAGGTGAACGAGCGATGACGGCCAGTGTCAACAGTCGCAATTGCATAGCTGCCTTGCTGTTGCTTGCCGCTGCAGTGTGCAACGCGGAGTCGCCGGTTGGGGTCACACAATTCCAGATCGATTCGGCGGCAGTGCTCCAGGCGCTCGATGCAGACGCATCTGCTAGCTCCGCTGCGATTGCCGTTGCGTTGGCAACCAAGGCTGAGGAACATTTTGGCTTTGTCGACTGGGCCGCCGGCACATTGGCCGACGATGATTTCGGCCTGATACTTCGATTGACTGAGGAGCCGGGTGGCAGCTGCCAGCCGAGCAAGTTGATCGTGTTGCAAGGATCATTACAGACCGTAACGGCGGATCTCGCCGGACCATTGGAGCTCTACCACGGTTGCGACCCTCAGCCGGCCTATACGTTCGATGACAAGGCGCAGTTCGAGGCTGACGTCAAAAGCAAGCTTGATGAGCTCTTTGACGACGCTGCCCGGAGGGTTGTTCTGGAACATCTCCTTGCCAAAGTTGCGATCGCCAAAGAGGTCAAGTTCGATCACGCATCGCGACGAGTGTTGCTGCCCTTGAGCCTGGGCGATCTCAAGGCTTCCAAGGACTCCATGCTCACGATTCGCTTTGAGAGCACCGGGGGCATAGGCAAATTGCATTTTCAACCCTGGGAACAACTCGGTACCGAGATACACTGTCGCTTCGTGGAATACGTGGTGCCACCGGACATTGTCGAGCAACAGGTATCATTCTTCTGGCATGACACGTTTCCCAGTATTTTCCCACCAGATCATATGCCGTCGATGACGGTATTCATGACCGGCTACGTCCCCGAGCCGTTCGCCGGTTTGTTTGCAACGGGCGGCCTCGTGAACGGACCGTAATGAAGCTGATGGAGCGTTTGATCGCAGGAGTGACAATCTACGCGGCGGGCATCGCTGCAGCTCTGCTGCTTGGCCAGCCGGCCGTTGCTGAAACAACCGAAGAGCAGCGTACGGTCTTCCAACGTGCGCTTGAATTTCAAAAAGCTGGCGATCTGGAAAGTGCAGAATCGGCATACATGGAAGTGCTCGCTCTAAAGCGGGATTCTGCCGCAACTTTCAACAACCTCGCAAAATTGTACGAGGGCCAAGGTGATAACAATAAGGCGCTGGCGTATTTCCGCAGGGCGGTAAACGTCGACGATCCCAATAACGCCTTCTATCGCTACCAGTACGCTGAGATGCTCAAGAAGACAGGCAACGATGCGGAGGCAGCGCGTCAATTCCAGCGCGTGGCTCTGCATCAACCCGACGCCATCCAGGCGCATCGGGAAGTGATGGACTATTACCTGACCGACGGACAGTCAGACGGGGTACAGATTGCAGAGTATCTATGGGGCCTCCTCAAATCAGGCAACGCGTTGCGCGCGGCGGAGGCGGCCACCCAGGGATTACAGCTCGGGGACTTCGACAGAAGCACCCGAATTGAGCTGATGACGATCGTCGCCGCGGCGCTTGGCCGTCCAACTGTAACGGAGGACCAGGCAAAAAAGGTACGCGCTGAGTTGCGCACCGTCGCGGAAGGCTATCTCGAACCGTGCGTCGAAGAACTCGAGCGACTCTACGTAACTCCGGCGGGAGAATTTCCATGGTGGGCGGAGCAGGGATCGCCCTATGATGAACCGCCGCGCGGAATATGGCGTCGTGAAGCCTTTCGAAGCATTGCGCGAAACCTGGGACGACGTGCAGAGCTGGCTCAGAATTCTGAACTAGCTGAGGTCTACTACCGTACCGCCGCAACGCTCCACCCCGAGGGGCTCGATCCGCTCGCATTCGAAGCGCTGGTAAAGCTCTATGCCCGAACGGAGCAGATCGATCGCATCGAAGAGTTGGCCAACGACAGGCGCTATGTGCGCCAGCTATTTAGACAGAAGAACGAATTCTATCGGCGCGGTCAGCTCAAAAAGATCTACGACTATCATGTCACGCTGGGGCACATCTATGGTGCTTTAGCGCAACGAGATCCCAGGTGGTGGGGTGATTCCGAGACACCGGGTTCAGCAGTGTTTCAACTGGAGCGCGCGGTCATGGTTGGGGAGAAAGTCGACGCAGTCGACGTCGGCGTCGTTGAGCTGCTGGCTGGCTACTACAGTGTCAATCAGCCTGGTCGCGACGTAAAGTTGCGTCTCGACGCTGCGCAGCATCTGACAAGTACAAATAGGCACGCAGCTGCAAGTGCGATCGTCAAACCGCTACGGAACGAGAGTCTTCAGCCGATAGACCGCACGCGCCTGGAGATGTTGGAACTGAAGTAGCTGCCCTGACCGTAAGCGGCCTCGCACTGACATGAGGTGATGGCATGCCCTCAAACAGTCTCGAACAGCGGCGGCGACGTCTTCGCCGAAGGATACGAACGCATCCAAAACGTGAATTCGAAGAGATGCAGACGTCGTTTCCGGACAGAGTCGGCATTGTCGCCGAGGGAGATTCGTGGTTCGCTTATCCTCCGCACTGGTTGATCGGAAAGCCACCGAATCTCGTGTCGCACATTTCAGGATGGGCGAAAGGTAAAGCAAATTTCTACTCGATGGCCTCGAATGGCGACGAGGCTGTCGACTTGTTGTCCGGCGACGAAAAACACAAGCTTGTAAAGGTTTTGCGCTGGCACAAAGAGGCTCGAAACAGAAGGCCCGTTGACCTCTTGCTCTTCAGTGGCGGCGGAAACGATGTGGTCGGCGAAAATGACTACGAACGATTCATTCGTCCATACAACGAGGGATATACCGCCCGACAATGCCTCCGAATCGGTCGGCTAGAGAAGGCGCTCGGGTTTTCATGTTGTGGATACGAGATCCACGCTTTTAAACAAAAAAGACTGGCTTAACGAGATCCATCCGAATAAGAAGGGCTTTAAGGCGATTGCTGCCAAGATCTATCAGATAATGCTTCAATTCTTTCCGGAGCTGCCGAGCAATGTTTAGGCAATTCGTGCTGAGTAATGCACTGCTCTGAATTGTTATCAGATTGGTCGTCAACAAGTCAGATCCTCGTTACTCCTAGAGACTCGGTCGCAGATGAGCGGTTGCCATGTTGGCGTAACGGTCAGGAGTGTCTTTGACTCCCGATCGCTTGCCGAATACACCGTTGGCTTCGTCGAAGAGTAGAACGACGGTGCTCGTGTGGCCCGCGGGGGTGAGAGACCTGGGTATATTTCGGTCTCACCAATGAACTTGTATATGACTATCATCGGTGCCGTGACACTTCACGAATCGCGCCCGGATGTCTGGTGGGCCGGGACAGATTCTCCTAATCTTCAGGGCGCGACCCAGAGGAATTGACCATGCCGCCAACGCTAACGTATCCCGGTGTTTACATAGCAGAGGTGCCTGGCGGCGTGCACCCCATCGAGGGTGTGCCGACCTCGGTCACTGCTTTCATCGGCCGGGCGGAGCAAGGGCCCGTCGACAAACCCGTCCTCATCCACAATCTCGCGGATTACGATCAGCAGTTCGGCGGGCTGTGGGCGGATAGCACGATGAGTCATTCAGTACGGCACTTCTTTCGAAACGGCGGCACCGACGCCATCATCGTTCGGGTTCAGAATGGTGGCGTCGCGGCCACATTCACGTTTCACGGAGAGGCCGGTGCATTAATTCTCGAGGCGGCGAATCCTGGCTCCTGGGCAGATAACCTGGAAATAGAGATCGACCATCAGGACGGAAGCCCCGGTGACGATGCATCGTTCAACCTGGCGATCAGCGAAGTCGTCGATGGCGAAACGGTCATGGAAGAGGACTTTCACGAGTTGTCCACTCGTCCGGGTGACGACCGATGTATCGAGCGAGTTCTCGAGCAACAGTCAGATCTTCTGCGGGTACAGGGTGAAATGCCGACCGGGCGCCCGAACCCCGGGCCGCCCACTGCCAGGACGAACGGAAGTGACGGCGCAGACATCGGCTTTTCGCAGATTGCTGATCCTTCGCTCAAGCCAATCGGTCGCGGCATATGGGCTCTCGACAATGCAGGCATCTTCAATCTGCTCTGCATTCCGCCTTTTTCAGCCGAGATGGATGTCGATGCTGAGACCTGGACTGCAGCGCAGCACTATTGTCACGAGAAACGCGCAATGCTGATCATCGATGCGCCTTCGACATGGAGCAGCCCGTCTGACGTAGTGGCTGGCGAAGAACTCACGGGCGCAGTGCCGGTGCGCCACAAGAACGCCGCTGTCTATTTTCCGCGCGTGAAAATGGCAAATCCACTCAAGGATGATCAAGTCGAGACGTTCGCGCCCTGCGGGCTGATCGCCGGCACTTACGCTCGTACCGATTCGCAACGAGGCGTATGGAAGGCGCCCGCCGGGTTGCAGGCACAACTCGTCGGTGTGGACGAACTCGCCTGTACGGTGACCGATCCTGAGAATGACAAACTGAACGGCCTGGGAGTCAACTGTCTGCGAAGCTTCCCTGACGCTGGCGACGTTATCTGGGGCTCACGTACAACAGTCGGCGCCCATCATCTCGCATCAGAATGGCAGTATGTTCCCGTGCGGCGGCTCGCGCTCTATATCGAAGAAAGCCTGTATCGCGGTATGAAGCGGGTCGTATTCGAGCCGAACGATGAGACCTTATGGGCCAATATTCGCATCACCATCGCAGCGTTCATGCAAAACCTGTTTCGTGCGGGCGCATTTCCTGGCAGCACACCCGACGAGGCTTACTTCGTTAAATGCGACCGCGAGACAATGACGCAGACGGACATTGACCTGGGGGTCGTAAATATTCACGTGGGCTTTGCGCCAGTCAGGCCTGCGGAGTTCGTTGTCATTAGAATTCGACAGATGGCGGGGCAGATTCAGGACTGAAGGAATGCGTATATGCCTCGATTCAACGTCAGTACACAGCGCTTCGATCCGTACAGGAATTTCAAGTTTCGGGTCAGGCTGGACGGTCGCACTGTCGCTGGCTTCAGCGCAATCACAGAGTCAGGGCCTGGTGCAGAAATGGACGTATATCGCGCCGGCGTTGAGTCGACTACGTTGCGCAAATTGCCGGGTATGACGAAGTTTGCAGCCATCACGCTGGAGCACGGGGTGACCCATGCTCCCGATCTCGATGCCACCGCCAAAGCTGTGGCAATCGAGACGATCCAGTTCGAAAACGAAGGCTGGAAACGGGACATCGACGACACCGGTTGATGCCACCTGCAATGAACGTTTGCACGAGGACTGAAAATCCGCGTGCCGGTGTCTTAGCCGAGCTGTGCAGACGAGACAGACGCGGCAAGCGCCCACAGACGAGCGAATCGCGAATCAGGCCGCCCCTGGCCACCACCCTCGAGCACCCGTGGCCCGACGTTCGCTCAATGTAACGCTGAATCGCTCGCAGACCAATCAGGCTATACTGGCCGGTAATAACAAGAATAAAGGGCATAAACGGGGTGCTATTTAATTCACTCACGTTCGTGGTGTTCTTCGCCATTGTGCTGGCGTTGCACTACTCGCCATTTCCGTGGCGGGCCAAGAAAATCAATCTGCTGATCGCGAGCTACCTGTTCTACGCAGCGTGGAACCCGCCGTTCATAGTCCTTCTCTGGATTTCGACGCTTGTTGATTGGTTTGTGGCAAAGAAGATGTTCGTGGAGCAACGTAGCGCACGCCGGCGCTTATTGCTGACCCTGTCGATCCTGGTCAACCTCGGCATCCTGGGGTTTTTCAAATACGGCAACTTTCTGCTGGAGAACTGGATTCAGCTCATGTCCCTCGTGGGCATCGAGTGGCAGGCGCCGGGCTGGGACATCGTGCTGCCGGTCGGCATCTCGTTCTACACGTTTCAGACCATGGCTTATTCGCTCGACGTGTATCTGAGACGCGCGGAGCCTTCGAAGTCGTTTCTGGACTTTGGCCTGTTCGTTACCTTCTTTCCACAGTTGGTTGCGGGCCCGATCGTTCGCCCAACGCACCTCATCCCCCAGTTTGCGGTGCCGCATGTTGCGAGCCTGCGGCAGCTAGGCTGGGGTCTGGGCCTGGTCATCCTGGGTGTATTCCAGAAGGTCGTGGTTGCAGACGGTCTGCTGGCGCCGGCGGCCGAAGAAGTTTTCGGAGCAACCGCGCATGTCAGTTTCTGGGATGCGTGGCTGGGCACACTGGCCTTCTCCGGACAGATTTTCTGTGACTTCGCTGGCTACTCGACCACCGCTATCGGGGTAGCACTGACTTTGGGTTTCTCGTTGCCGAATAACTTCCGTTTCCCGTACGCGGCGATCGGGTTTTCGGATTTCTGGCGACGCTGGCACATCTCGCTGTCCACATGGCTGCGCGACTATCTGTATGTTCCGCTGGGCGGCAACCGCAAGGGCCCGGGCCGAACCTATGTCAACCTGATGGTGACCATGCTGCTCGGCGGTTTGTGGCACGGTGCCAGCTGGACGTTTGTGGTGTGGGGCGGATTGCATGGCTTGTACCTTGCGGTGGAGCGTCTTCTCAAAGCCAGGTTCGCCGGAGCGGTGATAGCGGAGACCTGGCTGTTTCGCGTTTGGCTGGCTCTTGTCACCTATTTCTTCGTTAACCTTACCTGGGTGTTTTTCCGCGCCGAGGACTTTGGCATGGCGTGGCGCATGATGACGGCAATGTTCGGCTTTGCGCCGGAAGACGCCGGCACACCGCTGCCGACACTCTGGATCATCCAGGTAGCCGTAACTATCGTGGCGATGGTTGCCATCCACTGGCGCATGCGTGACACCGACATCGAGACAGTCGTTCAGAAAGCACCGGCCTGGCTTCTGGGCGTAACGCTGGCCGCAATGCTGTTTTTGATCATTATTACTCAGGGATCTGGCAATGCCTTCATCTACTTCCAGTTCTGACGTCCCCTACAGAAAAATCCCGGAGCGTGACTGGGGACTGGCGTGGCTGATATGCACCGCGCTGGTTGTCTTGGCCGTCGCAGGCTGGGAAGTCAAGGCGCGCTCGATGCAGCATTTGCCAGGTGATTACGACGGTTTCACCAACTTCACGACGCAGTGGGCCGAAGAGCGACGCAAGCTCGACGAGCCCGACCACGATATTCGTGTTCTGCTATTGGGATCAAGCCGCATGCTATGGGCCGCAGACTTGCACATACTCGAGCAGGCGCTTGGTACGCGTCCCCTGCAGCTGGCGATCGCCGGTACCGGGCCCGCATTGATGCTACAAGGTGTCGTCGAGCACACCGAATTCAATGGCCTGGTGCTGGTCGGTGTGACGCCGTTTCTGTTCAACCGCCTGGACGAGGGGTTTTTCGGTGGGGATGCACTTCGCTGGTACGAAGGCGCATCGCCATCCGAGCGTGCTGGGCACAGGATTCATACCTTCCTGTCCGCACATTTCGGATTTCTCGATGACGGCTTCAAGTTGTTCGAGCTGATCGACCACTACACAGATCTTCCCGAGCGCGACGGTGTCTGGGACCTGAGCGCAGGAGAGTGGAAGCTGGGCCGACACCTGGCGGACCGGCAAACGGACATGTGGGCGCCAGTGGAGGTGGAAGGCAGCTTCGATAACGAACAGATCCTGGCTTTCTGGATGCTCGGCCTCGTTCGCGAGCCCGAACCGCCGGAACGCATGGAGGAAATGGCGCAAACGGCGGTGGAGTTCTTTGCGCCACTCGTCGAACGATTGCGCGCGCGCGGCGGCGACATCGTATTTATCCGTATGCCCGGCAACGGCAAGTACCTGGATCATGATCTGGCCACAAGTTACCGCGAACTTACATGGGATCCGATGGAAGTGGGAATTGACGCTGTATGGATTAACACGATGGACTACGACGGATTGTCCAGCGAGCTGGAAATTCCCGAATGGTCGCACCTGAGTCGCCAGAGCCAGGACGATTTTAGCCATCGAATCGTTCCTGTGCTCGAGCAACGTTACCTTGAAATCCGAGGGCGGAGCATCCATGAGATCATTGATGCTCCCGTTCGGACCGACTGACAGGAGGCCAACATGAAGCTGTTAGTGGCAGTCGACTTTTCGGGCCCGACGGATTTGATTCTGCGGGTCGCGAGACGCCTTGCGAAAAGTCTCGACGCGTCCGTCTGGGTCGTGCATGCGGCTGAGCCGGACCCGGATTTCGTCGGTTACGACACCGGCCCCGAAGTGGTTCGTGGCCAGGTGGCCAAGGAACTGCGCGAAGAGCACCGAAGCCTGCAACGCTACACGGACCAGTTGCGGGAGGCAGGCGTGGATGCCAAGGCGATATTGGTTCGCGGATCTACGGTCGAGGCATTGCTGGCGATGGCTGAGAAACAGGGCGCCGATCTCATCGTCGTTGGCAGCCATGGGCGTGGCATGGTGGCCGAGATGATACTGGGTAGCGTTTCGCAGGGCTTGATTCGGGCCGGGCGCTGGCCGGTTACGGTGGTGCCTGTGGGCAAAAAGAAAAAATAGGCCGCCAAGTGGAGGGGCGTGCGCTCCGCTGCGTAGCGCACGCCCCCGACCCTGTGACCAGGATCGCCTTGTGATCCTCGTCGACGATGTCGTCAGTCACTGCCGACAAATATGTCCAGCGGCAGTATCGCGGTCACACCGACGTTCGGCACGTCAACCAGTTGACCGATGCGCATGTCCACCGCGATGCTCGCGATCATGTACGCCTGTGTCCGGTCGTAACCGTATTCCGACATGATGTAGTCAATGATGGCCGCGAGCGCATTTCGCGCCGCGAGATTGATATCGCTCGACAGGTTGCTTAATCCCGCAATCTTCGGCGAGTCCAGATAGGCAAGGTCTGCGGGTACGCTGCCTTTTTCTTTGAGCGGGAAACCGGTCACGGCGTAGAAGCGCTTTGACGGTATCCCGAGCACCGAAGCCGGACCTTCGTAATGGGGGCCGTGGGACAGGTCGGGCGGGTCATCGACAATACGGGTGGTGACGGTCATCCTGCCGCCCATCTCGATTGCCGTGCCTGCCACCTCGCCGTCACCCTGCGCGTAATGGAAGTCGCCGACTGCGAGCCCACAGCCATCGATGAAGCAAGGCAGGTACACGGTTGTCCCGGTAGTAATGTAACGGATATCCATGTTACCGCCGTGCTCCCGGGGCGGGATTGTACGCAGGCACTCTGCGGGTTTTGTCCCTTCCGCGCCGCACACCGATGCCGGCTCCGCCTCATCCGGGTCAGGATTCATCACGGCGCCGCCCGATTCGAGCAATTGTGTCTCCCGCGCCAGCACCTCGGCGAGCAGCGCTGGCCCGGGCATCGTTGTCACGACGCCGGGAAAACTCGCATTCGGGATGCGCACGCCCGGAAGTGCATCGCTGACGGCATATTCGTCGTTGATGCGCCAGACGATGAAACGCTCGTCGGTACCGAATTGATCGCCGGCAAAGCCGAACGGCCCGGCTTCGGTCCAACCGACGTCGGCAGGCTCGAATGCCTCGATGGTCACCGCCAGCACGTCCCCGGCCCTGGCGCCCTTGATAAAGACGGGGCCGGTCAGTGCATGGACGATGCCGAATCCTTCCCGTGGTATGGCGTCGGCGCTCGCATATTCATCCGGATCGAGTGTCAGGTCGAAGGCGTCGCGGCCGACGAACACGATGTGCTCCCCTGGTTCGGCGTTGGCAACCGTCGGGATGTCCGGGTGCAGGCGATTTATACACGCCGTGTCTTCAGCACAGCTGACCTGGCTGTCGCCTACGACGATCTCGGCGGCAGCGACCGAAGATACGGCCAGAGTCGACAGTACTCCAACGGTAATACAGGTGGAAAGTCCAGAGTTCATTCGAAGTTACCCCGCTGGAGTTGTCTATCGACATACTTGTGTAAGTAGTGCTTGCGCGCGGCCCTCATTCTAACCACTCGTCAGATGAGTCAGGACATGTACGCCCGTGACATCCAGCCGAGCTACCGCAGTGCCAGATGAACCACGATATTGCATTTGATCACAATATCAGAAGAGGCGCATGACGCCTTTTCCCGGCGGGAAAGCGGACGTCCCTGACCACCAATTTCATTCGCTGTCCGTTCGGTCGGTGATCCTCAAATCCCCGGCCCTGTTGTTCTGAAAACGTGACCCGCGTCACAAGAGCTTCACGGCATTGTGATTGATATCGCATCACACGCAGCTCGTTTTGGATAGTCTGTCTCGAGATTGGTTGCTATCGGCGGCCTGAACACACCTGACCTAATGTGCCTTCAGCGTTCTGAGGGAAGGAACGCCAGATGATCATGAATTCACTTCATCGGAAGCTGTATCTCACGTTGCTGTGTTGCGCGTCACTTGTGGTGACGGCTTGTGGTTCCTCCGGTTCCGGCGGAACCGGTGCGACGAACGACACGCCACCGCTCGCACCGTCCGGGGTTAACGCAAGCGCCGGCGACGGCGTTATCGATGTCAGCTGGAACCCGGTCACCGGTGCAACTGGCTACAACCTGTACTGGGGCAGATCGAGCGGCGTAACCAAACAGAACGGAACCCGCGTCAGGGGCGTGTCGAGCCCGCACTCACTGGCTGGCCTGACGAATGGCACTCCTTATTATTTTATCGTCAGCGCCGAAAACACGATGGGAGAAGGCGCAGCGTCGGCAGAAGCATCAGCAACACCACAAGTATCGCCACCCCAGCGAGTCACGGGCCTGAACGTAACGCCACTGGTTCAGGGTGCCCGGCTCAGCTGGACTGCGGTCAACGGCGCTGACAGTTACAACCTCTACTGGAGTACATCGACAGGTGTAACACCGCAAACGGGTACGCGAATATCAGGGGTGATGAGTCCGCACACACTGTCGTCGTTAACGGCAGGCATGGCCCACTATTTTGTGGTGACCGCAGTCAACGCAGGTGGCGAAGGGCAGGCATCGGTGGAAGTCTCGGCGACTCCCGGCGCGCCGGTTGCCGGTTGGTCTGCACAGGAGCTGATAAACACACCGTTCAATTTCTTCGATACCGACCACTTTGTCGGTGATGTCGACATCAACGATGACGGTGCGGCCGCAGCCGTCTGGGTCGAAGAGGGTAGTGACAGGGACACTGCGCGAGTCATGGTCAACCGCTTCTCGGGCGGGCTCTGGGGAACACCTGAGATACTGGCGGGTCCCTCGGCATTCAGTCCGAGGACTGTCGTGGCGCCAGACGGCGACGTGACCGTGAGCTATCTGCTGCGCGGCTTCAATCCCGATGATTCCTGGCTCAACGCGACTGTCTGGGTTCGCCGCTACAGTAACGGCGGCTGGAGTGCGCCGCAGCAAATAGACGGCATAGATCTCGCCAGCTTCACCTTCATGCACGGCATGGACATCGCTGTTGATGCCATGGGCAACGTTGTCGCAAGCTGGGTTCAGGATAACTCGGTTATCTGGGCGAACCGCTTTGATGTCATGAGCGGAAGCTGGGGCACCGCGACCGCACAAAGCAACTCCATTCGCAACGTGCAGGAGCCGGCCCTCGGCGCAGACGGGCAGGGAAATTTCACCATCGTCTGGCTGCAGGACACGAAGCCCTACGACCCCGGCCAGACCGCCGGAGGTCCGCGCAATCCGACCTTGTACGCGAGCCGCCACAGCGGTGGTGGCTGGACGGCCGCGGTACCCGTCGGTCATACCGACATTCAGGACTGGGAAAGCGCCGAGCGAGTGGACCTGGCGGTGAATACGGACGGTGTTGCGGTTGCCGTCTGGGAACAGACGCGCAACGCAATTGGCGGCGGCACCGACTGGTCTGTCGATACGGTTCGCTATGATCCGCTGACGGACAACTGGGGCTCACCGGAAGAAATCTACTCTCAGAGCATCTACACGTCGTGGCCGGAGGCGGCCATCGACGCCGCGGGAAATGCAATCGTCACCTGGCAGCCCACAGACCCGACTGACAATTCACAGCGCATCGCATCGGCGTCATCTTACGATGCGACCCTGGCCGTCTGGAGCCCGGTGGAAACGATAAACATCGATGATGGCGTTTCGGACGTTGATGAACTGCGAGTTGGTAAGGACGCAGCGGGCAACGCGATCGCCGTGTGGATACAGGGCGGCGAGCTCAAGGCACGCCACTACGATGTGCTCGCCGGTGCCTGGAGCGTCATCACGCCGATCGGTTTGCGCGATGGCACAGAGCTGGAGTTCGCAATGAGCAGTAGCGGTCGCGCCGCGGTAATCACCAATCCAATGGATTTGAGTGCTATTCCCTGGACACGCGAGATCAGGGCGAACATTTTCACGCCGTAACGTTGAGGCCCGCCGGGCCACCAACTCAGCTGCCGCAGCGCCTGCGCGTGCACGACAAGAAGGCCCTGACCGTCTTAAACGATATGCGCTTCACAGTCGTCTAAGACTATTTACAACGGCAGCAAACGATATGCGATTCAGGATCCTCGTCGGCATCATTTGTGGCTGCGCGTGTCTCGGTTCGGCGCCGAACGCTGCCATTGCGCAAGAACGGGCTATTGGTGATGAAGCCTGGCGAGCGGATATCACGGCTGTTGCCGACGCCATACGCGAGCACCACCCGCGTCCTTTCAGAACAACGAGCGCTGCTGAATTTCAGCAACAGTTCCAGGCATTGCTTGCTGATGTGCCGAAACTCTCGGATAAAGCAGTGATCGTTCGGCTCGCTGCACTCGTGGCGCTAATCGACGATGGTCATACGCGCCTTACAATACCGCGCCAGCATCCGCAGATTGGACTCGAATTTGGTCACAAGCCGACACCCCCTCCTCATCATGCGGCGCTCGAGTTCCGACAGCTGCCACTGGCCTTCGAGAAATTCGATGACGGCATTTTCGTCATCGCGGCACGTGAGGATCTGAAAGACCTGATCGGTTACCGGCTGGTGGCCATCGACAACACGACCGCTGATAAGGCGCTCGCCGCAGTTCAGGCCATCACGTATGCCGAGAACTCGCAGCTGGAGGCACTTATGGGCGCCGACCGTCTGTCGCTGCCGGAGGTCCTCGCAGCACTCGGAATCAGCCGCTCCGGCGAAAAAGTCCTGCTGACGCTTGCTGCTGCCGGTGGCGCGCAGTTACGACAGGAGATTCGCCCGCTGGCGTCAGGGCCGTTCACGTGGAGCGACGCGTTTGCCGATGGCCCGGAGCAGATGAGGCACAGACATCCCGACAGGAAGTTCTGGTCGCAGTATGTCAGCGATGGGAACTTCGTCTATATGCAGATGGACGAAATTGCCGATGGCGATGTCTCGATGGCCGAGTTTGTTGTATCCACCTTGCAGACCGCTGTCGACCGTGATGCGCGGCTGATCATCGATATTCGCAATAACTTTGGCGGGTCCGGTGGTCTCAACAAGACGCTGGTGATGTCGATCATCCAGAACAAGATACTCAATCAATACAATCGCACCTTTGTACTAACGGGTCGACGCACGTTTTCGGCGGCGCAGATGCTTGTCAATGACCTCGAGCAATACACACGCGTGACGTTCGTTGGCGAGCCGACGGGATCACGGCCGGATCATTTCGGTGACCCGGAAAAGATCCGCCTCGAACACAGTGGCTTGACCTTGCGCGTATCCAGGTTGCATTGGAGCAGCCATGCCGCTTTCGACGAGCGCGAGGCGACGCACCCCGACTTTCTTGTGAGGTGGGCGTCCGCAGCGTATTTCGCGGGGCGGGATCCGGCGCTGGAGTTTGCATTGACTTTGCGCGACGTCAGTCTGAAGCAGTTTCTGCGCAACGCGATACCACGCGGCGACTTGAATCAGATTGGGCGTTACCTGCTGGACTCCAAACGGGCGCCGGACACGTA
This sequence comes from Gammaproteobacteria bacterium, assembly GCA_029863305.1. Taxonomy (GTDB): domain Bacteria; phylum Pseudomonadota; class Gammaproteobacteria; order Steroidobacterales; family Woeseiaceae; genus UBA1847. Next base: position 4,954 of record JAOTVR010000068.1, on the reverse strand, counting down.
CGCCAGTGACTTTTCGGATGTCCTTCTGGAACTCGGCCTTGAGTTCGAACAAGACGGAGATTCGGAGGCCGCGAGCCTTGCCTATCAGGTCGGTCTGCATTTCTACCCGGCGCACGAGGAGATGACCAGGGCGTTGCAGGCGCTCAGCTCCGACTGATGTCGACGGGACGCCTATTCACTACGAAGGCCAGTAATTCGCCAAGTCTCGCCAGATCGATCAGGCAGTAAGATAAAGAATCAGAATCGTGTAGCCGGTGAACACGACGGACAACCACTTGAACCACTGCGGCTTCAGCAACATCAGCACCATCAGAACACCACCAAGAACAGGAAAGCCAAACGAGGGCAGCGGGGGATTGTCGAACATGGTCAGATTCACGTACGGCCCGACCGCAAAATAGCCGAGCATTGACATCGCTGACACCCGTCCGAGTGAGCGGCTGTGGGCCAGGAAATCCAGTTCGGTGTCGTCCGATATATCGAAGTCCTCGGTGGGTAATGCGAGTTCAGCGGCGCCGTAAACAAATATCGAGCCGATCACCAGGGCGAAGAAATCGATGATGGACCATTCCGAGACCAGGCGCAGCTCCCAGCCGACCCACCACAGCTGCAGAATATAAATGAAAATACAGGAGCCCCACAGCATCGTTGCCCAGTGATAGGTCACGCGGCTATGCGCGCGCACGAGCAGCGCGGCGGTGTGAAGCAGGCGCGCCATCGCCAGGCCGAGAATGATCGAGATGGCGATAAAGATGTATTCGTGTTGGGTCATGCGGGCAACCTGGCTGCGTCCTTGTGAAAGTTCAAACGCGTTTCCCAGCGCGTACGATGCTTGAGTCTTGCGTGAATAAGCTGTGCATCGTTATACACAGTAATGCAACAGACGCAACGGCATCGCTGGCTGCTTTGGCAGCCGGTCCGCCACTGGCGGCACGATCATTTGACCGCGCCCCCATTGATTACGTATTTCCCGACATTGACGCACCCGGGTTTCGGCGGAGAATATTTCCGACCGGGGAGCATTCGGCGACAGTTTGACGTGCGCTGAAAGCGGTGCAAAAAAACGCTCGCGCAACTGCCAAGATCATGAGGGGGGGCCATGCCTAGTTTTGTTATAACTGAAAAATGCGATGGCTGTATGGGGCAGGACAAAACTGCCTGCATGTATATCTGCCCGCACGACCTGATGGCGCTCAACCCTGACACACGCAAGGGCTTCAATCAGGAGCCGGAGCAGTGCTGGGAATGCTATAACTGTGTGAAGATCTGCCCGCAACAGGCGATCGAGATTCGAGCCTATGCCGATCTCGCACCGCTAGGCGGTTCAGTCATCCCGATGATGGGTTCGGACACGGTGATGTGGACGGTCAAGTTCCGCAACGGGCATCTCAAACGTTTCAAATTTCCCAACCGAACGGTGACCGCCGGTCAGGTGGACATCTATTCCGATCCTTCTGTCGGCGATGTGAGCAAGATCAAGGAACCTGGGTTTTTCACACACCAGGCCCGTGGCGATACGCTGCCCACCCCATCCGACAACCGTTAAGTCCGGCGAAGCGCCGGTATCACCCGCGTTAATAACGAGGGTCAAGGAAAGAACAATGGAAGCAAAGGTCAATAATTGGGAGTTTTGCGAAAAGCCGGAAATAGTCGTACACGAGACGGATATTCTGCTCATCGGTGGCGGGATGGCCTGTTGTGGGGCTGCCTACGAAACGGACCGCTGGGCGACTCCACAGGGGCTGCGCATCACGATGGTGGACAAAGCCGCCACGGACCGCAGCGGCGCAGTAGCGCAGGGCTTGTCGGCGATCAACACCTATCTGGGTGAGAACTCTGCCGAAGATTATGTGCGTTACGTACGGCAGGACCTGATGGGGATCATCCGGGAGGACCTGGTCTATGACCTGGGTCGCCACGTGGACGACTCGGTACACAGGTTCGAGGAATGGGGTCTGCCCATCTGGAAGACCACCGAGGATGGAAGACGCCTGGACGGGGCGGCGGCCAGACGCAGCGAACCGAGCCTCGAAGAGGGCGGCAAACCGGTACGCTCGGGGCGTTGGCAAATCATGATCAACGGCGAATCCTACAAAGTGGTTGTCGCCGAGGCCGCAAAGCTGGCCCTGGAAAACAACCGCAAGGCCACCGGCGTCGATCAGAACCACTTCGAGCGGGTGTTCATCGTCAAGCTGTTGAAAGACGAAAATGACCCCAACCGGATCGCCGGTGCGGTGGGTTTCAGCGTGCGCGAGCACAAATTCTACGTGTTCAAGTGCAAGGCAGCCCTGCTGGCGGCCGGCGGTGCGGTCAACGTCTTCAAAACGCGGGCCACCGGGGAAGGCCAGGGCCGGGCCTGGTTTCCGGTCTGGAATGCCGGCTCCACCTACGCCATGGCCGCGGAATTGGGCGCCGAACTGACCATGATGGAAAACCGCTTCGTGCCGACGCGCTTCAAAGACGGTTATGGCCCGGTGGGAGCCTGGTTCCTGCTGTTCAAGGCCAAGGCCACCAACGCCCTGGGTGAGGAATACGAGGTCACCAACAAGGAAAAGGCCCGCGAGCTGTACGGGGACTATGTGGACAACATGGGAACCTGCATGCGCAATCATCTGATGATCCTGGACATGAAGGACGGCAAGGGCCCCATCAAGATCCACACCGACAAGGCCATGCAGAAATTGGCCGAGACCATGACGCCCAAGGAGATCAAGCACCTGGAGGCCGAGGCGTGGGAAGACTTCCTGGACATGACCGTCGCCCAGGCTGGGGTCTGGGCCGCCAACAACGTCGAGCCTGAAAAAACGCCCTCTGAGCTGATGCCCTCCGAGCCCTACCTGCTGGGGTCCCACGCCGGTTGCGCCGGCATCTGGGTCAGCGGTCCGGACGATATCGGGACTGATGAGTACCACTGGGGCTACAACCGCATGACCACGGTCAAGGGACTTTTTACTGCCGGTGACGGCGTCGGTGCTTCAGGCCACAAGTTCTCGTCCGGTTCCCATGCCGAGGGCCGCATTGCCGGCAAGAACCTGGTGTCGTTCCTGCTGGACCACAAGGACGATGATCCGCAGTTTTCCGAGGATCATGAAGAACTGGCCAAGGAAGTCTTCATGCCGATGGAAACCTGGGGGAAATACCACAACTACACCACCGCCGCAGACATCAATCCCCACTACATCCGCCCGAGGATGCTCCAGCAGCGCCTGCAGAAGTGCATGGACGATTACGTGGGCGGCGTCGCCACCATGTACATGACCAGCGGTACCATGCTGGATGAAGGCTTCAAGTACCTGGAAATGATCAAGGAAGATTCGCAGCATATGTGTGCGGAAAATCTGCACGAACTACTGCGGGCCTGGGAGAACTACCATCGCATCGTGGCCGGCGAAGCCCATGCACGGCACATACGTTTCCGCGAGGAAACTCGCTACCCGGGGTATTACTACCGCGGTGACCACCTCGCCATCGACGACGAGAACTGGAAATGCTTCGTCAATTCCAGATATGACAAGGAAACCAATACCTGGGATTTGTTCAAGAGGACTTATCACCAACTCGTATCCTGATTCAACCGGCCGGACAGGAACCAAGACATGGCGAAGAACAAAGGTCCTATTCTCGTCGTGGGTGGCGGCATCTCCGGGATCACCACGGCCCTGGAGGCAGCGGAGACCGGATACGAGGTCATTCTGATCGAGACACGCCCCTCGCTCGGTGGGCGGGTCGCCGGCTTTCATCAGTATTTCCCGAAACTGTGCCCCCCGACCTGCGGAGTGGAGATCAATTATCAGAGGTTGCGGCGCAACCGGCGCATCCAGGTACACACCAACACGCAGGTGGGAGCGATTTCAGGCGAGGCCGGGAATTTCACCGTGAAACTGGTGAAAAGCCCGGCGTACGTCAACAGCAAATGCGTTATGTGCGACAAATGCACGCCGGTCTGCCCCGTGGAGGTGCCCGGCGACCATGACTATGGAATGCGGGACACCAAGGCCATTCACATGCCTCACCGGATAGCCTACCCGCCCCGTTTTGTGGTGGAGCGAGCGCACTGCCCGTCCGGGTGCGACAAGTGTGTCGCGGCCTGCGCGTACGGCGCGATCGACCTGACCGCGGAGTCCCGCGAGTTCGAGGTCAACCCGGCATCGATCGTGATGGCGACCGGGTGGCGGCCCTACGATGCCACCAGGCTCGAGCGGATGCAGTTTGGTGTCCTGCCTGACGTGATCAGCAACGTGATGATGGAACGGCTCGCAGCAACGGACGGTCCTACCGCCGGAGAAATCAGGCGTCCCTCGGACGGCAAGACGGTAGAAACGGTGGCCTTCGTCCAATGCGCCGGTTCCCGCGACCAGGATCATTTGCGCTACTGCTCCTCCATCTGCTGCCTGGCCTCCCTCAAACAGGCCAACTATGTCCGTACCGCCAATCCCGATGCGAGGGTCTATATCTTCTACATCGATATCCGTACGCCGGGAAAATTCGAAGCGTTTTATACCCGCACCAGGGAAGACGAGAACATCGAGTTCATCAAGGGCAAGGTGGCCCGGGTCGAACCAGGTCAGGACGGCAGGGTGATCGTGGAGGCCGAGGACATTCTCCATGGTGGGAAAGTCCGGGTGGAAGTGGATCTCGTGGTGCTCGCAACCGGCATGGAATCCAACCTGAAAACAGACGGGTTCAACGGCGACATTGTTCATTTGGATGAAGACGGCTTCGCGTCGGCGCACTTGCAACAGCCCGGCATCTTCGCGGCCGGGGTCGCGCAGGGGCCGGTGGATGTCAACTCTGCAATACAGGAAGCGACCGGTGTGGCACTGAAGGCTATCCAGGTCGCGGCAGGAGAATAGGACGGTGGCGAACAAAACCGGCGTTTACATTTGCTCCGGCTGCGAGATCGGAGAGGCCACCGACGTCGAAGAACTCCGGCAGGTCGCCCTCAAGGAGTTCC
>JAOTVR010000067.1 GCA_029863305.1 Gammaproteobacteria bacterium | reverse complement strand
ACCGGCAGTAACCGAAAGCAATGAGTGCATACCGAGCCGTTTCATTTCGGTTTCGTTCAAAACACGCGTTTGCAGATTCTTGTGCTCCTTCGCCAGCTTTTGAGCAGCGCGAGCGATATAACTCGGTGTGCAGACGTTGGCAGGAAGATTGCCGAGATCTTTGGCGAGCGACATTCCGGATACGATCGCGTCGCCGTGCGTGGCGCCGCGCAACGCTTTCGCTGCGTCTGAGCGTCTGGCGATCGCCAGGCCAACCTTGTCAAGCGGCATGCCCGGAGGTTTCCGACCGCTCTTCATTTGAGTGAAGCGATACAGCACGTCACCAACTGTCTGTGCTGTGTGTCGTGCGAGGTAGTAGGCGCCAGCGCCACCGGTGTTCTCGAGTGTCAGGCAATTCAGGATTTGCCGACACTTGCTGTGCGAAATCGATTGCAGGGCACTTGCAAGGGCGCGTCGAAAATTTGCCAGGCCGAATTCGCTCGTCTTGCCCAGTCCGACCACGGCAACACGCGCTGCGCGGACACCTGCAACGTCCGTCAGAACCGAACAGTGGCCCAGCTTCGCCGATACATCGCCGCTCTTGAGGTGGCGCCGAATGAGTCCCTTGCTGGCCGAGTCTATGTCGCTTGCGCCAGCCCCCAGCTTACCGCGTTCGTAAACGCCAACGATGACGCAGTCGACGGCACGGCGCGAGGCGTCGCTCGCAGTCGTAAAATAGTCCATAAGTCTTCTTATTCGTGTTGGTGGTCGCGGGCCGCATGCATTGTGACACGAGGGCTGTCGCGGGCAAATTAAAAGCGGTAGTCTAACTGATTCCGTCCGGGTGGTTAAGAAATCCCAGAATTCGATGCGCCGCATACTCGATCGCTACATATTTCGTGAGATTGCCTCGACGTGGGCGGGTGTCACGATGGTGCTGCTCCTGATCCTGTTGACCAATCAGTTCGCCCGGATTCTGGGTGATGTGGCCAAAGGGCAGCTGCCCAAGGATGCGGCGATGAGTGTCATTGTGCTGTCCGGGGCGCAGTACCTGACCATCATCGTGCCGATTGGATTGTTTCTTGCTGTCATGTTGGCGCTCGGTCGCCTGTACAGGGACAGTGAAATGCACGCCATGATGGCGTGTCGTGTTGGTCCTGTGGATATCTATCGGCCCCTCTCGTGGCTGCTTATTCCCTTGGCGCTCACTGTTGCGTGGCTGGCAGTGGATCTGGGCCCGCGTGCTCTGCAGGCGGTTGACCGAATCAGCTCGGAAGCACGCCGTGAGGCAGATCTCGCCAGTATCGAGCCTGGACGGTTTACCGAGGTTGGACCAAACAACGCCGTGGTGTATGGCGAACGCGTCATGGCCGATGGTTCAATGCAAAACGTTTTCCTGCAGCGACGAGTTGGTGATGGAAAAGTTGAAGTCGTTGTCGCACGGCGTGGTGAGCAAGTAGACTCCGACGATCCGGACGTGCGGTTTCTGGTGTTGCAGGATGGACGCCGTTACGAAGGCGTGCCGGGTACGTCACAATTTCGCGTCGTTGAGTTTGCAGAGCATGGAATTCCGTATCGGCTGCCCGGTCTCGATGCTCCGGAGCCAACGCCGCGTGCGATGTCTTTTGCCGGTCTGATGCAAGCCGGCCAACTGGAGCATATCGCCGAAATGCAATGGCGTATCGGTATTCCATTGGCAACGATCATTCTCGGCATCCTGGCGGTGCCGCTCAGCAAAACTCAACCACGTACCGGCCGGTACGGCAGGTTGGCGATTGGCCTGCTCGTATTCATTATTTATCTGAACATGCTAAGCGCAGCAAAAGCCTGGATTGAGCAGGGCAGCGTCTCGCCTTTGTTTGGCTTGTGGTGGGTTCATCTGGCGGTACTACTGCTCGCCCTCGGAATGCTCGGCGTGCAAAATTCCATGCACAAGAGATTGCTGCCGTGAACGGAATCCTGAGCCAATACATGATGCGCACGATACTCGCCATGACAGCGTTGGTGCTCGTGGTATTGTTGGCGCTCGCAGGGTTGTTCGAGTTCATCGCAGAACTGGATGACACTCAGGGCGACTATCAGACACCCCGGGTTATTCTTTACACCGCACTTCGATTGCCACAGCTTGCGTTCGAGATGTTACCTGTTGCCGCCCTGATCGGCTCCTTGCTCGGGCTGGGAGCGCTGGCTGCAAATAGCGAGATCATCGTCATGCGCGCGGCAGGGTTGTCGATAAAGAAGCTTTCCGCAATGGTCGCGGTCACAGGATTCGTTCTGCTTGTATTCACTGCTTTGCTTGGAGAGTTCATCGGGCCTCCACTCGATTACTTTGCACGCAACATGCGCATGGATGCACGCTATCAAAAGGACGACGCTCGACTGGGCAATGCGACGTGGGTTCGTGATGGTCCGGTCGTGTTGCATTTGGAACGTGTAAGTTCCGAGTTCGAATTCGGCCGCATCTACCTGTTTCGATTCGATGATGACCACGGTCTTGCGTCAATTGCGAAAGCTGAAAACTCCGGCATCGATAAAGACGATCGATGGATACTGGAAAACCTCCGCGAAACGCGCTTCCGGGATGACGGCGTTCAGGTCGTCGCGTCATCGGTGGCCGTCGAGTCATTTGACATCAACGCCGAGGTACTTGGAATCTCCCTCGTCAAACCGCAAAGCCTCTCTGGACGAGGACTATTGAGTTACGTCGCCTATCTCAAACGCAATAGCCTCGATGCACGTCGTTACGAAACAGAGTTGTGGTATCGCGTCGCACGTACAGCCACTGTCATTATCATGCCGATTCTGGCCCTTGCGTTCGTATTCGGTTCGCTGCGCACCAGCGGCTCAGGCGGGCGCCTGATGATCGGCGTCGTCATTGGACTAGCCTATTATCTGGCCAGCGAGATGCTCGCGAACTCCGGTCAGATTTTCAACTTCGATCCCGCCGTGATCGCCTGGTTGCCCTCGGCAATGCTGGCAGTCGTCACCATTTATGCGCTCAATCGAATACGCTAGGGCCATATCGCCAGGGGCCGCGCCGTGACTCTGAAACGTTACTTGCGCTTGGGGTAATAGCGGAGGCGTGTGCCGCTCAGGCGGTCATGCCAGGTCAGTTGTTCTTTGTCCCAAAGCTGCCAGAAGAAGCCGAGACCGAACGGCAACCAGGAGAGCATGGCAGCAAAGAAACGGATAGTCGCCGCGCTGACAGACGGAGCTCTGCCGTCAGGTGTTTCGACCCGCAATCCCCAGGCTAACATTCCGAGAGTGCTCCCTGACCGGCTCCAGAAGCCGGCAAAGAACGCGTAAATCACAACGAACAGCGTGATCTGGTGTGGCAGCGTATAGGGTTCGAGGGGTTCGCCACCGCGGCCCAGCAGAAAGAAGTAGGTGACAAGCATCAACAAGGCAATGATGAGCAGCGTGTCGTAGATTATTGCGCCAAATCGTCGCAGCAAACCGGAGTTTGTCATCGGACAGGCAGCTCAGTCAGGTCTTGTATCATGTATGGATTTCACCAATATGAAGCTTGGCGCGTCGCCGGTAACGCTTTCCAAGCCACAAGGAAATAATCGCCCAGAGTACTGCAAACGGCAACATGACTATGGAGATTCCGGTAATTCCCAGCACCGACATCAACTTGATCGACCATGTTCCGACGACGTCCCCGCCCCGGTAGATGGCCGTTTCGATGAAATTCTTGGTCTTGTACTTCTCTTCTGGCGTGACTACCGAATAGAGCATGTCCGTCGTTGGCTTGGTAAAACCAAAACCCAGGCCTCGCCTGGCAACAGTCAGTATCGCGACGATAGCCAGGCCGGGTTCCAGCGCCAATAATGCGAATCCCACGACGGAGACGACGGGCAATAGCGACAGGGATATGCCGATGCCGAAGCGGCTTACGATGTGTTTTACCAGGAACATCTGGCCGATCAGGGAAAGCGCGTTAGTCGCGACATTTATATTTGAATAGAAGCGAGTCTGCTCATCTGCGTTCGGGATCGCATTTTCGACCAATTCGGCCGCAAACATGTAGAGCGCGGTACCCAGCAAACTCGCGATTACGGATGAGAGTGCGATGGCCAGAAAGTACTTGGACGAGAACAGGTGGGTGATGCCCGCAAACGGGTTACCGCCCAGCGGTTTATCACTTGCAACGGTCTCGACAATCTCGTCTTCATGTTCGTGAACCACCCATTTCCGCAGTTGCCTGATACAGAGAACAGCCAGCACCAGCAGCGTCGCGGAAATCGGCATCAGGTTATGGAAGCCGATTGGAACGACCAGTACGCTGGTCGCCCCGCCGCCGATGAGCGCGCCGATGCTGCCGCCGGCGGTAATCAGACCGAATAGTCGACGCCCTTGTTCGCGCGTGTAAATGTCTGCCATGAAACTCCAGAAAACAGACACCACGAACAGGTTGAACACGCTCAGCCACACAAAGAACACGCGGCCAAGCCAGACCAGCGTCTGGCCATCGCTGATGGCCTGCGAAAAGACGGCCCAGAAGATCAGTATGTTGGAGATAAAGAACAGGTAAACCCAGGGCAGAAAGACGCGCCTGGGAAATCGCGATGCAACCCAACCAAAGACCGGCGTTACCAGCAGCATGGTGACGAATGTGCCGATGAACAAATACGGTATGGTGTCGGGACCGCTGCCTACGGCCATGGCCTCGCGGACCGGTCGCAGGATGTAATAGGAAGACAACACGCAGAAAAAGTAGGCGAAGGACCAGGCAACAGCGACGTACTCGTGCTTCTCGAGACCGAAGATGCGATCGATAAGATTTGCCTGCGCGGTACTGGAGTTGTCGGGAGACATGATATCGGTCATATTAATGACGGCAATCCAAATGTCACCGACTAATAAGAAAACATAGAAAACTGAGGGGTAAAGCTATGGATATGGTCGCAATCGTCATTGTGCTGGCGCTACTGCAGTTCGTTTGGTTTGGGTTTCAGGTTGGCTCGCTGCGTGCCAAACATCAGGTCAAGGCACCGGCCATGTCCGGCAATGTCGAGTTTGAACGCATGTTTCGCGTGCACTACAACACGATGGAACAACTTGTGGTTTTCCTGCCCGCACTCTGGCTTTTCGCGGATATGGTCAATCCGCTTTGGGGTGCAGGTTTTGGCGTTGTCTACCTGGTCGGTCGCTTCATCTACCGTGCAGCGTATCTCAAGGATCCGGCCGGCAGGTCAGCAGGCTTTACGCTCACAATCTTGCCGACAACGATCATGATGATCTGGGTGCTGGTGGTTGCGGTAAGTAATTTGATCTGAGAGCCCACAACAGCATTGCGGCATGTCGCTATTGAAATCTGCTTGCCATGGCTTTATTGGTGGGCAGTACGGAAAGAGGTAATTGTCATGAAGAAATCATATTGCGGTGCGTTTCTATTGGCTCTGGCGTTTGCTGTTTCAGGATGTGCGACAACAAGAGGTGTATTGGAAGTCGCCGAGGAGGAATCCGTAAATCCCGAATCGGGGCAGGCGGTCAGGATCGTTCAGGTGGTTGATGCAAGGCAATTTCAGATCGATCCGCCGCAGGCCGATATCCCGTCGCTCAAGAATAACGAAATTGACGATCCCGGCATAACGTCTCGAGCAATTGCGCGTAAGCGCAACTCGTTTGGCAAGGCAATGGGCGACATCCTGTTGCCGGAAGGACAGACTGTGATGGACCTTGTCTCGAGCAGTCTCGCCAAGGGACTCAGGGAAAACGGCTTCCGAGTGGTATCGGAGCCGGATGCGGACTTTACGAGTGCCGTGCCGCTCGAGGTAGAAATCGAAAAATTCTGGGGCTGGTTCCAACCCGGTTTTTGGCAGCTCAAGTTGCACTACGTTACGGCCATCAACGTGAGTGGTCCGACTGCAATTTTCACGGACGGGGAGTCGTTCGCCAGTGATGTCGAGATGGGTTTCCAGGTCGCCAGTTCCTCAAACTGGTTGGAAACGATCGATGCCAGCCTTGCTGAGCTCAATCGGGAGATCAGCGCTCGGCTTGCGGAATACCGCAAATCAAATCCGGACTAGTGGATTCAATTCTGCTGCGGAATCGGTAAAGGCCCACAAAATGTGGGCCTTTAGCAGGCATCTGGCACTCCCTAGGGGATTCGAACCCCTGTTACCGCCGTGAGAGGGCGGCGTCCTAAACCGCTAGACGAAGGGAGCGGAGTACAGCCATTAAGCTGCCCCCGGCCGTGCGGGGGCTGCTATTATACGGCCGCATACATAATGCTCAAGCGGAATTTCGATTGAAAACCAGCGGGACCAAGAAGCCCAATACTCCGAAGATCATCCCCCGCGCCGCTCACAACGTCTCCCGGGACGAGATCTCAAAAAGCGCGTTGAAAGTGCTGTACCGGCTGCACAAGGCAGGCTATCAGGCGTTCCTCGTGGGCGGCTGCGTGCGCGATGCGATGTTGGAGCTGCACCCGAAGGACTTTGATGTTGCAACAAACGCGACACCGGAGCAGGTACGGGCGCTGTTCGGGAATTGCCGCCTGATAGGCCGGCGGTTTCGGCTCGCGCATGTTCGATTCGGCCGGGAGGTCATCGAGGTTGCGACCTTCCGTGCTGCTGCAAACCACAAAGACGACGATCATGCGCACGATGAAGAGGGGCGAATTGTGCGCGACAACGTCTACGGCAGTATCGAAGAAGACGTATGGCGCCGCGACTTCACCTGCAATGCGCTGTACTACAATATCGCCGATTTCAGTATCTGGGATTACACGGGTGGTGTTGACGACGTTCAACACCGACGCCTTGTGCTGATAGGTGATCCCGACAAACGTATGCGCGAGGATCCGGTGCGCATGCTGCGAGCGGTCCGTTTTGCCGCCAAGCTCGGCTTTTCGATCGATGCGGCGGCCGAAAAGGCGATGGCCAAAGACGTGCCTCTGCTTGCCAATGTCCCGGCAGCACGTCTGTTTGACGAATTCCTCAAGTTGTTTCAGGCGGGTTTTGCGGAACGGACCTTCGAGCTTCTGCGTCACTACAAGCTGTTTGCGGAGCTGTTCCCGGCGACCGACAAGGAACTTGATCAGGATCCGGATTTTCTGAAGTTCGTCAAGGCTGCGCTGCGCAACACGGATCGTCGCGTCAGGGATGACAAATCCGTGACGCCGATGTTTCTGATCGGTGTCTTTCAATGGGCGTCGACGAAGAAATTAGCGGCCATTCGGCGTGCCGAGGAGAAGATGTCCGAGTCGCAATCGCTGGGTCTGGCCTCCTACGAACTCAGCGCTGCACAACAGAGGCGCATTGCGATACCGCGTCGTTTCACTGTGCCGATGCGTGATATGCTGGCGCTGCAGCCGCGTTTCGAACAAACGCACGGCAAACGCGCGCTCAAGCTGCTCGATCATCGCCGTTTTCGTGCGGCCTATGATTTCATGATGCTGCTGGCGGATGTTGGGCAGTTTGACCTTGATAAGGCCAAGTTTTGGACCGACGTACAAAATCAGTCGGGTGAAGAGCGAGCCACAAGTTTTCAGATCAGCACTCAGCCCAAGGGCAAGAAAGGCAGACGACGCCGGCGTCGGCGCCCCAAACCTGAACAATTGTCATGAGTGGCGCACATCCCGAGGCAATACCGGCCTATATTGGTCTCGGTAGCAATCTCGGCGAGCCGAGACAGCAAATCGAGAACGCGCTCGAGTTACTCGGCAGGATACCGGATTCCCGCCTGGTGGCTCGGTCATCCCTGTATACCTCTGCGCCCTTCGGGCCGGTCGAGCAGCCCGACTTCGTCAATGCCGCTGCACTCGTCCACACGACGCTTGGGGCATGGAGCCTGCTTGGCCATCTGCAAAAAATCGAGCGTGTGCAGGGACGAATCGCTGGTATCCGCTGGGGCCCACGCTTGCTTGATCTTGATTTGCTGGTCTACGGTGATCACAGGATCGATGAGCCAAGCCTCACCGTTCCGCATACGGGCATCGCCGAGCGAAATTTTGTATTGTTGCCGTTGAGAGAGATTGCGCCCGAGCTTGTGATTCCCGGCCTTGGTCAGATCGGTGACATTGAGGTCAACGAACTCGTGCCGCGCATATCGCGCATTGAATAACAGGAAGCAGCCTTTGTCTGTCAGTCATCTAAGTCCCGGAAGTAGCTCTTCGAGATACATCGCTGTCGAGGGGCCCATCGGTGTTGGCAAGACCAGCCTGGCGAAAAAACTGGCGGAGACGCTGTCAGCGGATCTGTTATTGGAAGAGGTGTACGAGAATCCGTTCCTCGAGCGATTCTATCGGGATGGTGAATCGGCAGCTTTACCCGCACAGATGTTCTTCCTGTTTGCGCGGGCCCGGCAAATTGAGGAATTGCGCCAGTCGGATATGTTCGCCAGCGTCAGGGTTGCAGATTATTTGTTCGCCAAGGACCAGCTGTTCGCGGAACTGAATTTGAGTCGCGACGAGTTGCACTTATATGACAAGGTTGTGGAGTCACTGGCTGTGGATGCTCCTGTGCCTGATCTTGTTATTTACTTGCAGGCATCAGTGGACTCGTTGTTGGACCGCATAGCCCGCCGCGGTGTCGCATTTGAGCGCGTGATCGATCGCCGCTACCTGGACCGACTGACCGATGCGTATGCGCGATTTTTCCATGCGTACGATGATGGCCCGCTACTGATCGTGAATGCGTCGCAAATAGACCCGATTAATAATCAAGCCGATTTCGATCAGTTGTTTCAGCAAATCGAGAGGACAACCGGCGGTCGGCATTTCTTCAATCCTGTGGCCGCTGCATTGGCCTGATACCGGGCAAATTTATGTATACACAACTCGAACAGCGGAGTATGGCCGAGCCGCCTGTCAATGTCTCGACATTGAGAAAAATGAAACAGGATGGTGAGCCGATCGCTTGCCTGACGGCTTACGATGCGAGTTACGCAGCGCTGGTCGATGTCGCCCGCACGGACCTCGTGCTCGTTGGCGACTCGCTCGGCATGGTGATTCAGGGTCACGATACGACGGTACCTGTAACTGTCGACGATGTTGTCTATCACTCGCGGGCCGTCGCTCGCGGCCTGCGGCACGCCTTCCTCGTTGCCGACATGCCTTTCATGAGCTATACCAACCCTGGTCAGGCACTCGACAACGCGGTGCGCCTGATGCAGGAAGGTGGCGCGATGATGATCAAGCTCGAAGGCGGTGCAGGTCAGGTCGAGATTGTCGGGCACCTTGCCCGCCATGACATTCCCGTCTGCGCTCATTTGGGTCTCAAGCCACAGTCTGTGCACAAAATCGGTGGCTTCAAGGTGCAAGGCAGGGAGCCGGATCAGGCGCGCAAGATGGTCGATGCCGCAAAGTGCCTGCAGGATGCAGGTGCCGATATCGTGTTGCTCGAGTGTGTTCCAAATGAAGTCGGGCAGGCGGCGACCGGGGAACTGGATGTTCCCGTCATAGGCATCGGCGCCGGACCGCACGTTGATGGCCAGATTCTCGTGCTTTACGACGTGCTCGATATTACGCGAGGACGCACACCGAAATTCGTGCAGAACTTTCAGAAAGATCACGATTCGCCGCTCGCTGCAGTGCAGGCCTATGTGCTTGCGGTCAAGAACCGGACGTATCCGGCTCCGGAACACTGCTTTTCCTGATCAATGGCAATGAGGTCCAGTCTGAGGCTGCAGCCGTGCGGATAATCCACACCAGGGAAGACCTGAGAGAGCAACTCGATGGCTGGCGGCGCGAGCGCGAGCATGTGGCAATCGTGCCGACTATGGGTGCCCTGCACGCCGGGCATATCAGTCTGGTCGAACTGGCGCGCGAACATGCCGAGAGGATCGTAGTCACCGTGTTCGTAAATCCGACACAATTTGGCGAGGACGAAGACTTTGCCGAGTATCCGCGATCCCTCGAACGCGATGCGCGGCAAGCCAAGAGAGCGGGGGGCGATCTGATGTTTGCGCCGGATGTCGATACCGTTTATCCGGTCGGCGTCGAGAACGCCACGACAATATCGGTTCCTGGCCTCAGTGAGAATTTTTGTGGGTCATTTCGTCCCGGCCATTTCGACGGTGTGACGACGGTTGTCGCGCGTCTCTTCGCGATGGTGCAACCGGATGTCGCCATATTCGGGCAGAAAGACTATCAACAACAGATCGTGATTCGTCGCATGGTCGAGGATCTGAGCCTGCCGATTCGTATCGTTACGGCAGCGACAGTCCGGGACGATGACGGTCTGGCCCTGAGTTCGCGCAATGCCTATCTCAATGAGGACGAGCGCGCAGCGGCGCCCATGCTTTACCGCACTTTGTGCGACGTCGCGAAGCAATTGCAGGACGGCAAACGAAATTTTGATGAACTCGAAGCGCAGGCGAGCGCGGCGCTTGAGACCGCGGGCTTCGAGCCCGAATACGTTGCGATACGTCGAGCTTTGGATTTGACGCCGCCGAACCGTGATTGTGATGAAATTGTTATTCTTTCGGCGGCGCGTCTCGGCAAGACGCGGCTAATCGACAACGTGGTGGTAACGGTCTAGTTCGAGACCCTGTTACGTCCTGCGTCTTTTGCTCGGTAAAGGGCAGCGTCCGCGGCGCGAATCAGCGACGACAGCGTGCCACCCGGTTCGTGGTCGGCAACTCCCATCGACAGGCGAATCGGGATTTGAATGAGCGAGTCGCTGCCATCCGCGGTCTCACCGGAAACGGACTGGCGCACGCGGTCTGCAATCGACAGCGCAAGTTTCTCATCGACTCCTGGCAGCAATACCGCGAATTCGTCGCCGCCGTACCGGACCAGCAGGTCGCGCGGTCGAAATTGGTGCTGCAAAATGCTGGCGACTGCCGAAAGCGCACGATCACCGGCCATGTGGCCAAACTGGTCGTTGAACGTCTTGAAGTTATCGATGTCGATCATGACAAATGAAATCGGCTCTTCGTCCTGTTCGCAACGCTGTATCTCACGCAAGAACGACTCTTCCATCGTGTGCCTGTTACTTAGTCCGGTCAGTGCGTCGGTGGTCGCATGGCGTTCGAACTTCCTTAGTTCGCCGTAATTGTCGGCAATGACCCGATTATGGCTACGCACACGCTCAGACAGAACAATGAGCAGGTTTTTTGCAAATTCATGCGAGGCATGAACCATATCCCATAGCACTGACTGATGAATGACGAGCAAGTGGGTCGGTTCCGCCCCAACTACGTACGCCGAAGGATCCCGGTCTTCGATGATGGACATTTCGCCGACACAGGCACCCACTTCCATCGTGGCGATGACTGGCGTTTCCGGGGCGCCGACATGCACGTTGACACTGCCCGAGAGGACGATGAAGACGTATTCGTTCCTGGTGCCGGGTGACAACAGCAATTCGCCCTCGGCGAGGTCACGCCGGTCGCAGTTTTGCAACAGCTCCTGCACATCGTCAGGACAAACGCCCTGGAACAGCTCGAGTCCCTCCAGCAGCGAACGCTTGTAATCCGAGTTGATGGCCAGGGTTTGCGGCAAATCCTTGTCCCTTGAGAAAACGACGATTCTTACGTGAATCTGCGCTTAAGAATATCGACTGGGCCACACTATCGCGGCAAATCACCACGTTGTCGCGATGCTAGGACAACTCGGCGCGTGCCTCGGCAAATTCGTCGCGGTCTTCATCTGACGGCTCAGGGTACCTGAGTCCGATGCTCTGCAGCGCATCAATAATGATCTCGGCGACGCGCGCTTGCATGTACGGCTTGTCGTCGGCCGGTATGGCGTACCAGGGTGCCCAGGGTCGAGACGTGGCATTAAGTGCCTGCTCGTAAGCATGCATGTAGTCGTCCCAGTGGCGGCGCTCGATGACGTCTCTGGGTTCAAATTTCCAGTTCTTGTCCGGGTCATCCAGGCGCGACAGAAAGCGGTTCTTTTGTTCGTCTTTCGAGACGTTTAGCCAAAACTTGAGTATGACGGTGCCATTGCGAGCCAGATGTTCCTCTTGCTCGCGTATCGATCGCAGTCTGTCGTCCCAGACTGAGTCCAGATTGACCTCGCCCGGCAGCTTCTGTGCGCCGAGTATTTGCGGGTGCACCCTGACGACCAATACCTCTTCGTATTGACTGCGGTTGAAGATCCCGATGCGCCCCCGTTCGGGTAGCCGGCAGGTCGTGCGCCAGAGAAAATCATGATCGAGTTCCAGGCTGGAGGGCTTCTTGAAGCTGAATACCTGGCAACCCGATGGATCCACGCCCTGCATTACAGCGCGTATCGTGCTGTCTTTACCGGCGGCATCCATGGCCTGAAATACCAGTAATACGGCATGCCTGTCGCCAGCCGCGAGCACACGCTGCAGCTTATTGAGATTGCGAGTGGCCTCCTTGCGATGTTTGCGCAGGTGGCGATGGCCTCTTGTCATGGGCCTGGTGCTGGCTTCGTTCACGCGAAAACTGCCGTTGAACGGCACGAGGTATGGTGACGTCGGGGCATCAAACATCGGAAATCTCCTGGCTACTCGTTGTTCTGGATTCGTGTCGTGCTAACGCCCACTCGACGTGCTCCACGACCATATCCGATTCGGCGTCAACGCGCGATTCAAGGGCGCGAATAACAGCGGGCGTTGTCGTGGCGTTGCCGAGTGCAACCGCGATATTGCGTAACCAGCAGTCGAAACCGATACGACGTATCGCGCTGCCGGCGGTTCTTTCGCGCCACTGCGATTCGGTCCACGCAAACAATGCAAGCAGTTCTGCCGAGTCAAGACCATGTCGCGGTGCAAAGTCTGCCTCACCGGTCGGCTGTGCAAACTTGTTCCAGGGGCAATACAGCTGGCAATCGTCGCAGCCGTATATCCGGTTGCCAATGGCCTCGCGAAACTCAACAGGTATGGCATCGCGCAGTTCGATCGTAAGGTAGGAGATGCAGCGGCGTGCATCGAGCGTGTAGGGTGCGACAATCGCGTCCGTCGGACACACGTCAATGCACGCACGGCAGCTTCCGCAATGGCCGGTCGCGGCCTCGTCAACGGGCAGGGGCAGATCCGTGTAGAGTTCGCCCAGGAAGAACCAGGAACCTGCATTCTGGTTGATCAGGTTCGTGTGTTTGCCGATCCAGCCGATGCCTGCCTTTTCTGCTATTGGCTTTTCGAGCACGGGCGCGCTGTCGACGAAGACGCGGTAACCATAGTCGCCAATCTGTCGCTCAATTCGGCTTGCCAGTTTCTGCAGGCGACCGCGCAAAACCTTGTGATAATCGCGGCCCAGAGCGTAGCGGGAAATATATGCCCGGGATTCATGGTCGAGCAAATCGGCCGCATGCTCCTGCTGTTCCGGCATGTAATCCATACGTGCAGAAATCACGCGCACCGTGCCCGGAACAAGCTGCCCAGGTCGGCTGCGTTTGAGTCCATGCTTCTGCATGTAATCCATTGCGCCATGGTAGTCGTCCCGCAGCCACTGCTCCAGGCGATCCTCCGCTTCGGCCAGATCGATATTGCTGACCCCAAGCTGCTGAAATCCGAGTTCAGCGCTCCAGCGAATAATGTCGGCTTTCAGAGCCGCCATATCCGTTGTCGAATGTGTAGGTGCTTGTGACAATGCGAGTTCCTGTTCCGCGCACAGTATAATCGCCGTTATGACTTCCTTACCCGTTGAGATCTATTCTGTTGCCACGGTGCGCGAAATCGATCGTGCCGCTATCGAGGACGAGGCTATCCCCGGTTATGCACTAATGTCACGCGCCGGCGCGGCTGCAGTCAGCGAGGCGCGCCGCCGCTTTCCCGATGCAAAACGCTGGCAGGTGATCTGTGGTGCCGGCAATAACGCCGGCGATGGCTACGTCGTCGCGCGCCTTGCTGCCAGCGAGGGCATCATCGTCTCTGTTGTCGCGCTTGTCGACCCGGCTGCGCTGCATGGTGACGCGGCGACAGCGTACGGCGACTTCGCTGCCGATGGCGGTGTGGTTGCCGCCTGGTCCGGACAGCTCGATCCGGATGCTGACCTGCTTGTGGACGGATTGCTCGGCAGCGGATTGCAGCGGGACGTGGAAGGCGAGTTTGCTCTGGCCGTTTCGGCGATCAACGCGCATGCCGGCAAAGTGATGGCGCTGGATATTCCAACCGGCCTGCACGCCGATTCGGGCGAGGTGATGGGATTCGCGGTTCGCGCTGATCTGACCGTAACCTTCATCGGACTCAAGGCGGGACTGTTTTTGGGCGATGGCCAGGACTGCTCGGGTGAGATTGCCTTTGCCGACCTCGGCATTCCGGCGAATTGTCGTCATAGCAGCCGCGCTGAATTCAGGCGCATCGATGACCACCAATTACAGCGCACGCTCGCTCCACGGCGACGCACTGCACACAAGGGTGATTTCGGACACGTCCTCATTATCGGCGGGGGGGCCGGCATGCCAGGTGCAGTGCGACTTTGCGGCGAGGCAGCACTGCGGACCGGCGCAGGCAGGGTGAGCATTGCGACGGACCCGGGTCATGCGGCTATGATCGTCGCGACGCGGCCCGAGCTGATGTCTCACGCCGTCAGTGATACAACTGAATTGCAGACGCTGCTCGACCGGGCCGACGTGATCGCGGTCGGACCGGGCCTCGGCCGCAGCCGCTGGGCTGGTGAACTGATCGCTGTGCTCGGCGCGGATGAACGGCCATGTGTATGGGATGCGGATGCGCTTAATTGGCTGGCTGAATCCGCATCACGCAGCGAACAGCGGATTATCACGCCGCACCCGGGCGAGGCCGCTACCTTGCTGGCGTCGACGGCGGCCGATGTGCAATCCGATCGGCGTGCGGCGCTCAATCACCTGCAGGAGCGCTATGCGGGCGTCGTGGTGCTGAAGGGCGCGGGTACGCTTGTATCGAGCGCAAACGGTGCTCCGTGGCTGTGCACGTCCGGCAATCCCGGCATGGCGTCGCCGGGAATGGGTGATGTCCTGACCGGGATCATCGCGGCGCTACTCGGGCAGGGTCTGGCTGCCGAGGATGCCGCAGCGGTCGGTGTCGAAGTTCATGCAAGGGCAGGCGATCGCGCCGCGGGCAGCGCCGAGCGCGGCCTGCTGGCTTCGGATCTGCTGCCGGAGCTCAGGAGCATCATCAACCTATGAAGGCGCATCTGCCCGACGCGGCGGCGACCGAGGCACTTGCCAGGCAGTTTCTCGCCGCGTTGCCAGACGACACGGCCGGCTGGACACTGCTGCTCGAGGGCGAGCTGGGCGCCGGTAAATCGACGTTTGCCCGTGCGTTGATCTCGTTCATGGGCCACAGCGGCCCGATTCCGAGTCCCACGTACACGCTGGTCGAGCCCTATCAGTTGCCCGGCAGAATCGTTTATCATATTGATTTATATAGGGTTTCAGATGAAGAGGAGCTGCGTTACCTGGGTTGGACCGAGATGGAGGACGGATTTCGCCTGATTGAATGGCCGGAACGGGTGGCGGGTCTGGCCGAGACGGCCGATCTGATCGTCAGGCTCGCTTATGCGGCAAACGGCCGCGATGCAGAAATCAGCAGCCTGAGTCCACGCGGCGAGGCAATGCTGGCTCGACTGGTCGCGCAAGCCAGCAGTTAGCACCGGGATTAACTAAGTCCGATATCCTCATAATTTTGAACAAAAAAATCTTGGATTTCCCGGACGCGACGGTATACTCACCCGACATAATCCAGAGATGCGAGTTCGACCAACTGCGATGCGTTGCCAACGACTGATCCTGACTGCATTTTTTGCGCTGGTCGCCACGGCGGCGCAGGCCGCAACGACAGTCGAGAATATCCGCATCTGGGCCGAAGGTGGCAAGACCCGAGTGGTCCTTGATTTGAGCCGACCCGCCGAACACAATATTTTCACGCTGCGTGGTCCTGATCGACTGGTCGTTGACCTCAAAGACGGCAGACTCGCGGAAAAACTGACCGCTGACATGCCCGCCGGTGTGGGTTCAATCAGCCGCATTCGCAGCGGCGTCCGTGCCAACGGCCAGCTCCGCGTTGTGCTCGATCTTAACGATAATGTGCGCTCGCGGAGCTTTACCGCCGGTCCAAACACTCAATATGGCGACCGTCTGGTCATTGATCTGCAACATTCGGGTGGCCTGCAGACGGTCAAGCGCGCGTCGGAAGAATACGAGCCGGGTCGCGATATCGTGATTGCCATCGATCCTGGCCACGGCGGTCATGACCCTGGCGCGATCGGTTTAGCGCGAACCAAAGAAAAGGACGTGGCGTTAGCCGTATCGCGAAAACTCGCGTCACGCATCAATGCCGAACGTGGTATGAAGGCGATTCTGATTCGCGATCGAGACATCTACGTCGACCATCGCCGGCGCATGGCTATCGCGAGACAACAAAAGGCTGATCTGTTCGTGTCAATTCATGCGGATGCGGTCGATGATCGGCGCGCCAATGGCGCGACGGTCTATGCGCTGTCCCTGAAGGGTGCGAGCGACGAAGAAGCGCGCTTGCTGGCCGAACGCGAAAACGCCGCGGTTCATATCGGTGGCGTGTCGCTGGATGACAAAGATAAGGTATTGGCATCGGTGTTGCTGGATTTGTCACAAAACGCGGCGCTCGGTGCCAGTCTCGACGTGGGCTCGAAGGTTATCGGCGAGCTCGCCGGAATCGTCAAGGTACGGCGCCGGACAGTACAACAAGCCGGTCTGATCGTGCTGAAATCGCCGGATATGCCCTCGATACTGGTCGAGACCGCCTATATCTCGAATCCGGCCGAGGAAAAGCGGCTGCGCGATCCAAATCACCAGGCAAAACTGGCTGACGCCATCCTCGGTGGAATTCGCAGCTATTTCTATACCAATCCGCCGCCCGACACGCAGATTGCGATGGACGTACGCCGGACGCCCGATCGGCAGGTTCGCCACGTCATCGCGCGCGGCGACACGCTGTCCGAGATCGCGGCGCGCTACAACGTCAGCGCGGCATCGATTCGATCGGCAAATCGCATGAACAGCGACAAGATTCGTGTCGGTCAGACGCTGTCGATTCCGATTTTCTCCGGGTCCTGAGCAAACTCCAACAAGACTTTTGCCCGCCGTTTTGAAAAAATGGCGGGCCGCCAACGCGCACCTTGTAGCATCGCATGCCTATTCTGCAGCTTCCTGATCATCTGATTAACCAGATCGCTGCCGGCGAGGTGGTCGAACGCCCCGCATCGGTCGTGAAGGAACTGGTCGAGAACAGCCTCGATGCGGGTGCCAGTGACCTGCAGATCGACATCGTGGCCGGCGGCCAGAAGCTGATGCGTATTCGGGACAATGGTGCGGGAATAGAGCGCGACCAACTGGCGCTGGCTTTATCGCGGCACGCGACGAGCAAGATATCCAGCCTCGATGATCTCGAAGCCGTGGCCTCGCTTGGGTTTCGCGGGGAGGCACTGCCCAGCATTGCTTCGGTCGCTCGCCTGAGCTTGTGTTCCAGGACGGCCGGCGCAGACGCGGCGTGGCTGGTAGAGGCCAATGGCGGCACTCTCAGCGCGCCCAGGCCAGCCGCGCATCCGCCCGGAACGACGGTCGAGGTTCACGATCTGTTCTACAACACGCCTGCGCGACGCCGTTTCCTGCGCACCGAGCGCACGGAATTCGGGCATATCGAGAAATGGGTTCGGCGGCTGTCGCTATCGCGTCCGGACGTTGCGTTCACGATGACGCACAATCGACGGACGGTACTGCATCTTGCCGCGGCAGCAACGGCGGCAGAGCGTCTGCAGCGAATTGCCCGAATTTGCGGCGACGGTTTCGCCGAGCAGGCTGTGTTTCTCGAGCACGAGACGGAGGGCATCGCGCTGACGGGGTGGTTGGGGTTGCCGACGTTCAATCGCAGTCAGCCGGACATGCAATACTGGTTCGTCAACGGCCGTAGCATCAGCGACAGAACGCTGTCGCATGCGGTGCGGCATGCCTATCGCGACGTCTTGTTTCACGGGCGCTTTCCCGCGTACGTCCTCGGAATCACAATGGACCCGGCGGCGGTCGATGCTAATGCTCATCCGGCCAAGCATGAAGTGCGGTTTCGAGACGGCCGACGTGTTCATGGCGTTGTCTCGCAAGCTGTCGAGGTGGCGCTTGCCGATACGCGTCCTGGCGGCCACGCAGTTGCCCCCGCGTCCATCCTTCGGCGGGACTCGTTCACCCAGGGTGCGATGCCACTGGCCGCGGCGCATCAGCCTGGTTCGGGCGCGGTGCGCGAGTCACTGGCGGCCTACCGTGCGCTGTCGTCCGCTGCGCCGGCGGCAGCACCCGATCGGCACGGTGAGCAGGATGAGATCCCACCGCTGGGTTTCGCGGTTGCGCAGATCGGCGGCGTCTACATCCTCGCCGAAAATGCGCAGGGACTGGTCGTCGTCGACATGCACGCGGCGCATGAGCGGATTCTTTACGAGAAGCTCAAAGTCGGTTACGACGATCAGTCCGTCGTACGTCAACCGATGCTCGTACCCGCGACAATCGCTGTTGCGCAGAGCGAGGCGGATCTGGTCGAACAATCGTCCGATGTGCTGGAAAAGCTCGGTATGGTTGTCGACCGGGCGGGACCGGCAAGCCTCGTGATTCGCGAGATGCCGGCGTTGTTGAAAGGCGCTGACGCGGAGTCACTCTTGCGCGATATTCTGTCGGATTTGTCACAGGCCGGGCAGAGCAGTCGCGTCGAGAACGCGTGTCATGATTTGTTGGCTACGATGGCTTGCCACCATTCGGTTCGCGCGAATCGTCTGTTGACGATCGACGAGATGAATGCGTTGTTGCGCGAAATGGAAGGTACCGAGCGGGCCGATCAGTGCAATCATGGCCGACCGACGTGGACGGCCATCACGATGGCAGAACTCGACCGCCTGTTTCTGCGCGGACGTTAGAAATCCCCTGCAGTGAAAACAGCGATCTGCTTAATGGGACCCACCGCGTCCGGCAAGACGGATGTGGCGATCAGCTTGTGCAAGCGGTTCCCGCTGGAGATTATCAGTGTCGATTCGGCGCTGGTCTACCGCGGTATGGACATCGGCACGGCGAAGCCCGATGCAGAGACTTTGCACCGCACGCCGCACCGCCTGATCGATATTCGGGACCCGGAAGACAACTATTCGGCCGGTGATTTCGTGCGCGATGCGCGCGCCGAAATTGACGCGATTGTGTCGCAGGGGCGGGTGCCCCTGCTGGTCGGCGGAACGATGATGTATTTCCGAGCCCTGACCGGCGGAATTGCGGATCTGCCCGCTGCGGACGCCGATATTCGCGCAACAATAGACGCACAAGCGCAGGATCTGGGCTGGCCCGCGATGCACGAGCGGCTCAAAACGGTGGATCCCGGGGCTGCAAATCGCATCAAATCGACCGACAGGCAACGCATTCAGCGCGCGCTGGAGGTGTACCTGCTGAGCGGAAAACCATTGAGCGAGTGGCACCGGGCGGGCTCCGGGACCGCCGCCGACGGGCTCCGATTCGTCAAACTGGCGCTGCAACCGGCGTCGCGAAAGGTCCTGCACGAGCGCATCAATCGCCGACTAAACTTTATGTTAAACAATGGCTTTCTGGATGAAGTGAAAGTGCTATATCAACGTCGGGAACTCACCGCGCAGCACGCCTCCATGCGATCGGTCGGCTACCGGCAACTGTGGCAATACCTGCAGGGGGAGACGTCGCTCGAGGTGGCACAGGAAAAGGCGCTGTATGCCACGCGGCAGTTGGCAAAACGGCAGATCACCTGGCTCCGCAGCGAAACTGGGTTGCAATGCTTCGACCCCCTTGAAGCCACGACAATCGACGCCATATCGCGGTCTCTGATAGAATTTTTCGACGCTTAGGCTGAACTCGCGTGGGCAACCGGCGCCACCGGGATGCGGTGTTCAAAAAATACCAAAAATAAGGAGACCCAATCATGGCTAAAGGGCAAACACTGCAAGATCCATTTCTCAACATATTGCGCAAGGAAAAGGTTCCGGTTTCGATATACCTCGTTAACGGCATCAAATTGCAAGGGCAGGTAGATTCATTTGATCAGTTTGTTGTATTGCTTAAGAACAGCGTCAATCAGATGGTATACAAACATGCCATCTCGACCGTGGTGCCATCACGCAATGTTCGCCTGCCACTGCCGGATGACGAAGCAGGAGACGCCTAGCTTGAATGCAAAATCGTCGCGGGGGTTCGTGCTTGTTTGAACGTCCGCAAAGCGGCGAACGTGCGATCCTTGTCCATGCTGGTGCCGACGGTGCACCAGACGACTCCGAGTGCGAAGAGTTTCGGGAGCTGGCTCGATCAGCAGGGGCGCTCATTGTCGATGAAATTGTCAGCATGCGACGTCGTCCCGATGCGCGGCATTTCATTGGCAAAGGCAAGCTCGACGAGCTGGCAAAGAGCGTCGAGGCACACAAGGCTGATCTGGTCATATCTTCGGCTGCGCTTTCGCCCAGTCAGGAACGCAATCTGGAACGGCACCTGAAGTGCCGTGTGCTGGATCGTGCCGGACTGATTCTTGATATTTTCGCCCAGCGGGCGCGCAGTTTTGAGGGCAAGTTGCAGGTGGAGCTTGCACAGCTGCAGCATTTGTCGACGCGCCTGGTCCGCGGCTGGACTCACCTCGAGCGCCAGAAGGGCGGCATCGGACTGCGGGGGCCGGGTGAAACGCAGCTCGAATCCGATCGACGAATGATAAGCGCCAGGATCAAGCAGTTGAATTCCCGGCTCGAACGTGTCGATGCGCGTCGCACCATGAATCGCCAGAATCGCGTCCGTGCCGAAGTGCCCACCGTCGCGCTCGTGGGTTATACCAACGCAGGAAAGTCCACGCTGTTTAACGCATTGACTGATTCCAGCGTGTACGTCGAGGACCAGTTATTCGCGACACTGGACCCGACGGTGCGGCGTCTGGAACTGCCAGACGGACGCGAGGTCGTGTTGGCGGATACTGTGGGTTTCGTGCGCGACTTGCCGCATGAACTGATTGCCGCCTTCCGCTCGACTCTGCAGGAGGCGCGCGAAGCCGACCTGATTCTGCACCTGATCGACGCCAGCGACGGCAACCGGTGGCAACGCGTGCGCCAGGTGAATTCCGTATTGAAGCAACTCGACGCCGACCGGGTACCGCAAATTCGGGTGTACAATAAGATCGACAAGCTGGATCGAAAACCCCGGGTCACGAATAATCGCGCTGGAGAGGGTCGCGCCGTATGGCTGTCGGCTGTGACAGGGGAAGGCATCGAGTTGCTGCTGGAAGCAATCAGCGCGCGGCTTCGACGCAAGACTGTACATGGCGTCATTCACCTGCAAGCAACACAAGGCCGGCAACGCGCCAAACTTTTCGACATCGGTGCTGTTCTCAAAGAAGAGGCGTGCGATGATGGTGGCTGGATAGTGGAATTGGAAATGCCTGAAAGAGACTTGTTGCGCTTTTTGAAACGCGAGAACCTTTCAGCGGAATTATTGCGACCGATGCCGGCACGAACGCCGGCTTCGGCATAAAACTGGAAATAAAGACGAATATGGCCTGGAACGAATCGGGAAACGGTAAGAATCCCTGGAAAAGAGATGATGAGGAGCCTAACGATCTGGATCAGATCGTGCGTAACTGGCAAAAGCGCTTTGGCACCCTGTTCGGTGGTAGTGGTGGCGGTGGCGGTCGTGGGACGGTCGGTGCTGGCGGTGGCTATTTTCTCGTCGTATTGCTGGTGTTCGCCTGGGGCGTGACCGGCTTCTACCGGGTCGATGAGGCGGAACGCGGCGTTGTGCAGCGATTCGGCGCGTACAAGGAATCGACGCTGCCGGGTCTCCACTGGCACATACCGTATCCGATCGAAACCGTCGATCTGGTCAACGCCAACGCTGTCTCGAACTTTGCGTACAGCACAGAAATGCTGACCGCAGACGAGCAGTACGTATTCATTGACATGGTGGTGCAATACCGGCGGACCGATCCGGTCAAATACAGCTTTGAGGTTGTCGAGCCCGAGTCGACATTGCAGGACGTCACCGAAAGTGCGTTGCGCGAGGTGGTGGGTACGACAACTTTGCAGGTGCTTGTAACGACTCGCCGTGACGAAATTGCATCCCGGACACGTGATGTATTGCAGACTACTTTGGATAGTTATGGAGCAGGCCTGACCGTGACGTCCATCTCTCTGGAGACGGTCAATTATCCCGAGGCCGTGCAGGCAGCGGTCGATGATGCGCAAAAAGCACGTAACGACAGTGAGCGTTACAGTCTCGAAGCGGATGCATACGCCAGGGATATCATTCCGAAAGCACGTGGTAATGCTGCACGAGTGTTAGAGGACGCGCGCGCCTACAGGGACCGCGTTATCGCCGATGCTCAGGGCGAGGCCGGGCGTTTCGAAGCCCTGCTGACTGAATACCAAAAGGCGCCGCGCGTGACGCGCGAGCGATTGTATATCGATGCGATCGAAGAGGTATACGGCAGATCCAACAAGGTATTCGTTGATTCGAAAAGCAGCGGAAATCTCTTGTATCTGCCGGTCGACAAGATGATGAACCAGGGCACCCGGCCGCCAGTCTCGACCGAGGGCAACCGTTCGTCCGACTCGCCAACGCCTGCCGATTCGCAAAATGCTATCAGACTCGAACCCATGGACCCGCGTGACCGGAGGGTAAGAGAATGACCAGCGGAAAATTTGCATTTGTCGTCGTACTGGGACTGGTATTTGTTGCCATTGGTTTGTCGGCGTTCACGGTAAACGAGCGTGAACTGGCGATCAAACTGCAACTTGGTGAGGTGGTTCAGGCGGAATACGCGCCAGGCCTGCATTGGAAGTGGCCAATCGTGCAAAATGTCCGCAAGTTCCCAAAACGCATCTTGACTATAAGTGACCGTCCGGAGCGCGTGTTTACCGCTGAGAACGAGGCGCTGCAGGTCGATTTTTTCGTCAAGTGGCGCATCGTCGACACCGTCCGTTTCTATACGTCCACGGGTGGCTCCCAAATTATCGGGGACGATCGCCTGTCCGAGATCATCAAGAACGCTGTCGTTACCGAATTCGGCAAGCGTTCGGTCAAGGAAGCGATATCCGTTGGACGTGCTGAGCTTATGCGGGACATGCTCAATACCGCTTCTGCGGCGGCCGGGGATCTCGGCGTCGAATTGATCGATTTTCGCGTCAAGCAGGTCGAATTCATGGATGATGTAAAGAATTCGGTCTACCAGCAGATGGCCGCCGAGCGTGCACGTATAGCGGCTGAGCGACGCGCAGAAGGGCGTGCGATAGAGCAGGAAAAACGTGCAAACGCGGATAAGCAGCGCACAATCATTCTGGCCGATGCCTATCGTGACGGTCAGCTGATTCGCGGTGAGGGTGATGCGAAAGCCGCAGAAATATATGCCAGCGCTTACAAAAAGGATCCGGAATTCTATGCCTTCTATCGCAGCATTGATGCTTACAAGAAGTCGATGGGCAAAGAGGGCGACCTGCTCGTGCTCGATCCGGATAACGACTTCTTCCGCTATCTGAACGACGCGGACGGCAGCCGGTAAAAATCGTTCGGTGCTGAGGGGGCAGCATGTACTGGACAGAAATCCTGACGGCCGTGGCATTGCTGATGGTCATTGAAGGTATGCTGCCCTTTATCGGACCCAATCGATACAAACAACTGGTGGCGCAACTTGCGCGACTAAGTGACAATCAACTGCGCATGTTCGGCCTGACGGCAATGATCGTCGGGCTGTTGTTGCTGTTTCTTGTCCGAAGCTGATAAACGGAAGGACCATGGGTAAAAACGTCGTCGTCATTGGCACCCAGTGGGGTGACGAAGGCAAGGGAAAAATCGTCGATCTGCTGACAGATCGCGCGGCGGCCGTTGCGCGGTTTCAGGGAGGTCATAACGCGGGTCATACGCTTGTCATCGGCGGCGAGAAGACGGTTCTGCATCTGATTCCGTCGGGTATTCTCCGTGACGGTGTCAGTTGTCTGATCGGTAACGGTGTGGTGCTCTCGCTTGAAGCGCTGATCACTGAGGCGAAT
>JAOTVR010000066.1 GCA_029863305.1 Gammaproteobacteria bacterium | reverse complement strand
GGTTTGGCGACTGCTTGATCCATCGGGCCAGGGCCGGCTCGATGTGCTGCTCGATCACCGCGGGCCTGCCGGTGCGCCAGTCTTCCCAGGGCAAGTAGCCGTACCAGTCACGCCAGGCCGCGTTTGGCGCTGCCACGGCATCTTCGTGGGTTAACGCCAGGTAGGCGACGGAGATGACTCGCGGGCCGCCCTGGATTTCGATCGGGTCACGAAAGCGGTTGCCGAAGGTATACAACTGTTCGACGTAGTAGAGATCGAGGCCGGTCTGCGCCACGACCCATTGGCGCAATCCGCTTTCGAGACTGTCGTGCTGCGTCGGATCGAATGGGCCGTTGGGCAGCCCGTCGCCATCCTGGTCCACGATCAGCACGCGCGGCTGGTCGGCGGTCACGGCGACGATGACAGCGGTCAGGTTTATGAGAGTGTGTGCCGGGCCTTGTTCCATGGTCGCTGCGCTTTTTCCTCGGGCGATTGTACTCGCTGCTGCTTGACAAACATTATGCTCTTTGAGAGTATAACAAATATGCTCGATTTGAGCATATATAGTCAGACAGCGCCTCGTTAAGCGTTTCCGGGGCTGGCAGGTGACCCATGCTTCCCAATACTGATGTTTCAGCGGCTCTGGCCAAAACAGCCGCCCTTTACGAGCACGTCAAATCCGTCATACCGGATGTTGAGTGGCCTGTTCATGCTCCCTACGTTGCGGCGATCAATGACCTGAAGAAACAGCGCAACGCCGTGATTCTCGCCCACAAC
Organism: Gammaproteobacteria bacterium; assembly: GCA_029863305.1. Classification (GTDB taxonomy): domain Bacteria; phylum Pseudomonadota; class Gammaproteobacteria; order Steroidobacterales; family Woeseiaceae; genus UBA1847. The sequence goes on along the minus strand of JAOTVR010000066.1, from coordinate 23,176 downwards.
TATCAGACGCCGGAGATTTTCCACTGTGTCGCCGATATCACGGGCGACTCGCTGGCCCTGGCGCGACGGGCAGTCGAGACCGATGCCGAGGTGATCGTGCTGGCCGGGGTGCACTTCATGGCCGAGACCGCCAAGCTGCTCAATCCGGACAAGGTGGTGCTGATTCCGGACGAGAGAGCGGGCTGTTCACTGGCCGAATCGATCACGGCGGCAGACATTCGAGCGTTGCGAGAGAAATACCCGGGTACGCCGGTCGTCACCTACGTAAACACCTCGGCCGAAGTCAAGGCAGAATCCGATATCTGTTGCACCTCGGGCAATGCGGTCGAAGTTGTCGAGTCGCTCGGCGTTGACCAGGTGATCTTCCTGCCGGACGAGTACCTGGCGAATTACGTCGCACAACAGACGGATGTCAGGATCATCGACTGGAAGGGGCATTGCGAGGTGCACGAGCGGTTCACGGCGGCTGAACTCGAGCAATACCGCGCCAGTTTCGATGAACTGACCATCATCGCCCATCCGGAATGTCCGCCGGACGTCCTGGACGCCGCCGACTTCGTCGGCTCGACGGCGCAAATGCAGGCCTATGTACAAACAGAGCGGCCGAAACGTGTGCTCATGGTCACTGAGTGCTCGATGAGCGATAACGTTGCGGCAGATATTTCCGACGTTGAGTTCATCCGCCCCTGCAATTTGTGTCCGCACATGAAGCGCATCACGCTGGCCAATATCCATGAGTCCCTGGAAACGCTGCAACCGCGTGTGGAGATCGACCCGATGGTGGCCGACAAGGCCCGCCTCGCGGTCGAACGCATGCTGGCGATTGGAGGATAATGATGAACGTCAGGGAAAAGCAGGCGATGATGGTCAAGCACGATGATGTCGTCGTCGTTGGATCCGGCATCGGCGGACTCGCCTGCGCATTGTCGTTGGCGCCAAGGTCCGTCACCCTGATAACCAAGACACCGCAACTGCAAGGCGGCTCGAGTCTGTGGGCACAAGGGGGCATAGCGGCTGCCGTCGGCCCGAATGATTCTCCCGAGGCGCATGCGGCCGACACCTTGTCGGCGGGCGCGGGTCTCAGTGATCCTGAACGCACGCGGCAACTCACTGAGGAGGGTGCGGCGAGCCTGCAATGGCTCGTGGAGGAAGGCATTCCGTTCGATCGTGATCTGCACGGCGCACTGGCCCTGGCGAAGGAGGCCGCGCATCAATTTGCACGCGTTGCGCATGCCGGCGGCGATACGACGGGACAGGTATTAATACAGTCGCTCATCGAGCGAGTGCGTGAAGCCCCGACGATCAGGGTGCTCGAAGATTCCTTCGCTTGCGACCTCGTCGTTCGCAAAGGGCGGATACAAGGCCTGGTGGCGTTCAATCGAGCCGATGGCTGGGTATTTCACAAGGCGCCGCAGGTTGTTCTGGCAACGGGCGGCATCGGCATGGCCTGGTGGCACACGACGAACCCTGTCGAGGCAACCGGCGATGGCCTCGCGATGGCGGCGCGTGCCGGTGCCAGGCTCGCAAACCTCGAATTCGTGCAGTTTCACCCGACGGCGATGGCGGTCGAGTCAGGAAAGGGCGCGAGCCTGCCTCTGCTGACGGAGGCGCTTCGCGGCGCCGGTGCTCTGTTGCTTGACGAATCCGGTGAGCGGTTCATGTTGTCCGAGCACCCATTGGCCGAGCTCGCGCCACGGGATGTCGTTGCACGCGCAATTCACCGGAAGACTCGCGCCGGCCAACGCGTGCTCCTTGATCTGCGGCCTGTATTGACCGGCGCGCACAGCGCTGAGTTTCCGCAAGCGATCGGGACGGCAAGGGCGGCGGGATTCGATCCCTTCGAAGAACCGCTGCCGATAACGCCGGCCGCGCACTATCACATGGGCGGTGTCGAAGTGGATGACGTCGGGCGAACGTCAATCGAGGGCTTGTGGGCCTGCGGCGAAGTCGCGACGACCGGCATCCACGGTGCAAATCGACTGGCAAGCAATTCATTGCTCGAGGCTTTGGTCTACGCCCGACGTATCGCGAAGGAATTGCGGCGAACGCCAGTCAGCGCGGTAGGTAGGGTCTCGCCAGAACCCGGACCGCCCAATGCACGAGCCGTGAGCGCACGCGTTGATTTGCAATCTCTGGTCAACAAGACCAGGGACACGATGTCGCGCTACGTTGGCATTTTGCGCAGTGGCGACGAGCTCGAGACTGCGTATTCGGAGCTTGCAGACGTCGCGAGAAAGCTGCGTGAACTCGGTGCAGTGACGTCGCAGCGGCAGACGCTCGACATCGACTCGGTCAGACAGTGGGGCGAGGCGCGCAATCTCATACTCATCGCGCGTCTCGTGACACTGGCTGCGCTGCGTCGCAAAGAGAGCCGCGGCGCCCACTTTCGGGATGATTATCCGCAGCCACGACCCGAATGGCGCAAGCAACAGTCATTCACCGTGGCCAAGCTACGTGAAGCGCACTGAGATATTGTCCGTTTTGTGACGGATTATGTATCGCGGCCGGGCCCGGCAAGCGACAATTCTTCAGCAATTCAATCCCTTGTAGGAACGAATGATGAAGAATTTCGCGATCTGGGCAGTTGTGATAGGGGTAATCGGTTACGGCGTCGCCAAGCTTTACCTGCACAATGAAGTCAGCGACACGATGGACATGGCGGTCGTCATGATGTCGCCGTACGCGCATGTCGAATACGAAGGCATCGGATCAACGCTATCCGGCGAATTGACCGTTGACGGCGTGCGGATCGTGGTTGACGGATTTCGCGATGCGATCTACATCGATCGTATCGGCATCGATACACCGAGCTTCCTCTCACTGCTGAACCTCAGCGACCTCACGAAAGTGCAAAGCGACGGGATGCCTGAGTACCTGGGCTTCCTGGCAGAGGGCGTGCGTATTCCGGCGGACGCAGATTACTACGAAGAGTTCTACGACATGACGCTGCAGCTACGCGATGCGACCGATGCCGACTCTGCCGCAAATGAGTGTGTCGGGAAATACGGTTTTTCACCGACAGCGCTGCAAGGCCTCGGCTATACGGACCAGGTTATGTCGATGAAGATGGCATTCTCGGACGATGAGTCGCGATTCTCATTCGACATGAATGTCAGTATGGAAGACATGTGGGACATGAATGTTACCGTGACACTGATCGGGAACATGATGAGCGAACTGATGCGTGGTGCGATGGCCCAGCCCAAGCTGCGCGATATACGTCTGGAATACACGGATCGGTCATTGAACGAGCGCGTTGCCAGATACTGTGAGGAACGCGGCTTGTCGGCCGCAGAAATACTGCACGCGCAGTTGGACTCGTTCAAGTTTATCGGTACATCCAACGGCATAGAGTTCGACCAGTATATGCTCGACCCCTACAAGGAATTCCTGCTCGGAAAGTCCACACTGATCGTGACGGCACGCCCGACAGAGCCCGTCGCGTTTTCGCAAATAGACCTTTATAAGCCCAGCGATGTGCCCGCGTTATTGAACCTGGCAGCGATTGCTCGCTGATCATCGCTACATCTTTGCGATTGTACGTCCGAAGTCCTCGACCTTGGACCAGTCCGTAAACTCGATTGTGGTTGTCGGGTCTGTCGGTCCTTTGGTTATCCACATGATGAGCCTGATCATCTGGCGATCGATGAACCCATATCTGGGATAATCGATCTTGCCAGCAAACACGGCCAGATTCTGTGGCTGCCAGGAAATCTGTTTGAGAAACTTCTGCAGATATGGGTTGGTCTCGGGTTGGTTCTTGTCGGGTTTGCGGGCAACCACATTCACAGAGAAAAAAGCGTTCAGTTTTCTCTCGAGTACGGATTGATTCTTGCGTATGAACTCGAAGACCTGCGGTTGGTGCTTTCCGTAGCGAATGCTCGCACCGATCACGATCTTGTCGAATGGTTCAAGATCAATATCGGGATCGTCACTCATCCAGGACAACACCACCGAATGATCGTACTCCTCGACTAACTGCGTTAATCTCTCGCAAATGCTGCGCGTGTGTCCGTCGGTGGTGGAGTACGTAATAAGTATATTTGCCATGCCCGCACTATATCGGTATATGCGGACAGACAGAAGATGCGGGATTGCAGAAACTGTGGCCGATTCAGGCTTTCGTCCGGAGGCTTTTGATGTCAGCAAATCTGGTTCACCAGGCTGTGATAGGCGCGATGCCGTATATGCCCCGCTCACTGATCTGGCGATTCTCGCGACGCTATATCGCCGGCACGGACCTGCAGGATGCTTATCGCATTGTCGGCGAGCTGAATGCGGCGGGTTGCTCCGCGACTATCGACGTTCTGGGTGAAGACATCACCAGGCCAGAGCAGGCCGACGCGGCCCGCGATCTGTATCTCGAAGCGCTTGTAAATATCGAATCCTTCGGGCTGGATTGCGGTATCTCGGTCAAGCTTTCCGAGCTCGGACTGCGTTTCGATGCGGATCGTTGCAGGAAGGCCATGGATACGCTCGTGTCGACTGCCAGAGATCACGATAACTTCGTGCGGATCGATATGGAGGACTCCAGTGTTACCTCCGTTACGCTCGATATTTACCGCGAGCTGCGAGAGCGATACAAAAACGTCGGGATTGTCATTCAGTCCTGCTTACGCCGCAGTGAGCAGGATATCGCAGACCTGATGCAAGGCGGTCGAGCCGATGTGCGGCTGTGCAAGGGCATCTACATCGAACCCGAGGAAATTGCGTACTGTGACGCAGACGAGATCCGGGATTCGTTCAGCGAGTTACTGGATCAACTGCTGGCGGGCGGGGCGACCGTTGGCATTGCGACGCACGATCCGATTCTGGTCTCCCGGGCTGAAGCGTCGATCAAAAGACTCGGGGTAATGAAGGATCAGTATGAATTCCAGATGTTGCTCGGCGTTGCCGGTACGCTGCGCAGGGAGTTGGTCGCAAAGGGGCACGCACTGCGGGTCTATGTGCCGTTCGGCGAGCTGTGGTACAACTACTCGATACGGCGCCTGCGTGAGAATCCGAATATCGCCGGGCATATCATCAAGAATCTTTTCAGCCGCAGTTAAGTCGCTGCGGAAACAGCAGAGTCAATAACGTTGAAGACTAACGCGATACGAATCCATGAGTTCGGCGGGCCGGAAGTGCTGCAATGGGAGGAAGTTGATCTCGCGGAGCCAGCAGCCGGACAGGTACGAATTCGTCACACGGCAGTGGGTCTGAATTTCATCGACACCTATCATCGCAGCGGGTTGTACCCAATGGATTTGCCGACCGGGTTGGGCAGTGAGGCCGCAGGTGTCGTTGAAGCTGTCGGCGCCGGTGTCAGTGACATCGAAGCAGGCGATCGCGTGGTGTACACGGGACGTCCGGCGGATGCGTATTCCCAGCGGCGCAATTTCGACGCGTCGGCATGCGTCAGGATTCCTGCCGAATTGGCGGATGAGGTCGCGGCGGCCGTATTTCTCAAGGGGCTGACTGCCTGGTACCTGCTGCGCCGCAGCTACCGCGTGGAGGCAGGCGATCCGATCTTGCTGTACGCGGCGGCAGGCGGTGTCGGATCGCTGGCCAGCCAATGGGCGAAACAGCTGGGAGCGATCGTCATTGGCGTTGTCAGTACAGATGAGAAGGCACACCTGGCTCGTTCGCAGGGTTGTGACCACATCATCATGGCTGACGACGACGTTCCCAGGTCCGTCCGGGAACTGACGAACGGCGAAGGCGTTGCCGCCGTGTATGACTCAATAGGCCGTGACACCTTCTTTGCGTCTCTCGATTCGCTGCGGCCGCACGGAACAATGGTGACTTTCGGCAATGCGACGGGGCCGGTTGAGCCGTTTGCTCCCTCGGAGCTGGCGGTTCGCGGCTCGCTGTATGTCACGCGGCCGATTCTGTATGACTTCATCAATTCCCGCGATAGCCTGCTGAACGCCAGCAAAGAGCTGTTCGACTTCATCACCGGTGGTGACATCGAGGTCCGCATCGGCCAAACCTACAGACTCGAGGATGCAGTGCAGGCTCACAGAGACCTCGAAGCCCGCAAGACGACCGGTTCTACTGTTCTGCTGCCGTAGATTGCGGGCTGTGATCGGGGACGCTCTCAACGTCGGTGAGAGAAGACGTTTGCGCCTGTGGCCATCCGGAGCGCAGGTGCAGGTCACGCTGTGGGAACGGTATCTCGATGCCATACTCGGTCAGTTTACTTTCGAGTGCCCATAGATAGGCGGAGCGGGATCGAGTGGGGCGCCGGGCTCCCTGCCGATTCACCCAGACCAGCAAGAGGAAATTCAGACTGTTGTCGCCGAATTCGACGAGCCAAACGTCAGGCTCGCGATCCTTCATGTGCGTTAACGTGTAGGGTACTTCGGCTGCGGCTTCCAAAGCGGCTTGTTTCACCAGCTCCTTGTCGCTGCCATACGCAACGCCGAAGGGAATGCGTACACGCAGTATGCGTTCCGCCAGCGTCCAGTTGGTCAGTCGTGTCGTGACGAACTCAGAGTTTGGTACGACGATGTCAATATTGTCGTTAGTATTAATAAGTGTGCTGCGCACATTAATGGCTTTGACGGTCCCGGTGAGTCCGTTGTCGAGTTCGATGTAATCGCCAACGCGCAGCGAATGCTCAAACAGGATGATCAGGCCGGAAACGAAATTGTTGACGATGGACTGCAGGCCAAAACCGATGCCGACACTGAGAGCACCGGCGACCAGAGCCAGATTGCTGAAGTTGAGGCCGATCGAGGACAGCGCGATGAATAGTGCGAAGATGATGATCGTGTAGTGAGTCAGCCGGCCCACCGTATACAGTGAGGCTTGCGTACCGCTCGACTCCCCCGAATCAACACGTCGAATGGCGTGTCGAATGCCACGGGACAGGAGCATGGCAACGAGAAGGATGAGTAAGACTCGTACGATGTCAGCACCCGTGACGGGCGTCTCCCCTACGGAAAACAACGTCACGTCAGTGAGTCCGGAAACCCTGATGTAAGCGGTTTTTGCCTTGCGGCTCATGCTCGCGAGCCAGGATTTGAAGGCTCCTTCGTATTCTCTGGCCGCGTTATCGACCACCGTCATCAGTAGGCGCAAATCGGCAACTGCGTCGTCCAGTTGTCCGAGTTCTGCAAATGCCTCCTGAGCAGTTCCGACCCTCTGGTCCAGCAGCCGGCGCGAGGCTCGGTCGAGACCATCGCGATTGGCGCTTTGCACGGCGAGCAGTTCGTCTTCTGTTTCGCGTTGCCACTCGGGCGCGCGTTGATCGACGCTGCGAACGAATTCCGACCACGCCAACATCTGTGCGCCGAGCGCGGTGGTATCGGCTCCCCTGTCCAGCGCAAGTTCGGTCCACCGAAGCTGCGCCTCGCCCTGCGCAAGCCATGTTTGTGCCAGCGCCAGGTCGATTTCGGCGGCGAGCAGCCCTTGCTGCTGCAGACGCTGCTGTGACCGACCTTGTTCGGTATCGAATTCGAGGCCGCTCGCAGCGATTTGTGCGGCACGCAGGGATTCCTGCGCATCTTCAACGTCAGCCTCGCGGTCACTGACGCGATTGCGCAGCTCATCGAGGTCAGCCTCATCGGCCGTTGTAGCCAGTCGATCCCGCGCCAGCTCGACACGTTCTGCGGCGGCATCTGCATAGGCTGTAGACCGTTCGTATCGTTGCGTCAGAAGTGCAAGGCGCCGTTCGGCAATTGCCTGCGCGGAACGCGCTTGTACCAACCGCAATGCGGCCAGCCAGCGCTCGTCTCCGTCAGCCGCATCGACATAAGCCTTGAATGCCGCATCGCGGCGCCTGCTCGCGCCGTTGAACGTGCGTTGTTCACGTTCTACTTCGAGGCGCTCTTCATCGGTTTCGGAGCGAGCTGCACGGGCCACCGCCGCAAGACCAAGCAAGTCATCAATGGCGTAATTGACTGCTGGCGGCGGCAGCTCCTGTGGCTTCAGTTCGACGTCATCCAGAAGGGCGACATAGGCCGTGAGATTGTCGCGCACGGCTGCGAGGATCGCCTCGCCGGTTTCCTGATTCTGCGGCGCCAGTTCGGCGATCTGCACGCCGCTATTGTCGAGAAACAACTCGACTCTGGGCAGCAGTTCTTCCCGGGAGCCCTCGAAATACGCCCACCAGTCAGTTTGCAGCGAGGATAGACCCGGGACAGTCGCAACCTCGTCGTCTGCAACTTCCTGCGCGGGGCTGCTCGTGCAAACGAGCAGGCTGAGGAGCACGCCAAGCAGGCGTGTCGGGGGTGCAACCATCATGCGGTCAGCTTTTCGTGGAAATCGAGGATGAACATTGGTCGCACATGCTACGAGAAATCAGTAACACATGCACTTTACTTTATTCGCCGCAAAGATCCGCATGAATGGCCGCGGCTGCGCTCTTGCCAGCGCCTGCGGCCAGGATCACCGTTGCCGCCCCCGTAACCGCATCGCCACCGGCGAAAACGTGTCGTAACGAGGTCTGCGCGCTTTCATCTTCGACGACCAGGCAGCCCCACTTGTTCGACTTGAGTCCCTTTGTGGTCTGTAACAGCAAGGGATTTGGCCGATTGCCGATTGACAGCACGACATTGTCGACCGGCAGCACGAACTCAGAGCCTTCAATCGGCACCGGCCTGGCGCGACCGGAGTCGTCAGGTTCGCCGAGTTCCATCGAAATGCACTTCAGCCCGGTGACCCAGCCATCTTTGTTGCCGAGAATTTCGACGGGATTGGTAAGCCAGTGGAATTCCACACCCTCTTCGATGGCGTGGTGGTGCTCTTCGACACGGGCGGTCATCTCCGCAACGCTACGCCGGTAGACGATCATGGCCTTCTCGGCGCCAACCCGCAGTGCGGTGCGCACGGTATCCATGGCCGTGTTACCGGCGCCGATGACAGCGACCCGCTTACCAACCATGACCGGGGTATCGGCATTGGGGAAGTCGTTGGCGTGCATCAGGTTAACGCGCGTCAGGAATTCGTTCGCGGAATAGACACCGTTCAGATTTTCACCGGGTATACCCATGAACTGTGGCAGCCCAGCGCCGGTCCCGACAAACACCGCGGAATAACCCATTTTTTCGAACAGGTCATCCATCGACAAGGTCTTGCCGACTATGACATTGCAGACGATTTCCACACCGAGGCGTTTGAGCTGCTCGATTTCCCAGTCGAGCACTTTTTTGGGCAGGCGAAATTCCGGGATGCCGTAGCGCAGGACGCCACCGGCAGCATGCAGACCCTCATAAATCGTCACCGGGTGGCCGAGGCGCGCGAGCTCACCTGCGCAGACAAGACCAGCCGGTCCGGATCCGATGATCGCGACTTTCTCGGCGCGCGTCGGTTGCGCGGGCGCCTCGCCCGCAGGCTGCCCCATTTCCCAGTCCGCAACGAATCGCTCGAGGTAACCAATGGCGACCGGGACGAAGCGCGTCCCGAGTGAGCATTGCTCCTCGCATTGTGATTCCTGGGGACATACACGTCCGCAGATCGCCGGCAACGGGTTCGCGGAGCGCAAAACCTTTGCGGCACCGGCCATGTCACCCGCGGCAATCAAATGCACAAAATCGGGAATCGGAATCCTGACCGGGCAGCCGTCGATACACACCGGATCCTGGCATCGCAGGCAGCGCTCGGCTTCGAATCTGGCACGGGCGAAGTTGTAACCCTCGTTTACTTCAACGAAATCGTGCGACCGTAATTCAGCGTCGCGTTCGGACATCGGTGTTTTGTCTGCGCGCTTTAATGGCATCAGTCTTGTCCCATCGCCAGGGAGCGGCATTCCGCTCGTTCTTTCGACGCTTGTTCCTGTTGCACGTACATCTTGTTGCGCCGCACCGCTTCTTCAAAGTCGACCTGGTGAGCATCGAAGAACGGTCCATCGACGCACGCGAACTTCACCTCGTTATTGACGGTAACGCGGCAGCCACCACACATTCCGGTGCCGTCGATCATCAGCGGATCCAGCGATACCAGGGTAGGAATCCCGAAATCCCGGGTCGTGTCCGTCACTGCCCGCATCATCGGCATCGGACCAATAGCCACGACGCTGTCCGGGCGGCCAGGTCCGTCGCCGCCGATCAACTGTGCGAGCCGCTCGGTCACGAGTCCTTTGAACCCGGCCGAACCGTCGTCAGTGCACAGTTCGAGGTCATCACAAATATCGGCCAGTTCCTCGACCAGGATCAACAGACCCTTTTCGCGTGCACCGATAATGATCGTCGTACGATCACCGCGCGCAGACAGTTCACGCATCAGGCACAGCAACGCGGCTGCGCCAAAGCCGCCGCCAATTCCAACAATATGCCCCCCGGCGGGAATCTCCAGTGCCATGCCGAGCGGACCGACGAGATCCAGAATGTCGTCACCGACTTCGAGTGCGCCCAGGTATCCCGTCGTAGTACCGACTTCCTGTACGACAATCGTCAGTGTGCCGTTGTCGCGGTCGTAATCGGCAATGGTCAGTGGTATGCGTTCGCCACCTTCGCGCACTCGTACGATGATGAACTGGCCCGGCCTCGCGGCCGCTGCAACCAGCGGTGACTCGACGCGAAACAGTTTGGTGACCGGTGTCAGGGATCGTTTTTCGAGTATTCTGGCCATCGCATTACAGCTCCGGGTGCTCGTGTTTGATTTTCAGCCGTTGCCAGCGCGTGTTGACTTCAGCCTCGGTAGCGGCGAGTAGGTCCGCATGTTCCGGCGCCAGGATGTGCTTTGTTTTCCCCATCTTGCCGAGCCAGTCGGCGACCTTGCGGCGTCGCCCGATGGCGTCGGGGTCGTAGGTGATGGTCGTGTGACCTTTCTCCACCTCATAGATCGGAAAGAAGCAGCAATCCACCGCTGCCTGTAACACGTCTTGCGCTGCGTCGTCCTGCGTGCGCCAGTTAAGGGGACAGAATGACAGGACCTTGCCGTACACCGTGCCCTCACGTTGCGCATACCACTGCGCCTTGCTCATCTTGCGCATGAAGTCTTCCGGATAACCTTCACTGGCGGTGAATACATACGGCAGATTACAAGCGGCGAAGATCTGCGCTGTGTCTTTATGATGGAAGCTCTTGCCCGAGACCGTGCTGCCGACTTCGCTCGTCGACGTGCGATGCGCGATTGGCGTCGAATATGACAGTTGCGACCCGGTGTTCATATAACCCTGGTTGTCGTACTCGAGGATGATCATCTTGTGATTGCGGTGTGCCGTGCCGAGCGCGGCGCCTATACCGATGTCCATGCCGCCATCACCGGTAACCATGATAAACGTGGTGTCCTGACCTTCCGGCGCCGCCGGTATCTCTCCGCGCCTGATGCGTTCGTGATACATCTCAACCAGCCCCGACAGCGTCGCCGCACCGTTCTGGAACAGGTTATGTATGTAGGTAATCCGATGGGCAGTTTTCGGATAACCGGTCGTGGTGACCATCGCGCAACCTGTCTGGAACAGCACGACCACATTGCCTTCCAGCACGCTGTAAGCCTGGCGCAGCATCGGGAACACGCCGCAGCCGGGGCATGCGCCATGCCCCGGTGCAATCCGGGAAGGCACGGTCGTCATTTCCCACAGCGGTTTCAATTCGACTTCGAGGCGGTTGGTTTCCGGGTGCTTTGTCACCCTGGCCATGCCGCGCGTCACTTCTTCCGGCTTGATGGCGGGCAGTCCCTCCGGCGGAGACCGTGACGGGTCGCCCGCGTACGTACCGTGATAGTCGAAGGGAGTATCAACCCTTCCCTTGCGGGCAGCATCCAGTGCCTCGCGGAAGAATTCCTCCGCGTCGGTGTCATAGAAATCCTTGCCGCCCAGGCCATAGATGCGACTTAGTATCAGCGTTTCGTTGTCCGGGTCCTGTTGTAATGCCGCGCGCACCTCGAGCGACAGGTTGCCGCCCTGGGCACCATAGGAGTCGCCGCGGTCACCGACAACAGCAGCGCGTACGTTCTTCAATAATGCACGTATTTCATCGGCCGGAAATGGCCGCAGAACGTTCGGGGAAACGACACCCACTTTGTGGCCTTCGTTGCGCATCCGGTCGACGACTACCTTGGCATCTTCTGCCGCGGAATTCAGCAAGACGACAGCGACTTCGGCGTCGTCCATGCCGTAGGCGTCCACGCTGGCGTAGTCTCGTCCGGAGAACGACTTCAGCTCCGCGAGGATTTCCGGAATCACACGCCTTGCGGCTTCCATGGCTTCGTGCTGTTGCACCTTGTTATTGATCAGGTCCGGATCGTTCATGTATGGACCAAAAGTCACCGGCCGTTCGGGGTCCAGCGCCGAATAGGGGTCTTCGCGCTCGCCGAGAAACTCGCGCACGGCGTCCGGGTCGTCGAAGCGGTCGATACGGCGCTTCTGATGGCTCGTCAGGAAGCCGTCGTAGGCGACGATGACAGGCAGCCGCACGTCCGGATGCTCGCCGATTTTCACGGCCGCGAAGTTCATGTCATACACAGCTTGCGGATCGCGTGCCATCAGGATAATCCAGCCGGTATTCAGTACGAAATATATATCAGAGTGGTCGCAGCGAATATCGAGCGGCCCGGAAACCGTGCGGGTGGAGACATTCAGCACCATCGGCACGCGCGTACCGGCTTGCACAGGCAGTTGTTCCAACGAATACAACAGGCCCTGCGAAGACGTGGCATTCAATACCCGGCCACCACCGAGTGCGGCACCGTAGCAAATACCGGCCGCGCCGTGCTCGCCGTCAGCAGGGATCATCACGATGTCGTGTTCGCCGTTTGCCTGCATTGCCGAAAGGTTTTCTGCAACTTCAGTCGACGGCGTAATCGGAAAATAGCCCATGATGTGGAATCCGATGTCCCGTGCGGCCAGCGCAGCGGCTTCGTTGCCACTTCGGAAATCGTGTATTTGCCGAACCGGTTCGCCGTGGGTAGTTGCGGCTTTTGCCTCAGGTAACATGCTTGCCTCCGGTTGCTTGCATCAGTTCCGGGAACAACGGGACGCGCAATCGATTGGCCTTACCCGGTGTTTCGGCCTCGCGCGTCATCGCAAGGGTCGAGCAGGTCTCGACACAACGCATACAGCCCTTGCAGTACTGATAGTCGATGCCGTCCAGTGTCACGGTCGGCTTGCCGTCGTCATCCGTGTGCGTCGACCAGACCAGGCACAGGTCGGGGCAGACCATGTCGCACATGCCGCAATGAATACACTTGTCGGCGTCGAGTACCGGCATCCATCCGTTTCGCGAGGTGTGCAGGTCATTGTGTGCGGTGTTGCCGGGAGTTGGCAGCACGCCGCCTATCGGAGCGGTTCGATAACCCCACAGCGGATTGCTCGACAACCTGGGCAGGTCGCCTTCGATGCGGCCGATGTTCTCAATGATTTCGAACTCTTCGGCGCCACGCCTGAAGGCACGTTCGTTCGCTGCGACGGCCTCCGGGTGGCGCCCGGCGAAGGTGTCCTCAAGCGTGTTGAGCATCGCTTGACGGTCGAGGAATGGCAGCGCAGCGGTCAACGTGCCAATCAAAACGGCATTGGGTCTCGATTTCTCTTCAATCGCAATTGTCTGGGCGTCGACCCGCATGACTTTCGTTGTAGCAGGCAAGCGGCAAAGACCCTCGGGTACTTCGCCGTCATTCCCGGCATAGATCAATGTGCCCGCAGCGCGTATGCCGGCGATCGTCGCAGGGTGGGCGAGGAGTCCGCTGTGAAACACGACGACCACATCGGGCAATTCGATCGGGGCGCTGGTGCGAATGGCCCTGTCGGCCGCGGCGAGACGCACAAAAGAACGCACCACCGAACCCTTCTTCTCCGATCCGTAGGAAGAAAAGTGAGACCCGTTCAATCCCATGCGCAATACGGCTGCGCTGGCAACAATCTGTCCGGCCGCATGAGCCCCCAGTCCGCCGACTGACTCGAAGCGGATCTCGAACAAACGGCCATTGTCAGGTAAGACAATTCCTCGAGCCATGATCGCTGTCCAACACGAGACAGGCATGATGTTGTGCCAAATTCAGCATACGCACGCCGTGACGTGAATGAATACGGAACTTCCGCAGAAATATCCGGGATCTCACGTGTCTGATCGACTCGAGGGTGGCAGATCTCAACGGATGGACTCACAATGGGTGTCTGCCAACTGACAGTGTCATTGAACATTCCTATGCCAACGCCCAAAATCGGTCTCGCTCTCGGCTCAGGCGCGTCGCGCGGCTGGTCGCACATTGGCGTGATAAAGGCACTGCTGGCCGCGGGCATCGAACCGGATGTCATCTGTGGCACATCGGTTGGAGCGATGATTGGCGGCTCCTACCTGGCCGGCAATATGCAGAGTCTGGAGGACTGGGTACTTTCGTCAACCCGCACCGATGTGCTGCGCTTCTTTGACGTCAAACTGTCACAGTCCGGTTTCGTCGACACGAAACGCCTGAGCTGGTTCCTGCACAGCTACGTGGCCACCGAACAGCTGCGAATTGAAGATTTGCCGAAGAAATATGCGGCCGTATCGACCAATCTCGAGACGGGTCGTGAAGTCTGGTTTACGGAAGGCGGACTGGCGGACGCGATTCGCGCATCCATGGCCATGCCAGGACTCTTCCCGGCGGTTCGGGTCGATACGCGCTGGCTGGTCGACGGTGGGCTTGTGAATCCTGTTCCGGTGAGCGTTTGCCATGCACTCGGGGCTGATCTCGTGATCGCCGTGAATCTGAATTCGGGCATCGTTCGCAAGCGCAACGAAGAAACGAGGGACCCCGTACGGGAGGAAAGCAACAGCGTGCTGGGCAACTTCAAACAGCAGGCGAGGGAATACTCGAATTCCGTTTTTCCCAACCGAGGCAAGAAGAATGAGGCGCCAGGCTTGTTTCATGCTATTGCCAACTCAATCAATATTTTTCAGGACAGGATCACACGCAGCAGGCTCGCAGGGGACCCGGCGGATGTGTTGCTGTCGCCACGGCTTGCTCATATCGGCATGCTCGAATTTCACCGCGCGGATGAGGCCATCGAGGAAGGCGAGCGCTGTGTGCATGAGGCACTGACGGAGATTCACCGGGTTGTCGGGAAGTAGCCGGCCTGTCACCCCGCCAGGTATCCGCTCCCACGCCTGTCCCGCGGATTCTGCACGCAACAATCAAGGTGCAAACAAGAATGCCTGCAACTTCCCGACAGTTGATTGCCAGGCTGAGGAATTTTTGCAGATTGATCCGCTAACTCGATTCTGGCTATGGCGATAGGCGGCCACTACTGGCCGATGGACCGTCTGCTTGGCGGCCTTGCCCGAGTTAGGGCGACACTTTCAATGTCCGCATAATGCGGAGGGAGGTGTTCCATGACGAAGAAGAAGTACCGCCATTATAGTCAGGACTTCAAGCGACACGCATTGAAGCGGGCCATTTCTGGTGTGGATCTAAAGGTCCTTCCAGCTTTTTGGCTGGCTCAGGTTTCGCGGCTGCGAGATCAATGAGTCTTCGCGTGCCCCGAGACAGGTTGGAGTAGCAGCCGGATTGGCGCACCGGGTGTTCATACCGGTCGGGGGTATACGGGCCAGGCGTTCTTACAGTTGTTCGACCGCCGACTCCATCCATACGAAACGTTCTTGTAGCCAGATCTTAAGGTGTGTGACCTCTTCATCGTAAGTGTCGTACACCACAGGATTAGGCCAAACATAGGTACCAAGGGTACTCCAGATATCGTCATTCTCAGCCTGGCTGTACTTCAGCATTTGCGACCATTGGTCAATTTGCGACAGCAGGTGTGGTTCTTGGGTTTTAAAGTAGGCGAAGCGTTGCTTTACCTTATTGGCAAACGCGGGATCCGCCAATAGTCGATCTATCCAGGCATTCCATCTGACCCACCAGCCCTCAGAGTAGCGTGAGTCGGCGTAATCAACATTACCAAACGCCAAATCGAAATCCCAAATCGGACCCATTTTGATTTTCTGCCCAGGAATGTAGTGAAGAAAGATGCTCGAGTACCACATGGCGTCAACGTTCTTCGCAATCTCATTTATGAGGAACCAATCAACAAAGCTGTCGGCGTCGATGTACGCTGCATAACCCGTATCAGGGTCAGCGAAATTGGCACCGAACAAAACCGTTTCAAACTCATTGATGTGACTGCTGACAAGATTATATTGCTCGTCATTGAAAGCGAGATCAGGCTCTTTGATATTGATCAAGTACTCGTTGGTTTCAAAATACACGTCATCCGGATCCAAATGATCGGGCTGATCAATCTCGAGCAAAAATCCGTTATCACCAAGGTCAACGCGATCGACTCCGGCCTCCACTTTTTGACTAATGTGGTAGGTGCCCGAATGTGAATCATTAAAATACACTTCTGCGAAGCGGCTATCGGGAGTCCATTCCAGATTGCTCAGATGCCCCAATTCAAATGCCACGCGATTGCGCAGCATGGTCTTATCCGAATATTCCGCTAGAAACAGCCACTTTCTATTGTCGAGCATACCCAGGAATTCGCTCGAGTCGGATAATTTCATCTGGTAGGGCTTTTTCGGATGCAAGAACCAGGTTGAGTGGCCTCGACCGCGAATCTCCATCGTCACTTCCGGGATCGAATCGTACAGGCGCCAGCCGTCGACACGAATGGTACCGGGTACATAAATCTCCTTTGATTCAATACTGACACCGCCCTCGGTGTTGAGATATATGATAGGCAGGCCAGTAAATTTCATGATATCGACCGTGTAATTGGCGATATCACCGGATCTATTTGTCACCGTTAATGAAACAGGCTGCGTGAAATCGTTGGGCTGCTGGGCTGAGGTTTGTGTTACTCCATCAAGCGCGACCGTTTCACCCTCAAATTCGAACGCGGCGACCAATCCGGTGACTGGGCTATTGGTCGGTAAGCGCCCTGTGACCGCTGCACCATCGATAACAAAAGAGAGATCAGAATCCAATTCACTGTTGTCTTGCGCTCTGAGTGCGAAGCTGAGGAGCTTTGGAGTTGGTTCTTGCACAACAGGAGGTGCGGCAGAGTTGTCGCCACCCCCACTTCCACATGCACCGCAAAGTGCGATGATGGACAGCACGAATCCTTTCAGCAAAAGTCTGAGCTGGGAATCCCTCATGGTGGAGTCGCCTTGATTATAATTTCTTAAAGGATAGGAAATTATATCGCATCGCCGGGGTGCGCTGTGCGGAGAGCGGGTGCTGAAATCTGTCGTCAGCGGTGAATGAGCGGTCCAGGTGACCGCTTTTGGCATTTCTGAGACGGCTGCCAGGAGGATAAACGAAAGACTGCTTTGCGTCACATAGCCACCAGTCGAAAGATCTGAGGTAAAATCTCGGCTGCTGACCGAAAACAGCCGTTCGTCAGCAGCTGCAGCGAAGTCTTGCTGTCAGTCCATACAGATGCATCGAGCGAATATGGATGTAAATATAAACGCCACCAGTTTTCTCTCGACTGCAGTCGCAGCGATTGGCGTCGTGGCCGTTAGCATGTATGGAGCTGCGCAGTTCATTCGGTTTGGGAGAATCTTGGCCGGTTTCGGGATCCTCGCAATAATTCCGATTTGGTTCGGTGCGCAGCTTCTCGTCCTTATTCTCTTCGATGTGCTTGTTTATCTGGGCGTTGCAACACGAGAAAATCACTTTGAATATGTGATGACACCCGTGTTAAAGCTGGCTTGCGCAGGACTCGTCGGATACACCGTGATGTATTTTGTAAGAAGGCTTTTGGCCGCAAGCCGCTCATTGCCGCTCCTGCATGTGCCGGAAGTTTCACGGTGCTGCGTTTGCTACGCTCTCCAGTCCAAGGGGACGGGAAGAAGAAGTTGAGATAGCCTGGTTTCGTTCCACATGACAAATCGCCGTCCGTAACATAAACGCAGACTGTAATGCTGAAATTTATCCTGGTCGTCGCTGCCTGTTACAGTCTGCTCGTCGTCGTCGTGTATTTCATGCAGGGTCGCATGCTCTATCTTGCAGAAGTACCTGGTCGGGCGTTGGTCATGACACCAAACGATGTTGGCATCGACTACCAGGATGTCTCGATCGAGACTGCGGACGGAGTGACTTTGCATGGCTGGTTCATCACAGGACGGTCCCCTCGAGTATTGTTGTTCTTTCACGGCAATGCAGGAAATATTTCCCATCGTCTGGACTCGATAGCACAGTTTCGGGACCTGGGCCTGTCGGTATTTATTATCGACTATCGGGGTTACGGTCAGAGCGAAGGCCGGACCACGGAAAAAGGGATGTATCGCGATGCTGATGCGGCGTGGAGCTACCTCATCGAGAGTCGCGGCGTAGCCGCCAGGGACATCGTGATCTTCGGGCGTTCACTGGGCGCCTCTGTCGCGTCACGGCTGGCCATGCAAAATCAACCGTTGGCACTTATCTTGGAATCGTCCTTCACGTCAGTCCCGGACATCGCTCAGGATCTTTATCCGTGGCTCCCGGTGCGCTGGTTGAGCCGCCTCAGTCACGCGACGCGCGATTATGTTCGGGACGTTCACTGCCCGGTACTGGTCGTTCACAGTCGTGACGACGAGATAATCCCGTTTCACCATAGCGAAACAATTTTCGCATCTGCGAATGAGCCCCGTACTCTGCTGGCGATTCGTGGAACTCACAATGACGCTTTCCTTCGGGATGAGCGCAATTATATTGAAGGGTTCCGGGCTTTTTTGTCAGGATTATCCGCGCCCGCTCCGTCACGTTGATGACGGAGGCTTCTAAAACTGAATCGCTACCGGTTCTCCAGACACTCGCCAGCCGTTCTTTGAATTTGTTTTCATACTCTACCGGCGACAGCAGGTCATGGAAACCGTGCCGCCGTTTGTTGTTGTAGAACATCTCGATGTAATCGACGACTACCGCCAGTTAGAGCCAGCCTTCATGCGTGCGTATGTACGTGATATCTGTCACTCAGGCCTAATTGGGTTCGGCCGCGCTATAACTCTGCTCAGTCACCTGCCGGACGGCTTCGATCTGCGGGCTGGGAAAGAAACGGAGCAGGCTTCGCGGGGAAGCCGGCCCCGTTTTGATGACCTTGAATTGCGAAGGACTAGAAGCTCGGGCCCTCAATGTCGTCGATGTTGTCAGCGGCCTCGAATGTCACGACACCATCACCTGACATTGGGTTGAGGAAGAACGTCATCGGGTCAAGCCCGTCATCACCGTCTTCATCATTGCCTCCCTGGCAGGTCGCCGCGATCGTATACGTGTCGGGCATAAGCGATGCTCGATATTCGTAATCGCCGTCATTGTTCTCGTCTCTAGCTTCCACGGTCGTGTAGGGGTCGACAACGCCGATCTCGCCAGGATCAACGGCCCCCTCGAAAACGTAGATCACATTGCCTACTTCGTAGTCCATGTCAGTGGCACTATCGGCGTTACAATCGTTTTCGGCTGCCGTTACTGTCGCCGAGGCAATTTGCCCGACCACGGAGCCGAATTCCTCGACATCCAGCACTCGAATAACCGGCTTAAGTATATAGAGGCCGCGACCGACGGCTTCGGTCAGACCTTTTCGCACGTCCCAGTCGAAGAGCAGACGCACGGAGTCGTTGGGCCCGACTTCAAAGTTATTAATGAGGCGGACTCGGTCGCTTGGCACATCAATATCTACTTCTCTCATCAAGCCTTCGTCCGTCATGGCATGGGCCGCGGAAGAACTCGAGTCATCGACCGTCATTTCGAGCCAATTGTAAGTCCCGGCAGGAATATTCGCCCGGTCGACAAAGATCGCCGGATCGTCGACGGAAAGCTCGAGCAGATTCACAGTAACCGGCGTATCGACCATATCGAGCTGAAATGCTGGCCGATCGCCCTGAGGCTTGATCCAGAATTCCGTCACGGTAATATTCAATTCGACTATGCCGTCTACCGAACGATCCATCAGGGAAACACTAATAGTCCCATTGCCGGAGTCACTTCCGCCAGAGCAGGCCCCTATAACGGCAGCGAGTGCTGCTATCGTGCCTACCCGTATTCCTTTTCGAGTGTTCATAAATTCGATACCTTGAGTCAGATTCGCGTCGTGTAGCATGTTGAATCGACCGAGCCCCTACTGTGAACTCGGTCACAGTTTGCCCCTGATGGCGCATTCCGACATCGGATAGTCGAACACGGGAAACGCGCCACCAGTGATCCGTAACAATACCCTGGGCATAGGCACGTGACAGTGAATGAACTCTATTTGCGACGTGTCCAATTGGCCGACTGCCGTCGGTCGCCAGAAACCTGAACGGGCGACTGCAGTCCTCCCGAATGAAAAACGCCCCCGACGAGCGGGGGCGAAACGTGCATCAGCTTGGGGGCTCGAAGAATCTATTCAGGATCGACCCAGCTGGCCATCGAGGCCATCTCAGTGAGCGCGTCGGTCCAGAGGTAGCCGTCGACGCCGACGCCGTCGGTCCAGAGGTAGGCGTTCGTCCAGAGATAGGCATCCGTCCAGAGATACCCTTCGGTGCCGACGCCGGAGTCCGTCCACAGGTAGCCGTCGAGGCCCATGACGTAGTAGTTACCGTACTCGTCCTGGTTCGCGGGGCCGCCGAAGTGCTGGAAGCCGTCGATGTCGTTGTCGATGTGCAGGCCCTGGTTGGCGCAGTCGACGGTCTGGTTCATCACCGCGGCATAGGCGTCGGCGACGCCGGCGCCCTGCTGGAACACCGAGTAGGCCAGCGTTCCATCGGCCTTCACGGCCGGCTTCGCCGCCGACAGGATCTTGCACTTGAGCTCGTCGACGGAGCGCCACGGCTCGGCCTGCAGCGCCAGTGCGGCGATGCCGGAGACCACGGCCGTCGCCTGCGAGGTGCCGGACATCTCGAAGTACTGGCCGTCGTAGAACTCGGGATAGGCGTCCGCCAGCGCCGAGTTACCCTGCACGAGCCCGCGCATGTGGCCGCCCGGGGCGACGATCTCGGGCTTGACGAAGCCTTCGTAGGTCGGACCGGCCGAGGAGAAGGTCGCCAGCTTGTCGTCGGACGGATCGGCCGGCGTGAAGCTGTCGGTCATCGCGCCGACGGTCATGACGTAGGGCACGTTGCCCGGCACGCCGATCGTCATCGCATCGGGGCCGCGGTTGCCAGCGGCGGCGACCACGAAGATCTCCTTCTGCCAGGCCACCATGACCGCCTGGCTGATCGGGTCGTCCCAGTAGTGCGAGCGTGCCTCAGCGCTGAATGACAGGTTCAGGACACGGATCCTGAGTTTCCTGCGATTCGCGACCACCCAGTCGATGGCGCGGATCACGTCGGCGTAGCTGCCCTGGCCGCCGCCGTCTCGACCGTGCCGTTGTCGTAGATGCGGCGGATGCGATCATCTGCGCGCAAGTCGGCTACCTGGGCCAGCGTCAGCTCCGCCGCCACCGCCGAGATCACGCTCAGTTCGTGGGTGATCTGACCGCCTTGCGCGGCGACCAAAGCCCTCTCGTCCGCGAGGCTGGTACCCTGGACAATGTTAGGAGTCCACTGTCGTTCGCTTTGGCGAGTGGCTGATGCCAAGCACGAGGCTGGCGAGAACGAGTATTGCGATGGCTGCTTTGCGATTCATGATCAGATCTTGATCCGGTTTCACTGCTCGGATTTGGATGTTATTTCAACAGATGCAGGGACTTGCCGGAGTTGCATGTGCCTGCCTCGCGAGGCAAATTTTTGTGACGCACGTCACATATTGCAGTCGTCAAATAGGGCGACCCCGACCGAACACCCCGAGTGCAAATGTCTGTGTCGGTGCACTTTGGACCAGATAGCCAGACGGCCGGTTCTGGGTGCGATATCAATCGGTCGACCCCCGATTCGAGTTAGAATGGCGGCTTCTGACCCTAAACGGCAGTGTAGAATACTCGGGCGGATGACCGGAACCTGCGGAAAATGGACCTTATTTCGTAGCTATGTCTGTAAATCCAATTAGGCCATCTAACATGGCATCATGGTGTTGATTTCAATTGAAACTTGGATGCGAATGTGACCTGAAAGTGATTATTCATACCTGATTTTTAGGCCTTCTATATAGTAGTTAGACCTTATCGAAGAAAATTGAGATGTCTACACGATTATTTTCGTTCATCGGCGGCGACACAGGCCAATGGCGTGTCGCTAAAATCGAAGCAATAGTCGGGGAACCGCTGTCTGAGGCTAGAATGCTAGACATAGCTTCTGGTGCCGGGAGTTCATCCGATCCACGGGCGTCTTGGGTGCTGCGCGGAATAACCAGCAATGAACGCTATGTCGCTCGCGAGGAAAGGAACCAAATCGTGGCCAAACTGCTAGATCTAGGGCGACCCAAAGCAACCTGCGCTGCGCTGATTCCAATACGGAAGAATAAGGCTTGGTGGTCGCTCACTCAGGACGAACGCCTAAGTATTTTTCGAGAGCAGTCTAACCACACAAGAATCGGGCTTGAGCATTATCCTGAGTTAGCGCGAAGACTTCATCACTGTCGAGATCTCTCGGAGAGTGAGCCGTTCGATTTCCTCACCTGGTTTGAGTATGAGCCCGCTCAAGAAACGAGATTCAACAAACTGCTTGCCGCGTTGCGTGCAATAGAGGAGTGGAAATATGTTGAGCGAGAGGTTGACATACGCCTTGTGCGCGAGGAGGTCTAACTACTCTTTGCAGCGGACCGCCTTCGGCGTCCGCTGAACTCAATCGTTGATGTCCGGATTTGCCGCAACTCGGAAGTTCAGCTGAATCCCAATAATGGCAGGTTGTGGCCGACTGCCGTCGGCCGCCAGGAAGCTGAACGAACGACTGCTTTCGGCAGGAGCCGCCGGCCGAGAAATTTAGTGAATGTGTTGCATCGACAGGTCGAAGCCGCAACCCTTTCCAGTCGTCGGCAAGAAGAACCCTTACAAACAACAATTTAGGTACTTCTACGAGCTCCTTCTCTTCCTGTGACTGAGAAATTTCGCTTTGACGAACACCAAATCCAGTCTGGCTCATTGCGATGCCGTAAGGTCGAGGAGCAGTCCATCCCATTGCTTCTTGCCGGAACCAGCCGCCCAGGGAGTGATAGACTCAGGGGCTGGTGATGACCAGATGCGGTCGAACGGCCCATTCTTGCCCGATTTGTGCGATGTCTACCTATTACTCGACGAAAGTGAGGCGGATTGAACCGAATCCACCGGCCATATTCGTTGGTGCTTTGTCCGTCGGTCTGGCTTTATTGCTAGGCGCCTGTGCCATTCCGCCGTCGCAGCCGCGACCCGTAGTTTGGCAGACGAGATATGAATATGTCGTGCCATCCGAATGGAACCAGGGAAAAGCAGGATGCAAAGAAGTTGGCATCTATAGCTTTC
>JAOTVR010000065.1 GCA_029863305.1 Gammaproteobacteria bacterium | reverse complement strand
ACACGGCGCTCGAGTCGCGACTCACGAGCAACATTGGTGACGCCGGTGCTCGTCTGCACCTGGGCCGCTCGCGCAACGATCAGGTATTGACGGCCTTGCGCCTGTACCTGCGCGACGCGACAGAGGATTTGTCCGAGCGCATCGCGTTGCTGCGCGTCGCGGCTCGAAATCTCGGTGAACGCCAGGGTGACATTGCCTTGCCCGGATACACGCATATGCAACACGCGATGCCTTCGTCGGTGGCGCTGTGGTGTGCCGGATTCGATGAGGCCTTCGCTGACGCAATAGAAGGCCTGCGCAGTGCGCGGCGGCGGATCAACAAGAACCCATTGGGCAGCGCCGCGGGTTACGGCACGCCCGGCCTGCCGCTGGATCGGGAGCTAACGACGGAGAAACTGGGCTTCGATGAAACGCAGTCCCCGGTCACATCAGTGCAACTTTCGCGCGGCAAAGCCGAGAGCACGCTGTTATTCGAAGTAACGCTGCTGCTGCAGGACCTTGGCCGCATGGCTGGCGATTTACTGCTGTTTTACACCCAGGAATTTGCCTATGTCTCGCTTGCAGCGGAGGTGACGACCGGTTCGTCAATCATGCCGCAGAAACGCAATCCCGATGTGCTCGAGCTGCTGCGAGCAGCATCGGCTACCGCGCATGCCTGTCTCGATGAGTCGTTGATGATCACCGCGAAGCTGCAGTCGGGCTATCAGCGCGACCTGCAACGACTCAAAGCACCGCTTTTTCGTGCGCTGGATCTGGCCGTGGACAGCGTCGACATCATGGCCTACCTGCTCGATGGGGTGCGCTTCCTGCCTGAGAACATCGAACTCGACGAAGGGATATTTGCAACCGAAGAAGCGTATCGGCTTGTCACTGATGAGGGCATTCCCTTCCGTGATGCCTACCGGCGGGTCGCGCAACGCTATTCAAAGTAAGTGCCGGGCCTCTATAATCCACCGATCCAGGGAACCGGTCGAATCTCATGAAATCTATTATCTGCACGTTGGTGGCGTTATTGCTTGTGGTTGGTCTTTCTGGCTGCGGCCAAAGCGGCCCGTTGTTTGTGCCGGGCGACCCGAGCTCGATCGAGGTACAGCCGAAGACCCAGGCCAGTGATGAAGAGCAAGACGAGAACGAAGCGAAGAGCGAGGAAGACGACCGTCAGTAGTTCGTTGCTGCTCTGATGTCGTCTGTCGACCTGATACTGATCGATGGTTCGTCCTACCTGTACCGGGCGTTCCATGCGCTGCCCAAACTGACGAGTTCGCAGGGCGAGCCGACCGGCGCGCTGCACGGCGTGTTGACAATGATCAACAAGCTCGTGCGCGAGCAGCCGGCCGCGCACGTCGGCGTGGTATTCGACGCGCCGGGCAAGACATTTCGCGATGAGATATATGCCGAATACAAGGCAAACCGGCCACCAATGCCGGACGAGTTGCGCGCTCAGGTTGCGCCGCTGCTCGAGGCGGTCCGGGCCATGGGGCTGCCGCTGATTCAGGAAGAAGGCGTCGAGGCCGACGATGTCATAGGAACCCTGTGCCGCCATGCCGCCGGGCATGGCCTCGACGTGCTTGTGTCTACGGGTGACAAAGACCTCGCACAGCTCGTCAGTGACAACGTGACGCTCATCAACACGATGAATGACAGTCGTCTGGACCGTGACGGCGTAAAAACCAAATTTGACGTCTATCCCGAGCAGATAGTCGACTACCTCGCGCTGGTCGGCGACAGTTCCGACAATATCCCGGGCGTGCCCGGGGTCGGCGCGAAAACGGCAGCCAAATGGCTGAATCTGTACAAGAGCGTCGAGGGCATCATCGAACACGCCGACGACATCAAGGGAAAAGTGGGCGAGAGTCTGCGTGAGAACATCGACCAACTCCGGCTTTCACAACAGCTTGCGACAATCCGCCTCGATGTCGAATTGCCCTTCGCGATCGATGATCTCAAACCTGCCACTGCCGATACCGAAAACCTGCGGGAGTTATACAGTCGATTCGAACTGCGCACCCTGCTGCGGCAACTCGACGAGCGGGCCGGTACCCCCGAACCGCAAGCGGATGCATCCGTAGCCGGCAACTACGAAACGGTCCTCACTGCCGAAGCACTCGACAAATGGTTGGCCAAGATCGATAAAGCCGAGTTGGTCGCCCTGGACACCGAGACAACCAGCCTCGACTATATGTCTGCCGAAGTTGTCGGGATATCTCTGTCGGTCACAGCCGGGGAGGCTGCCTACATTCCTGTCGCGCACGACTACCCGGGCGCACCGGACCAACTTGACCGCGATGAAGTACTTGAAAAACTTAGAGATTTTCTGGAGAGTCCGAATCGCCACAAAGTCGGCCACCACCTGAAATACGACGCTCACGTACTCGCCCGCCATGCTATCCACCTACGCGGTATGGCCTACGATTCGATGCTCGAGTCGTATGTTCTGAATAGCGTCGCAACACGTCACGACATGGACTCAGTTGCAAGAACCTATCTCGGTCGTGAGACGATTCACTACGAGGACGTTGCCGGGAAAGGCGCAAAGCAGCTCACGTTCAACCAGGTGAATCTCGATACAGCCGCACCGTATGCAGCCGAAGATGCCGACGTAACGTTGCAGTTGCACGAAACGCTGTGGGAAAAGCTCGGTGAGATCGGGTCGCTGCGGAAAATCTACGTCGACATCGAACAGCCACTGGTGCCGATTCTCCTCGACATGGAGGAGACCGGTGTACTCATCGACCGAAACATGCTCGCCACACAAAGCAGTGAGCTTGCGAACAAGATGATCGAACTGGAGAAGCAGGCACACGAACTGGCAGGCGGGCCTTTCAACCTCGGTTCACCCAAACAACTGCAGCAGATTCTGTTCGAAAGCCTCGAGCTGCCCGTGATCCGCAAGACGCCCAAGGGACAACCGTCGACGGCAGAAGACGTGCTCGTCGAACTTGCCGACGACTACGAATTGCCACGGGTTATCATCGAATACCGTAGCGTCAGCAAGCTGAAGAGCACCTATACCGACAAACTGCCGTTGCAGATTGCCGCAAGCACGGGACGCGTGCACACCTCCTATCACCAGGCGGTTGCCGCAACCGGTCGATTGTCGTCGACGGACCCGAATCTGCAGAACATACCAATCCGAACCCCGGAAGGCCGCCGCATCCGGCAGGCGTTCATCGCACCAGAAGGGCAAGTTCTGCTGGCCGCTGACTACTCGCAAATTGAACTCCGCATCATGGCCCATTTGTCAGGCGACAAGGGACTGCTCAAAGCCTTCGCGAACGGTGAGGACGTGCATCGCGCGACCGCTGCCGAGGTATTCGACACCGAATTCGACGATGTCACTGCTGATCAGCGTCGCTCGGCCAAGGCAATCAACTTCGGACTGATGTACGGCATGTCGGCATTTGGCCTCGCCAAGCAACTTGGCATACCGCGCGGCCAGGCACAGGAGTATGTCAACCTGTACTTCGATCGCTATCCTGGCGTGAAAGCCTATATGGATGACACACGGGCACGTGCGAGCAAGCAGGGCTATGTTGAAACCGTGTTCGGCCGGCGTCTGTACCTGCCCGAGATCAACGCGCGCAACGCGCAGCGCCGCCAGTATGCCGAACGCAGTGCGATCAATGCGCCGATGCAGGGGACGGCTGCTGACATCATCAAGCTCGCGATGATCGGAGTTTACGACTGGCTCTCCATGGCTGGCGCCGACGGTCGCATGATCATGCAGGTGCATGATGAACTCGTGTTCGAAGTCGCCGAAGACGATGTCGACGGCTTCAAGGCGCGAGTTACGGAGATCATGTGCTCTGCAGCAAACCTCGCGGTGCCACTGAAAGTCGACGTCGGGATCGGCAAGAATTGGGATGAAGCACACTAGATCGAGCCCGCGGCCGCCCTCGGTTCAGACTCAGTCTAATCTTTATCTCTATAATTTTCAGCCAGTTGCGGAAATCCCGGAACTAAAAGCCGGAGTCTGACTCCAATCTCCTGAGTGCATAAGTCACTCGCCCGTTTACCTCCCTAAGCGGGCGTGCAACCCGGCAACCCCAAGCCGGTTGCTTCTTGATTCCCCGGGGCACGTTGTGCACCGGGGTTTTTTATTTGCCGCCGCCCAGGAACCGCTCCAGTACCTCGCGCGCCTCATTCTCCCCGTCTCTGCTGAGTGCAGAAAAAAGCTGTACCGTTGCGCGACCAGCAACTTCCTTACGGACTTCGAGCAGCGCCCGGGATGCCTGACCGCGCTTCAGCTTGTCCGCCTTGGTCAACAATATGTGTACCGGCAGATCCACCTCGTCGGCGAATGCCATCATCTGCCGATCGTAGTCCTTGAGCTGGCGTCGGATGTCCACAATCAACAGGAGGCCCTTGAGGCTTTGCCGGTCTCTGAAATAATCGGAGAGCAATTCACCCCAGTGCTCCCGCGTCGCATCCGAAACCCGGGCGAAGCCGTAGCCTGGCAGGTCAACCAGGCGCATGCCGTCGCGCAGGCTGAAAAAATTGACGAGTTGCGTCCTGCCCGGTGTTTTGCTGGTACGCGCAAATTGACGCCTGTTCACAATGACGTTGATCGCACTCGACTTGCCTGCGTTGGATCGGCCCGCCACGGCAACCTCTGCGCCCTCGTCAGCAGTGAACTGGCCGGGGGCATTCGCGCTGGTGATAAACTGGGCTTCGGCGTAGTGCGACATGGGGTATGCCCGGGGGATTCCGTGTATAATTTGGGGCTGCTAGTCTGACGGCTTCAGGGTCACGCGGCAAGGCGATCAAATGCTTTGCGACCGGTTGTCGGCTCATCAAAAGCGCAGAGAAGGCGCAAAAAGTCGGAATTAAAACAAGCGATGGCGACAGCTACCGCGAGGAAGTAACGGTCACGAAAACATGAACACAAGGATTGCAAAGATCTGCCTGCCGCTCATCGTCACGTTCTGGGCATTTCAGGCACAAGCCGAAAGCCTGGTCGAAGGGTCGGTCGACGCAGGCAAGGCAAAGTCCATTACCTGCACGGCCTGCCACGGTGCTGAAGGCAATAGCGTCAATCCACTGTGGCCGAATATTGCCGGCCAGAGCGCGACGTACACCTTTACGCAGCTGGCCGCCTTTAAGGACGGCTCGCGAAGCGACCCTTTGATGTCGGCGCAGGCCATGTTGCTGTCGGCTGAAGACATGCGGAACCTCGCCGTGTACTTCGAGAGTCTGCCGGCGGCTGCACAGGCAGTCGCCGATCCGGGCAAGCTCGACAAGGGTGAGGCGCTTTACCGGGGTGGCGACAGCGATCGTGGCGTCGCGGCGTGTCTCGCGTGCCACGGGCCATCGGGTCGTGGCAACCCTGCCGCGAGTTACCCGGCGCTGCAGGGCCAGCATGCGACCTATACAGCCAAACAGCTGCACGACTATGCTTCAGGCAAACGCAAGTCTGATGGCAAGACACGCGTCATGAGGGACATCGCAGCGCGTCTCAGTGATGCCGATATCGACGCTGTCTCCTCATACGTACAAGGTCTGCGCTAATGAAACATTCGCTACTTATTGGTGTTGCTCTGCTGTTGCTTGCCGCTTGTGGCAAGGAGGATCCGGCACCAACTGCTGTCGAAGAACAACCCGCCGCCGCAGAGGAGCTTGTCGATGAGGCAAGTGACGCGAGTGAGATAACCGAAACGGATGCGAACGAGGAAGCTCCCGAGCTTGTTGAAGAGTCAGCCGCTGAGCCTGAAACCGGTGAGCAGACCATTTTGCTGGCGCAAGCCGACCTCCCGACGGCACCGCGCGAATGGCAGTTCAAGGAAGGCACGAATTACATTCGACTCGTTCCGACACAGCCGACCGTTGGTGGTGCGGACAAGATCGAGGTGGCCGAATTTTTCTACTATCTGTGCCCGCACTGCTACAACTTCGAACCCATGATCAAGGGCTGGGCCGAAAACAAACCGGCCAATGTAAGATTTGTGCAGGTTCCCGCAATGTGGAATGCCATCCTCGTTCTGCATGGTCGTATGTTTTACACAAACGAGATACTGGCCCGGAACGGCATCATCGAGGACGGCGCCGCATTTAATGCTGCCGTGTACCAGGAGATTCACCGCCGCAACAACCAGCTGAGCACCGAGAACGCCATCCGCAAGCTGTTCGAGCGCTTCGGCGTGGGTGCTGAGGATTTCAGCCGCGCCTGGAATTCTTTTGAAGTCGATCAGAAGCTCCGGGTCGCACAAGACCTGGCGCGCCGCTACAGCATCGCAAGCACACCAACCGTCGTGGTCAACGGCAAGTACCGTACCGGTGCGAAGGAAGCTGGAAGCTATCCCAAGTTGATCGAGGTCATCGACGAGCTAATTGCCCGCGAAAGCGCACGCTAAGCCCGAAGAATCAAGAAGGCGTCAGAGCCCTTTTGGCTCAAAGGGCCCTGACACCTAGCCGTTGTCCTCGGCAATGATCCGCAATTTGCCGTCAGCGGATCGCTGCCAATAAAGTCGCTTGATCGTTGCGACGGTTCGCTCATCATCGCTGATTTCTTGCCGGAACCGGCTCAGGTAGAGGTCAGATTCCTCGGGATCGGCGAGCAACAGGACGTCATCCAATGCGAGACTACGCACGACATTTGTGAACGTAGCCGTTCGAAACGCGGCCCACTCGCTCCTGATCATACCGCGGTACTCGAAGTTATCGGCGTATGACGACAAGTAACGATGCAGGTCACCGCTCTCATAACTTTTTGCCCAGGCATCGAGAGCAGCATTCAGCTCCTCGCGAAGCGCTGCAATTTGCTGCGGCCGCCGCCAGTCAATCTTGCGGGTGATCACCACGGGCGTAACCAATGGCAGCAGCTTATCCGCGATAGCGAGCAACTCGTCATTACGCAACGCAATACAACCATCCGTATCGCGCGGCGGACGATTGCCGGCCTGTGGCGCGACTCCGTGTATCCAGATTCCATCGCCGCCGCGCCGCAGTGAGCGGTCCCGGACGTTCGGGTAGTCGAGTGGGAAGGCCGTCGGCCCGTACTTCTCATGCAGCAGCCTCGTGTCGAGCTGCTCGCTGATGAAATAGATGCCGAGTGGCGTGCGTCGGTCCCACGGTCGTTGTTTGCCGACGCCGTTTTCGCCGATTGATACATAGTGCGTGCCGCGATTCTCGAGCGCATCGTCACCCTGACCGAATCGATACATTGTCGATGAATCGGTCTCGACGATCAGGATGTCGTCGACGGAATCCGGCAGCTGCAGCACGTAGGCTGGCAGGACACCGTCAGGCCTCGCAACTTCGGCCATCAGGATACTGCTGCCCAGCAGAAACGGCAGTGCAAGCAAGCGAATCATGCAGCCGATATTACAGCTGCCCTCGAATCGGCACCATGATATGTTCAGCACAACGGTCGAAACCATTCGAGGAAAGAGTCGTGATCAGAACCCTGAGCCTGTGCGTCGTCCTGCTCGCATCGCTGCATCAGGTTGCAGCAGCGCCAGCCGATGCTGAATTCGAATTGCTTGCAGAGCGGTACATCGGCGACCTGAGCCGGTTTTCGCCGGTTACCGCAACTCTGATTGGTGACCACAGCGCCGATCACGAGCTTGACCACGTGAGTGCGGAAGCCCGTGACGCGAAACGACGCCTGTACCTGGAATACAGGGAAGCGCTTGCCGCACTCGATCACGACGATTTGTCGCGCGCCTACCAGGTTGATGCCGAGATGCTGCATAACGAGATCGAGTCAAATCTCTGGTCGCTCGAAACGCTGCAGGACTGGGCCTGGGACCCGCTCATCTATGTGGACACCGCAGGAACTAGTATCTATAGCCTGTTCGCCCGTGACTTCGCGCCGCTTGAGCAACGCGTCCAGGCCGCGGCTTCGCGGCTCGAGCAGATGCCGCGTTTCTTTGGTCAGGCGCGCGCTTCGCTTCGCCCCGAACAAGTACCCAAGGTGCATGCGGAAACGGCCGTGCAGCAGAACCCCGGCCTCACTTCAATAATCGATACGATGATCATGCCGATCATGGATGACCTTTCACCAGCCACGCGAGAGCGGCTGTCGGCGGCTATAGAGACGGCCAGAGATGCCGTTGCAGAGCAGCAAACCTGGCTGGAAGAGGAATTGCTGCCACGCGCGGCGGGTAACTTCCGGATCGGCGCTGAACTATTCGATGCAAAACTGGCCTTCGCACTGAATTCACCGCTCGGTCGCAAGGAGATCAAGTCACGCGCAGAAAGTGAATACGAGTCCGTTCGTGGTCAGATGTACGAGATAGCCAGGGAGGTGTACGCCGCTACACATCCCTACACGACGTTTCCGGATAATCCGGATGAAGCGTACAAGCAGGTAGTCATCCGCGCAGCGCTTGAAGAGGCGTACCGGGTACTGCCGCCTCGCGATGGCATTGTGGATGTCGCCAAGGCACAGCTGCAACAGGCCACCGACTTTGTCATCGAGAAGAACATCGTAACGATGCCGGACGATCCGGTCGAAATCATCATAATGCCCGAGTTTCAGCGCGGTATTTCAGTAGCGTATCTTGACCCGCCGGGCCCGCTCGACAAAGGTCAGGCCGCTTTTTA
Organism: Gammaproteobacteria bacterium; assembly: GCA_029863305.1. Lineage (GTDB taxonomy): Bacteria > Pseudomonadota > Gammaproteobacteria > Steroidobacterales > Woeseiaceae > UBA1847. The sequence continues at coordinate 15,507 of JAOTVR010000065.1, read as the reverse complement.
CGCTGTCGCCCCACTGCCAGAGGACTGGACCGACGAACAGGTGCACTCGTTCTTGCGCGAGTACAACATGTTGTCGATTCAGGACCTGACAATTCACGAGGGCGTGCCGGGTCACTATTTGCAGCTCGCACTGAGCAATCGCTATCCATCGACATTACGCAGTGTGCTCTGGTCCGGCCCCATGGTGGAGGGTTGGGCAGTCTATGCGGAACGCGTAATGATCGATGAGGGTTACCTGAACCATGATCCGTTGATGCGGCTCATCAATTTAAAGTGGTATCTGCGTGCGGTGACCAACGCCATCATCGATTCCGCAATCCATGTCGACGGCATGACGCGCGATGAAGCGATGAAACTCATGATAGAGGGCGGCTTTCAGGAGGAACGCGAGGCCGCGGGCAAGTGGACTCGCGCGCAATTGACCTCGGCGCAACTGTCGACGTATTTCGTTGGCTATCAGGAACACATCGAGATGCGCCGAGCCGTCGAGGCAGCGTGGGGAGAGGAATTTACTTTGCGGCGCTATCACGATCAGGCGCTTTCTTACGGCTCACCGCCCGTCAAGTTTATCCGTGCACTGATGCTGGGTGAGGATATCCCGTCCAGCCGGGACTAGAACCTCCACAGCGATACACGCCGGCCCAAGCCGGCATTTGTCCTGAACGCCACCCCATGCGCGGGCATGGGAATAGCGTACATTCGATGGTTGGGCCGTGCCATACGATGCCTTACAATGTCGAATTCTCGGGCGGGGAATCACCGTGGCAAAAAGAAAGACACTGATCCGCACTGCATCGACAGGCCAATTCCTCCTGGCCCTGGTCAGCCTGGGTGGAGTTGCATTTGCCGACGATGCCGATGCCCCGTTGTTCCATGACGACGCCATAGTCGAAGTACGTCTCGAGGCGCCGTTCCGGACGATCATGCGCGAACGGCCCACCGACGAAGATACGGCTGCAGTACTACGATACGTGGACGGCAATGGAAACAACGTCCAGCTCGACGTCGGCCTGCGCACGCGAGGACACTTTCGGCGCCGGCCGGAGATCTGCGACTTCACGCCGTTACGCCTCAATTTCAAGAAATCAGAAACGGTGGGCACGCTTTTTGAAAATCAGGACAAGCTAAAACTCGTCACGCATTGCGACGACGACAGCCCGCAATATGACCAGTTCGTCATCAATGAATATCTTGTTTACCAGACCCTCAACCTGCTGACAGAATTCAGCTTTCGCGTCCGCCTCCTGCGTCTCAGCTATGTCGATACGGATCAGAGTGGGCGCGAACAGGTCAGGCTTGGATTCCTGATTGAACATCGGGATGGCTTGTCGGAACGTACGGGCATTCCCAGCCTGAAAACCAGGATGGTGACATTTCCGGATTTAAATCCGGGCTACACCAATCTCGCGTCGGTGTTTCACTATTTTATCGGTAACACGGATTTTTCGCCGGTAGCGACGGCACCGGGCGAGGATTGTTGCCACAATCATGATTTATTCGCCAAAGAAGGCGAGCCGATTTACTCCATACCCTACGATTTCGACATGTCGGGTTTCGTGAAAGCACCGCACGCGGCGCCAAATCCGAGGTTCGGCTTGCACTCCGTTCGGGAACGCCTGTATCGCGGGCGATGCGTCAATAATGCGTACCTGCCGGCATCGGTCAGTCGTTTTATGGAGAAGCGCAGTGAAATCTACGCGCTGATCAACGAGCAGGAATTGCTGACAAAAAGCAACCGCAAATCGCTGCTGAAATTTGTGGACCGTTTCTACTCGGCTCTGAACAGCCCACAGAATATCGAGAAAAAACTCACCCGAAAGTGCGTCCCGATAACAACCCAATGATCCAGGTAATCGTTCTTTGGGAGGAATGACTGCCGCTGCTAATCGGTGGCCATCGGAACGCTCGGATTCTGGCGCACGCACTCACAGCTCACTGACATGCCTTGTTCGAGACAGACGCTCGTGGTTTCTTCCGGACATTCCGGTCCGATCTTGTGGTTTTGTCGCTGCAGCGATTCCTCACGCTGCTCGACACCGCTCCAATCACCGCTGGCGATCGCCTGATCTTCGAGTTCCTCGAGTGTCGGCCGCGCCGTGCAACCCGCCAATACGCAAAACACCACAAGACTTAGAATCTTCATACTGGATATGACATTGCGTGGATGTCATTGTTCCCGTGTATGTGCTTCATTTCCTAGCGCGCGCCGGTGAAATAAGACTCTGCAAGAGCGAAGGCTGCCAGCCCGATCTGTTCTCCGATCCGCCGCCCGGGTATGTCATCGGCAGGCGGGTGAATTCCACCCCAGATGCGCGACAGGCTACACTGGTCGGACGCGTCCCGGTAACTCGCCCACTGCAGCGTCATATCGACGCTGGGGCCGTTTTCGAAGACCAGGAAATCATTCGCGGCGATCTCGAAGCCGCTCATGCCGCCCGGAAAAAACTCGCTACCCGTCAACGCCGTCAACACCTCGGCGGCAGCGCGCGAATAGGTCGAGTGCCCCGATACGTAACCCGCGAATGGCGGCGTTACGAATGACGGCCGCTGATACGGCCACCAGTTTTCCGCGAGTATCCAACCAACACCGGCCTCATCGATAAATGGATTGTTGATGTAATCGGGCCCACGCCACGTGAACAACTTGATCTTGCCAACATGCTCGTCAGCCGCACCGGCCAGCGGATCGCCGCTCGCCACCAACTCGATGTAGCCTGCCACCAGCGGTATGCCATCAACTGAATAGGACGCCGCCATCGGGTCGGAACTCTGGCCCCGATCAGCCATGGCGCGAATGGCAGACACCGGCCGCAGGTAGTCATACCAGCCCTTGATGCCCCAGGCGGCGATAGCCGAGTCGTGCATTGCTCCGCCAAGCGCAAAATAGCCCTTGATATCCCATTCGAGCGGGCCGATTTCGTCGCCCTGTCCCGCAAAGCGTTTAATGAGATCCGGGTGGTCATTGACCTCATTGAGGATCACGAACCAGTGTCCCGGCGGCGTCTCAGAATCCGGCCCGTCCGCCCAGAACTCAGCGAGAACGCGTGCGTAGTCACCTCGCGGCACAATCTGCTGGGCGTAGGGTTGGCCCGTCACCGCGTTCGTGGCGTAACCCTGGCTCGAATCACCACCGTCCACGTAATCATAAAACTGCGGGTAGTCGCTAACGCCCGTTGGCAATTGCTGGATGTTGCCGATGCTCGCTGGCGAAATATCGATCATCGCGCCGTCGGTGGGATCCAGATGAGCGCCCCAGATCGAAACCAGCGAAAAGCCCCACTTGTAATTATCGGCCGATGCACCGGAATGGCCCGGCGGCGACCCCGGATCAAAGTAGACGTCATAGTCGAAGCCGTCTCTCTGATATGTCGTCTTGTCGGCATCGGTCAGCGCAAACGGCAGCACCTGCCCCCACTCGGGACTCAGGAACTCCGGTTCGTCGGTGATCACGTTACCCGATTGATCGATAAACAGCGTTAATGAAATTGGCTGCCAGCGATCCAGATCGACGATATTCGGATTGCCCGGCAGCTCGGGCTCAATCGCCGGGTTAGCCGGCACGTAGAAATCATTCGCGTAGTCATTCGCCTCGTTCGAACCGTCCTGCAATCCGAAGTTGATGTAACAATTCGCAATGTAATTGCCGAGCGCGGCCGGTGAACCGCCCTCGTATGCAACTGAGGTGTCGCCGATATTGAATCCGAGTTGCTGCATCAGGGCATCTGCCGCAGCAATGGTGTCAACTGCCCCGGGCGACGCAGCAAATCGATGCCGTAGCAAGCGATAAGCGGCAAACGAGATGGCCTGTTCGCGGGCCGGGTGTATGTTGCCGGGCGCGGCGAAAGCGTTCAGCTCACAATTGAAGGCGGCTTGCTGCTTGCCGAGCAGGTACGTGTCCGCCGTCGTCGAATAGGCGGACCAGGCGTCGTACATGGCGGCTGACAGGTGCCAGAGGTTGCGCGCGTGCACCGTAGGCCGCGCAAAATCATTGCGTATCGCGTCCAGGGCAACTTCGTTCCAGGCACGCCCAATCGAGGGACTGCGCGCGTCGGGCGTTTGCACGACTGGCGGTGGATTGGCGCTCTTGCTGGCGCCGCCGGAGCCACCACAAGCGGCCATCCCTGCGGCGACTGCAAGACACAGGATCAGATGGAGCACGGCGTGCCTGTGTGACAAAATCATTTTCAATGTGACCGCCCCTTCGCGACAGTTATCGCGAGCTTCAATTGACGAATTATGCCAGCCTTTCGCGGCGATGGAACATGCATTGGCCTTGCCGATGGATTCACGCAACCTTACCAGAATTGCTAGAATGGACGGTCAATTCGACGCGACTCCGGTCGGACCTGGAGGGTTTACCCGAATGAACAGATTCCCAAAATCCGCGCTGCTTGCAGTCGCTGTTTCGGCCTGCATCGCTGCCTGTGGTGGCAGTTCGGGAGGCAACGGTGGACGAAATGTGCCCTCCGGTGGAGGCCAGCCGCCGCCGACCAGCAGCTGTACGACACCCACTGCGGCCGGCAGTGTTTTCAATCAAAGCACGGAGTCTGTTGGATTATGTTATGAGCTGAACGAAGTCGTGACGGCCCGGGACATGCATGTCATGGGCGGCGGCCTGGCGATGAGTGACATCGACAAGGACGGCTTGCTGGACCTCTACGTAGTCCATGGCATGAACGAGCGTGGCAAGCTCTATTTGAATGACGGCAGCGCCTTCGTAGAGGCGCCGGGCAACCGCGGAATTTCCCCGCGCGGCCTCGACAATGCCGGCTATTTCATTGATCTCGACAGCGACGGCTGGGACGATTTCGTGTCCATCCAGTACGAAGCCAACTACGTCGAAGTATTCAAGAACGATCAAACAGGAAACTTCGTTGAAGCGACGGCCAGCACCGGCATCTATCTGCGTAAACCGACGTACTCGATGGCGGCGGCTGACTATGACCTGGACGGCGACATCGATCTGTTTTTCGCGCACTGGGGCTGGATCTGGTCTGACACGTCTCCGGTCACTGAATATCTCTGGGAAAATGACGGTAGTGGTTTCTTTACCGACGTCAGCAACATCGTCGAGATCATGCCGAGCTTCCGGGCCCCGCCGCTCGACGACGTATTGGCCGAGCACTCGTTTACACCGATCTTCGCGGACATCAACTCGGATCGATATCCCGATATATTGCTGGCCGGAGATTTCGAATCGAGCCAGGTACTGATCAACAATGCCGGCGCATCATTCACTGACGCGACGACCGAGGTCATTTCCGACGAGAACGGAATGGGCGCGGCAGTCGCCGACTACGACAATGACGGTGATCTTGACTGGTTTGTCAGCAGCATCTACCACACCGAGAAAGAGAAGAATTATCAGGGTGGAGAGTCGGGCAATCGCTTGTACCAGAATGATGGCAACGGCAATTTCTCCGATGTTACGGACGCCGCAAGGGTGCGCGATGGTGACTGGGGCTGGGGAAGCTGTTTCGCTGACTTTGACAATGATGGCAACAGCGACATTTTTCACACCAACGGTATGCGCTCGGTTGACTCGATCGAGAATAATGACTCCGACCCGCTCTTCGTGTTCTTTAACGACCCGTCGCGTCTGTTCATGTCGCTGGGAGACGGCACATTCTCCGAGCAGGCGGCAGCATCCGGAATTAATCACGATGATCAGGGGCGTGGCGTCATCTGCACGGACTACGACAATGATGGCCGCGTGGACGTATTGATTGCAACCAACGGCAAGTCACCGACGATCTATCGAAACGAGGCCATCAATAACAACCATTACCTGCAGATTGATCTTGTCGGTTCGCCAGGCAACCGCCAGGGCATCGGTTCGCGTGTGACGGTTGAAACGGCTTCAGGCACGCAAATGCAGGAAATCACTCTGGGGTCCAACTATCTGGCGCAGCAGCCATGCACGCTGCATTTCGGGCTGGGCGCCGAGACGACGGTGACCGCCATTACCGTCGCCTGGTCGGACCTCGCCGGAACGGTGACGCGTATTGAAAATATTGATTCAGATCAGCGGCTTACGATATCGATTCAGCAATAGCATCGAACCTGTCAGGGAGCCTGCTGTCAATAGCTTCTGAAGTCCGTCGATCTGGCGGCAATCGAGGACATGCACTCGGACGAAACAGGAGGTAACAACATGAATTCCTCGCAATTGGGTCGACTCGCCTGGCTGGGCTCCGCTGTTTTGAGCCTTAGTGCGTGTGGGACGCTGTACAGGCTTGACGTTACCGCACACAACGATGCATCGGTCGAGATCGGCAATACCTACGTGATCGCTTCGGGCGACCCGGATTTGAGCGTTCGCTCGCCTGAATTCGCCGTCTACGCGGATCAGCTCGAGCGAGCACTTGCAAGCAGCGGCTACCACCGACTGCCCGAAGAGCAGTTAACGAGTGCCGACATGGCCATCTACTTGTCGGCTGATGTCGATGCCCCGACGAAAAAGTACTACCAGGCCAACCGGCAGGTGTACGAAACCGGTCCGGATGACTCACCGGTCAGGGGCAGTCGAGGCAGCAGCGCGAATTCATCGTCACCGATCCAGCAGCAGGCAGCTCGCATCATAGCGGCCACCGAAACTCCCCCTGAGCAGGAACTGATCGGCAATGAGGAGTTGCCGTTTGAGCGCACTGTTTATACGAAAAGACTCTCCATCGTCGCGGTGGACCTGCAGGCCTATTTGAAGGAAATTGCAGCCGTTGGCCGTGCCGATGCGTCTCGCCGTGAAATCTGGAGTGTCGACGTCAAGACCACTGGCAGCCCGAATGACCTGCAGGAAGTCGTACCGGTAATGATCGCAGCGGCCCAGCCTTTTATCGGTACGAGCACCGAGGACGACATGCTCATCAAGATGAGCGAGACCGACAAGCGCATCCAGGCGATCAAGTTCGACCAGTAGACTGCACTCCCCACTCCCCGTTTATTTCAGCCAATAAAAAAGCCGGCTTCCCGAAGGAAGCCGGCCTCATTGTCGTACCTGTCAGTTCTTAGAATCGCAGGCTAGCTCCGAAACGAACGTAACGAGGCGTCTGATAGTACTGGCTCAGACCGAAACGTTCGTCAGGAATTGACGGTGAGTTCTCTGCAAACTCGTAGACCTCTGTGGTCGCATCCGCATTGAACAGATTGAAAACCTCTGCTCGCAGCTCGACGTCAGCCCGGTCGCCCAGGTTGAACGAATAGATTGCAGACATGTTCACGTTCCAGACCCAGTCTGTACGACCGAAGGTACCGCGCGGGATGAACTGGAAGCTTTCATCGCCTTCTACATCCGGATCACCAAGATCAGTGGTCAGATAGTAGGTGTCACCGTAGTCCGGCGTGCCGTCAGGATGGCCGACGCCAAAGGCGTTGACCGGACGACCCGACTGCGCCGTGATTGTCGCGCCAATTACCAGTCTGTCGGTCACTGCACGAGAACCGAACATCTTGATCTTGTGGCGACGGTCGTTAGGCAGGAAGCCATAAGCACCGTCCATGAGCTGCGGAATATCGAAGTCCTGGGTGATACCGGCATCGTCCTGACCAATGTCAGATTTTACGAAACCTTCGGTATTGCCCTTGTTCCGCGACCAGGTGTAGGTGCCTTTGAATCTCCAGTCATCGGCCCATACCTTCTCCATCGACAGCTCAATTGCCTTGTACTCGCGCTCAGCTTTCGGGAAACCAAGTTCTTCAGGAGTATAGATCACCTCTTGGATTTCGCCGCTCGGATTACATTCGTCGTAAGTCCTGGCTGTTGTGCCCGGATTGGTCAGAATATAGTGGTCGCATGGCGTCAGGATATCGTCGATGGTGCTGCTCAGATCGCGGCTAACGTAACGCAGTCCGCCAATCCAGTTCTCGCCGATACGCTGCTCGTACCCAATGATGTACTCGTCCTGGAACATCGGCTCGAGGTCCAGATCGAGAACCGTTCTCGTATCCGGCACTTCGCCATCGGAGTTGTAGGACCGTGCGCCGATTTCTTGCGTCGTCGGTACACCATCAGCGCCGATTGCTACGGGTGCGCCCGTCTCCGCATCGATATTGCCGTCGAAGACATAGTAGTTCCGATAGTCGAGTTCCGCACCGGACAAACGCACGTTGGTGTTACTCGGAATCGGGATATGGTAACGACCCCAGTTGGCAAACAGGCGGGATTCGTCCGTGCCGGTCGGTGACCAGGAAATACCAAACCGCGGTGCCCACTGATCCGTAACCTTGATGAAGACCTCGTCTCTTGAATTGAGGTTTTCGAAGGTCTCGTTACGAATACCAATGCTCAAGGTGAGGCTGTCACTAATGTCCCATACGTCTTCCAGGTAATAAGCAGCAGACGTCGTCTCGAAGTTACCGCCATTCTGGAAATACCGTACACGAACTGTGTCGACATCCGAGCCGTCACCATTAACGTCCGGCACCAACGCGCCATTTGCAAGCTGAGCACCTACCGCATACGTTTCGTAACGGTAGTAGATGCCGCCTGGTTCCGGCGTGTAAACGTCAAGACCCGTATAGGTCTGTGCGCCGAAAGACGTGTTGGTTTCATTATCGATACCAGCACGAATCGTGTGGTTACCGACATACCACTCAAAATCGAGTCGAATGGCTTCACGCTCGTCATCACCGACAGAGTCATCGAATGCGACCCAGCAACCCGGCGTAGAGCTTCCCGGACGGTCAGGGCGAGCATCCACAACCAGCGGACACCTCAGGCCGTTCGAGTTGTTCGACGTCAACGAATACTCGTTCTTGCCATACAGCGCTGACACCATGAAGCTATCGGTGATCTGGCCGTCGTAGCGAACGATAAGGTTGTCACCACCGCGGAAATCCGACGCAAATCCGATTTCGTCACCAACGGTGTTCGTCTCTTGATCGTAGTTGAACGTCTGCGTGAAGCGCTCTCTCTCATCGCTGAACGCTGTAACGCTGAGCGCGTGGTCGTTGGTGATGTTCCAGGTCAGATTACCGCCCCAGAAGCTGTCATCAGTTTCACGCTTGTTGAAATTATCAATTGAGTCAAGCGACGTGAATTCCGATTCCTTCGACTGCGGCTCGGCCAGCAGGTAGAAGAACAGCTTGTCTTTGATAATTGGACCACTGACATAAATATCGAATGTCGTTGACGAGAAGTCGTTCTCTTCATTCCAGTCGTAATACGTGCCGTCAGCATAGCGAGTGTTCGGGCTGGTGCTCATTCCACCTGGCTCGAAATAGCTCACGACGCCATAATGGAATTCATTCGAGCCGCGTTTCGTGATTGCGTTCATCACGCCGCCGATCGAACGACCAAACTCGGCCGAATAACCACCTGACTTGATCTGGAACTGGTCATAGAACTCAAAAGGAACCGAGCTTCCGCCCAGGCCATTTCTGAAGTTCGTGACATTGAGTCCATCGATGAAGTAGGTGTTCTCCGCCACAGACGCGCCACCGAATGACACGAGCGTGAAGTCGACGCCAAAGGAATTATCGCCAACGATCGTGTCGGGAGCCAGCAACGCTACTGCTTCGATGTTGCGAGGTACAGGCATCTCGGACACTTCGTCCAGTGAGATGTTAAGCGCCGACTCGGCGGTACCGGTGCTGATCAGTGAAGTTGCGGAACCGTAGGTTGTGATCTCTTCGATCGCAGCCTCTTGAACCGGAATCCTCAGTTCGGCCGTTGCACCCAGATTCACACGGACTTCCTCGATGGTTACGGAGCCGTATCCGATCTTGGATGAATTCAATGCATACGTACCCGGAGGCAACTGCATCCTGAAATTACCGCCAGAATTCGTAGTTACCGTTCTCTCGAGACCCGTATTGGCGTCAGAGACAGTAATACTCACTCCAGCGACGCCGCTTCCTGCAGCATCAACAACCTGACCACTTACTAAACCGGTAGAGCCTTGCGCGAACGCGGTGGTTATGGATCCGAATGCGATGAGCAGTACAGAGACGGTCGATAGAAATAATCTCTTACTCATTTTCTAATTCCCCTATGCTGAAAGGATTGTAGTCACAGACGACGAACAACTTGCTGAAGCAAGTAACCCCGCCTTTTTACCGAAATCGACCCTGAATCGGCCGAATATCGGGTGCTGTGGAGGCCAGATTAACAAAGATCGCGCATGCCGCAAGGTCTGTTGCTCAATTACAACACGTTGCTACCTGCAGGGGCGATGGCCGGATTTCCCGATACCGGCAGATATGGGGTCTAAGCCCATGATAAGTAAGGTTATTACCTGTGGAAATAAGGTAACTTTTTGGTCTGGCCAGTTATGTTGTGAAAATACGTCGCCGGCAGGCGGTGTCGCTTGTAACAAACATTTGCGCAAAATCATCTGCTCCTGGACCGGGCATCTCGCTACCAATAGCTACTCCACTGCCGGCGATGATTTTGGCAGGGGGAACTTATAGCGAATTGTCTGATCGCCGGTATCGACGACGTAACCGTTCTCGAGTCGCGGTCGATAAACAAACTGACTGAGCTTGCGTTTAACCTCGGCTTCGATGTCCGCATTGCGCTCCGGGCTGATTTCGACGAGCCCGATATCTGTTAGCCGACCGCTTCGGGTAACAGTGAAGCTCGTGACGATATAGCCAGATTCAAATGAAGAACCCACTGGATTACCCTCGGCATCGCTCGGTAAAGCGATGGTCAGATCGGGTGTCGGTCCTCTTAGCGGAAAAACGGTCTCGAGTTCCGCTCGGCGTCGCCCGAGTCGGGCTTCATCGGCGCTCAACAGTTGCCACGCATCGCGATACAGCTCTCTCGCACGGCTTTGCTCATCATTTATCGTATAGAAATCACCAAGCGCCAGCAGTGCGTCAGTGTGCAACTGCCAGGGGACGTCGGCGGTTGTGCGCGCCAGGTCCAGCGCTGATTCGTAGTAGGATTTCGCTTTGTCGAGCAGGCGAGTGTCCGGCAGTTCTTCTTCGGACAGCGCGAGGAGTTGCAGGTCATAATATTCCTCGACGTGACTGCGTCCGAGACTAATGACAGGACCGATCAGATTGAGGGATGACTCGCCTTCGTTGTGCTCGACAATGTCAATTGCTGCAATATAGGCATCTCGCTGCTCTCTCCGGTCGCCGACTTCGCCGAGGATGTGGCCTTTCTTGAGCAAGGCCGGCACGACCTCCATGCTCTTGCCTGGAAATTCGCGGCTGTATAACCAATAGACGCGATCTGCGAGGTCGACGGCCTTGCGTGGTTCTCCCATTTTCTTGTACGCGGTGGCGAGCATCTCCAGCGTTTCCGATTGCTCGAGGCTGTGTGGACCGTTATTCACGTGGCGTACATGCAGGGCCCGATCGAGGTGCTCAAGCGCCAGGTCGGGGCGCTCATTGTCAATATGGGTGTTACCGATACCGAGCAATGGCTCTATCAACTCGAGATCGAGCATGTCATGGCCGGACTCGATGATACTGACGGCCAACTCGTAATTCTGCAACGCGGCGCCGAAGTTCTTGTTCAGCCGTTGCGCGAGCGCGAGCTTGCTCAGCAATCTCGCCGTGGATGACTCATCCCGGCGACCGGCACGAATGGCGTTCTCTACCAGCCTCTTTGCCGCAACCTCCGCCTCACCGTACAACCCACCGGCGATCGCTTCCTCGTAGGCCACACTGATATCGGTATCGGCGAACTCCTGGGTGTACGCCTGTTGTATTGCCAGTAACGGCAGGAGCACAGCTACGGCGCAGAAGCCACCGACGTGTTGATTTTGAATCACGACCATCGCGGCGCCGATATTATCACTGACCCGATGGCGCCTCGTAGTCGCAATTCTCCGGTCCCGCGCTTTGAAATTCGGGACTACTCGTAGCGCAGCGCGTCGATCGGATTCAGGCGCGACGCCTTTATCGCCGGCAGCATGCCGAAAATCACGCCGACCGCCGTGCAGAACAGCAGGCCTATGACAGCCCACTGCACGGGTACGACCGCCTCGAAGGACGAGGACATGCCCATCTTCACCATCATGTTGCCAATGCCGAAGCCGACCAGGACGCCGATGATGCCGCCAAAATTGCACAACACGATTGCCTCGAGAAGAAACTGGCGCAGGATATACTGTGGTTTCGCGCCCAGCGACTTGCGTACACCGATTTCCTTGGTCCGCTCGGTAACAGACACGAGCATGATGTTCATAATGCCGATACCGGCCACGAGCAGGGCGACGATGCCGATCACGAACGCGCCAACTTTGACGCCAGCCGTCATCTGATTGAATTCTCGTATCGTGCTTTCGGAATTGAAATACTCGAAGTTGTCTTCTTCGCCGCGCTTAACCCCGCGAACACGACGCAGCACGGCACGGGTTTCCTCGATCGCGTCATCGATGATTTCCGGAGTCCGGGCGTGCACCGTAATATTCACGGAACGCTCGAAGCCATCGCGATTGATCATGCCGTAGGTGTTCGTAAACGTCGAAACGGGCATCAGAATGTAGTTATCGAATTGCGACCCGAACGCGGATTTCTTCTCGTCGAATACGCCAACAACCTTGTATTCGCGACCGTCTATCCGAATATCGCGACCGATCGGGTCGACGAACGGATAAAGTTCCTGTGCGATGGCATACCCGATCACGACGACCTTGCGTCCTGCGTGCACATCCATTTGCGAAATGTTGCGCCCGTATGCGACGAAGTGGGTATTGTTCTGCGGGTATTCGGGAGTGCCGCCGACGATCGACAGATTGTCGTTGGTTTCCTCGTCGCGGTATTCGGCCTTGAACCCAAATTCCCATATTTCAGACCCCACGATATCGACGGACTTGACGTGATCGCGAATTGCCTGTGCATCGCTCAACGTCATCGGTGGCCGGCGCATGGCCTTGCGCCGCTCTTCGTCGGTCGAAAAGCCGGACGGCCACTTCTGCACCTGGAACGTCTGCGCACCGAGGACACTCATTTCTTTTTCCATGGTGCCCTGGATGACCGAGATCCCTGTCATCACGGCGATGATGGAGGCAACGCCAAGCACGATACCGACCAGGGTCAGCGACGAGCGCAGCTTATTAGTGCGAATAGCCTGAAGTGACATGATGAAGGTATCGATATTCTGCATGGCTGGACTCCAGTGGCTACTCGTACCGCAAGGCGTCGATGGGGTCGAGTCTGGCACCCTTGAACGCCGGGACAAGTCCGGCGAACACGCCAACGACAACCGACACGATGATCGACGCGAGCATGATGCCCGGAGACAGACTGGCCGGCATCATGCCGGAAGCATTGATGGCCGCAGCCAATCCGGCAGAAATCAGGATGCCAATCAGCCCTCCCAGCAGGCAAATCGTTGCGGATTCGAAAAGAAACTGCATCAGAATGCTGCGTCGCTTTGCGCCGATGGCCTTGCGAATGCCTATCTCCCGGGTTCGCTCGGTCACCGACACAAACATGATGTTCATGACGCCTATGCCACCGACGAACAAAGCGATACTCGTTACGAGCAGCCCGATGCCCAGTACGGCACCGACGATGCTGTTGAACGCACCCAGAAGTGAATCGAGTTTGTTGATTGAGAAATTTTCGGGTTCCGTCGGACGCAATTTTCGAATCTTGCGCATTTCACCGATCACCTCGTATTCGAGATCATCCAGCGTTGATATTGCCGACGCCTTGACAGCAATATCGACGTCCATGAAACGCCGCCCACCGAAAGACTTGATAAACGTGGAAATCGGTATAAATACCTGACGGTCGAAATTCGGCCCCCCCAGCGTGTTGCCACCCTGCTCCTCCATCACCCCGGCGACGCGAAACGTGTACCGGCCAATGTTAATTTCCTTGTTCAGGGGATTCACCGAGCCGAACAGATCCTCTGCTACCTCGTAACCGATGATCGCCGCATTCTTCTTATAGCGGACATCGAACTCCATCAGAAACCGGCCATACTCAGGCATGCGGTTGGTGATGATCGGCATCTTTTCGGTCGTGCCAATGATCGACACACCCTCCATCGTCCTGGAGTGGAACCGCAGGTCCCGTCTCGTGTCGATCGATGGGTTAACGATGGCGCGACCTTCAAATGCTTTCTCGAGCTGCTGCGCTTCACTGATATTGAGATTTGGCCGATTTCGAAAATCGAAAAAATCGTTCATCACGATCCACGGCATGCGCGACACATACACGACATCGACGCCGATCGCCCCGGCTGCCTGACTGAATGAGGACTGCATGCCATTGAACGCCGTCATCGTCGTGGTGACTGCGACGATGCCGATGATGATGCCCAGTGTGGTCAGAGCACCTCGTGCCTTGTTGGCTATGATTGCTGCCCATGCGATCTTGAAGGATTCGACAATGTCGAGAGTGGTGTTCATGCCGCAGCCGCGTCACCTGAGGTAACGACATCTCTTTCGATCTTGCCGTCACGCAGATGAATTGCCCGATTCGCATGCCTCGCAATATTGTCTTCATGCGTAACCAGGATGATGGTTTGTCCCGCCGCATGCAGATCGTCGAACATACCCATGATTTCCTCGCCCGTTTTCGTATCGAGATTACCTGTCGGCTCGTCAGCGAGAATGATCGATGGATTGAACACGAGCGCGCGTGCGATAGCGACCCGCTGCCGCTGCCCGCCCGACAGCTCATTTGGCTTGTGTTTCATTCGATCCGCCAGCCCGACTTGCTCGATCGCTTCTTCCGTGCGCTGGCGGCGCTCGGCCTTCGGGATGCCACCGTAAACCAGCGGCAATTCAACGTTGTGAAATATGTCGGCGCGCGGAATAAGGTTGAACGTCTGAAACACGAAACCAATCATACGATTGCGAATCTCGGCAAGTTCACCTTCCGATTTGTTCGCGACCATTTCACCATCGAGCGAATAGCTGCCACTGGTCGGTATGTCCAGGCAACCGATGATATTCATCAGTGTTGACTTGCCGGAACCGGACGGACCCATGATCGCGACGTACTCATTTCTATTGATGTCTAGCGAAACGCCGCTTAATGCATGTACTTTTTCGGCGCCCATTTCGTAAGTCTTGACGACATCCCGGAGCGCAAGTACTGCATTTCGGTGATAGGAATTACTCATTCGCCGCCTCCATTCACGCCCGGTCTGAGTCTTTGTCCGGATCGTTGTTCACCGAGACCTCGGCACCGTTCTGCAGGTCGGATGAAATAGCCCGATAGCTGCCGGTAACGACAACTTCGTTTTCCTCGACTCCGGAAATAATTTCGATCATTGCGTCGCTCTGTATGCCCGTTTTCACCTGTCGGGCTACAACCTTACCGTCGTCCTCCAGGCAGAAGATGATTTCGACGAAGCCATCTTCATCTGCTGTAAAGCGTTTTTCGGCATCAGCAACTTCCTCGCCCTCGAGCGTCAGCTGATCTATCGTACGCACGGCAACACTCTGAATTGGCACGCCAATCACGCCTTCCTTTGTCTCTGTGCTGATGTCAGCACTGGCGGTCATGCCCGGGCGGAGCTTTGCCGTCTCGCCGGAGATCGAAATCTTGACCTCGAATTCTGTCTTCTGATTCGTTGTGCCCTGTTCATTAGTG
>JAOTVR010000159.1 GCA_029863305.1 Gammaproteobacteria bacterium | reverse complement strand
TCGGGCCCGGTCAGCGCCACCTGGGTATTCGACGTTGCCGGCGCCACCGGCCTCGGTCTTTCGATCGACATGGGTGCGATGGGTGATTTCGAATCGAGCGACTTCTTCGAATGGACCTACAGCATTGACGGCGGACCGGCGATGATCGCGTTCGCCAGCACGGTCGACGAAGCCGGCTCGCATACTTATACGCTCGAGGGCGGTGCGTCTTTCACGCTCAATGACCCGATGCTGATGCAGGGCGAAATACTGAGCAACGACCTCGCCAGCTTCACAACGCCGATCGTTGGCACGGGCACGAGCCTGTCATTGACGCTGACCGCAATGTTCAACGGTGGCACCGAGGCAGTGGCCTTCCAGAACGTCATCGTAGGGTCCGGTTTCGAAGGCCCCGAGCCTCCGCCGGTTCTCGAGATTTACGAAATTCAGGGTGACGGGTCGGCCAGTCCATTCGACGGCGATGTTGTTGAATCGCGGGACAATACTGTAACCGCGGTAACCGCCGATGGCTTTTTCATGCAGACACCGGATGCGCGTGCGGACATCAGCGGTGATACCTCCAACGGCATTTTCGTGTTCACTGCCGCCGCGCCGGGCGTTGCGGTCGGCGATCAGGTCGACGTGCTCGGCACCATTGATGAGTTCTTCGGTCTTACCGAATTCACCGACAGCCCGGTTGTAACGAATGACGGTCCAACGGGCTTGTTACCTGCTGCGATAACGCTCGATGCGGCAGTCCCTGCGCCCGACCCGACCGCGCCGACCTGCGCCATCGAATTCGAGTGCCTCGAAGGCATGCTCATCGAAATCGTCAACGGTGTCGTTGGCGGCCCGAACCAGCGTTTCGGTACGGATCCGATCGCCGAGGTCTTCATCAGCGCCGCCAGTGAGCGGCCGTTCCGCGAGCCCGGAGTTGAATATCCGGGACTCGGTGATCCGCTGATCGCAACCTGGGATGGCAATCCCGAGATCTTCGAACTGGACCCGGACAAGCTCGGCTTGCCCAATCAAATCATTTCTGCAGGGTCGCACTTCGATGCGTTGGGCGTGATGGGTTTCGAATTCGGTGGCTATGAATTCTGGCCAACTGAGCTGACCGTCTACCCGGCAGTTATTCCGCAGGCGGTGCGCAGCCGCGACCGGGCCGAGCTGACCATCGGCAGCCTCAATATGTTCCGGCTGTTCGACGATGTCGATGACCCGGCCGACGGACCGGTGGACCGACAACGTGACGACCAGGTGGTCTCCACAGCCGAGTACGCCATCCGGACGGCCAAGTTCGTCGACTACATTCTGAATGTACTCGACGCGCCCGATGTTCTCGGTGTGCAGGAAGTCGAGAAGCTCGGTGTGCTGGAAGATCTTGCCGCGGCAATCGCGATGGCCGACCCCGGCGTCAGCTACTCCGCCTACCTCGAAGAAGGCAATGATGTCGGTACCATCGATGTCGGATTCCTCGTGCGCGATACCGTAGCGGTCGATGCCATCACGCAAATCGGCAAGGACGAGATCCTCGCGTTCGACGGCTCGTTGTTGCACGACCGGCCGCCATTGTTGCTCGAGGGCCGCTCGGTGAACGAGGGCGCCGACTATCCATTTGCCGTCATGGTTCTGCACAACCGTTCGCTCGGCAGTATCGAATCGCCCACGGATGGCGAGCGCGTGCGCGCCAAGCGACTGGCGCAGGCGCAGTCCGTCGCAGCAGCCGTGCAGGCCCTCCAGGACGGAAACCCGGATATTCGGCTGGTCGTTGCGGGTGATCTCAACGCGTTCGAATTCAGCGACGGTTACGTCGATGTTCTTGGACAAATTCGCGGCGAAGTGAATCCTCTGGAGAATTTGCTGTCCGGCGATGACCTCGTCGATCCGAACCTGATCAACCAGGTGCTGTCAATCGGCCCCGAACAACGTTACTCGTTCGTCTTCCGCGGGACTGCTCAAGCGCTCGATCATGCACTGACAAGCATGGCGCTGGATGAGTCTGTACGCGGTTTCGAATACGGACGCGGCAACGCCGATGCGGCCGTTGATCTGATCAACGACGGGACCACGGCATTGCGCTCGTCGGATCACGATGGCTTCGTGCTGTTCCTGACCAAGGACAAGGACGGCGACGGCGTCAATGACGACGCCGATGTTTGCCCGGCGACAGTTATTCCCGAGATGCTGCCGAATGATCTGGGAACGAATCGTTTCGCGCTCACCGACAGTGACTTCGAATTCGACACGAATGCGCCGAACGGCCAGGGTCCGGGACGGTCGTATTCGACGCTGGATACGGCCGGTTGTTCGTGCTCGCAGATCATCGATGCAGGGCCTGGGCAACGGCCACAAGAAGTTCGGTTGCAGCATCGGCGCGATGGATAACTGGACGAAACTGGTCCGGTAATCCGTCGATCAGCAGACTGACCTCATGCCGGAGCTATGCTCCGGCACGAGGCTCTTCGCCAGGCTTTAACTGCCGGCCAGGACGGGTCAGAGTTTCGCCAGCAGCGTTCGTGCTTCCAGCTCCAGGTCCTGCAATCGGGCCTTCGCTCTTTTCAGAAACGCTGCCGAGAAATTGTCGGGATCTGACCAATAGCCACCGGCAATGTCACAGCGCTTGGCCAGTGCTTTGACGCCGAGCTCTTTCAGCTCGAATGACAGTTTCGTCCAGATGTCGCTGAGCTGTTCCTCTTTGTCGAAGTCCCGCTTGCCTTTTGCGTTCAGGGCGCGAAAGTAGACCTGCGTTTGCCGGGTCGCACGAATGACACCCTGCAGTGCCTTTCGCGATTCCTCCTTGCGCTGTCCCCCTGCCCTCGCGAGGTTTGCCAGGTAGCGACCGAGATTCGCAAGCAGCGCCTTCAGTGCGGATTCGGTGACGACAGAAGGCATTGGCGACGCTCTCTCCCTAGCTTCCTTCACCACGCAGTCGATCGGCATACGGCTCGAAACTGATTTCCCGACCCAGGAAATCGGTGACCATTTCCTCAGCGGGTCGACTGCCGCCGCTTGCCAGCACCTTGTCCCGATAGGCCCCCGCCACTTCGACATTGCGCAGGCCGGCCGCCTTGAACTGCGTGAACATGTCCGTCGCGATCGCCAGCGACCACTGGTAGGTGTAGTAGATGGCCGAGTAGCCGTTCAGGTGACCGAATGCAGACCAGGTGTGCGTGCCTTCGAGTGGTTCGAACTTCGTGAACTCGCGCGTAATCTCTTCGCTGAGAGAGTCGAAGTCGATCTCCGCGGGGTCGCGGTTGTACATCGCCAGCGACAGTGCCGCATACGATAACTGACGTCGCGTCCCCATCCCGAGTCCGAAATCACGCTCCGCCACCATGCTGGCATGCAATTCAGCCGGCAGCGCCTCGCCAGCCGCATTACGTGCAAACTGCGACACCGTCTCGTAGTCCCAAACCCATTCCTGCAACATTTGCGACGGCGCCTCGACGAAGTCCCACTCGGACGTGATGCCCGACACATTGCTCCACGCATGATGTCCGGCGAATTGCCAATGGATCAGATGACCAAATTCATGCAGGAATGTCACTACCTGCGAGAATTGAATGGGCTCGTCACCTTTCGGAAAGTTGCAGATCAGTCCGGCGATCGGTAACTGCCGACCCTGGATACCGTTAACGAAGGGGAACATCGCTGCGTGCTGATACTTGCCTTCGCGCGGGTGCATATCGAGATAAAAACGACCAAGTTCGACGTCGCCAGAGAAAAGCGAGTACGACTCGACATCCTCATGCCATGTATCCGTTTCCCAGGGTTCGATCCGGACACCAAAAAGTTCCTGCACCATCGTGAAGATGCCTTCGCGAGAGTTTTTGTAGCTGAAATACTGCCGAATCACTTTCGAGTCGACGCCGTATTGCTCACGGCTCACTTTGCTCTGCACGTAGGATCTCTGCCAGGTTTCGACGCGCTCTGCATCCGGGTCATCCTGACGCAGCCTCGCCAGCAACATCTCATACTCGCGGTCCTGCACATCGCCCGTATATCCCTTGAGTTCCTCGATGAACGCAGCGACTCGCTCGGGCGAGCCGGCCATTTTGTCCGCTGTGACCAGCTCCGCGTAGTTATTGAACCCAATCAGCTGCGCGAGCTCGTAACGAGCCTCAATCAGTTTGCGCAGGACCGCTTCGTTTTTCGGGTAGCCGCGCAGACCATAGAGCATCACCATTTTCTTCCGCAGATCGTCGCGATCCGCGTATTCGAAGAACGGGAAGACATCCGGATATTGCGTTGAGATCAGGATCTTGCCGTCTTCATTGGGCTGATGTGCTGCTATGTAGTCGTCCGGCAATCCGGCGAGATCCTCGACAGACTCGAGCTCCAGGTAGCGCACGTCCTCGCGGATGTTGCGATCGAATTCCTGCCCGATCGCGACAATGTTGTCGTTGAGCTCGCGAATGCGCTCGCGCGTCGCATCGTCCTTGTCGACGCCGGCCAACTGGAAGGACAGCAGCAACTTTTTGATCGAGTGCCGCGTTACGTCATCGGTCTCCGTAACATCCAGCTGACTCACTGCGTCATAGAGAGGACGAGACAGACTCATGTCCGTCTCGACTTTTGACAACAGCTGCGCGCACGCCTCGCCAGCCGTGCGCAATTCCGCGTCCGGATGCACGCCGCTCAGACTCTGCGCCGTCTGGGCAACGGTCCCTATGCTCGCAAACAGACTATCCAGCGATGTGTAATAGCCCGCAATCGTCGGCGCTCCATCGTAGGATTCCAGCGCCGCAAGGTGTTCGCGAAACAGCGTTTCCTCGTTTGCACAAAGGTTCGTGAGCGCCTCGGCCGTGGCGATGTCCGCGAGGTTCACGGCGGCGTAACGTATGGGCAGCTCGATGGCGGCGACCGGGCCCTCATCTTTTCCACACGCGGCGATAAACGTCGCGGTGAGGAGCAGCGCAATCATTTTCTTGTTCATGTTTTCCCCCGGGAAATTGGGTCAAAAATCGGCAATAGCGCAGCAATTTAACGCAATCGGGGATTGCTGTCTCGACAATTGCCGACTACATCGATAGCGACCCTTCGCGAAAATCCGTACGGTCCAGCCAGGCATTGAGCAACGCCGGCACGCCGTCGGCGGCCGCATGCCGCGCTTCCTGCAGGCGGAGCGCCGTCTGATTGGCATGCTGCAGCAACACACCGTGCCCGCCCAGCGCGGCAGCGACATCCTGATAATTACTACGCGCCAGTACCGTGCCGACATCGTCATCGAGCATTTTGACCTGTTCGCGCGCAATCTGTGCCCAACTGGCGTCGTTGCCGACAACGGCAATGACGGGAATCTTATGCCGCACGAACGTATCAAATTCGGCGAGCGCGTAACCGACCGATCCGTCGCCGAACAGGATCCATACCTCATGCCCCGGGCGACACAGGCTCGCGCCAAGTGCGAATCCGGCACCGCAGCCAAGCGTGCCGAATACGCCCGGGTCCAGCCAGCTCAACGGCTTCCTGGGCCGCGTGATGTACGAGGCCGTGCCGACGAAATCTCCGCCGTCGGCGACGATCACGCTGTTGTCGGGCAGTCCGGCATCGATGGTTTTGCACAACGCAACCGGGTTGATGAATTCTCCGGACCTGCTTGCGGTCGCGTCGATCTCCGCTTCGCGTTCCGCATCGCGCGCGAGCAACAAGGTCCGCCACTCGATCCACTTGCCGCTGACATTGGCCTCGAGCGCATCCGCCAGCGCACGCAGGAAAAGGCCCGCATCGGCAAGCACGCCGACGTCGGGACGGCGGTTGCGCTGCAAATCGACACGGCTTCGATTGGCCGAAATCAGACACGCGCTGCGGCGCACATTCCGACCGTAGTTGAGTCTGAAGTCGGAAGGCACGCCGGCCAGCAAGACCAGGTCTGCCTCGCGCAGCGCCTTGCGGCGCTGATGCCGGCGATGCAATGG
>JAOTVR010000158.1 GCA_029863305.1 Gammaproteobacteria bacterium | reverse complement strand
GGAACTCGAAAGGATGATTCCCGGTGCGACGCTGGTCGGAACTCGCGGCTTCGGTGAAGCAGTAATCCGGCACATGGATGACTAGACTTATTTTTGATGAGGATTGCCGCGCGTGCCCGCGGCTTGCAGAGTTTCTCGATGTTGTCGGCGAGAAGTTTCCCGACTACCACTGCAAACCGGTGCCGCCGTTTGGCGACGCGGCGACGCGTTTTTTGATCGTTGGATTGGCGCCGGGCATGCACGGTGCGAATCGAACAGGTCGGCCGTTTACCGGAGATCATGCCGGAATTCTGCTGTATCAAACACTGCACAAATTCGGCTTCGCGACGCACAATGAATCGCTTGCGGCTGATGATGATCTGCAGCTCATTAATTGCCGCATCACGAATGCGGTGAAGTGTCTACCGCCAGACAACAAACCGATTGGTGCGGAAATCAATTCCTGCAACGGATTTCTGGGCAACGAACTAAGAGCGTTACCCGAGCCGTCAGTGGTACTCGCACTCGGCGGGATTGCGCATCGCGCGATCATCAAGGCGCTGGCTTTGCGACAAGTCGATTACAAGTTTGCGCATTCGGCAGTACATGATCTTGGCGGCATTCGCCTGCTCGACTCCTATCACTGCAGTCGCTACAACACCAACACGCGCCGCCTGACGACCGAGATGTTCGAGCGTGTGTTTGCTCAAGCCAGGGAGATGTTGGATAAATAGCGGCGTGAGCGACGAACGTAAATTCGAGAATAAGTCTTTTCTGGGCAGTTTGACGCACCGCCCGGGCGTCTACCGCATGCTCGATGCGAAACATAAAGTCATTTACGTGGGCAAGGCACGTGACCTGAAGAAACGCGTATCCACTTATTTTCAGCGCAGTCACGATTCAGTGAAAACGACCGCCATGATGGCACTGGTCGCGAATGTCGAGGTGACGGTGACCAATACCGAAGCCGAGGCGCTGATTCTCGAATACAACCTGATCAAACAACACAAGCCGCGCTTCAACGTCATCCTGCGTGACGACAAGAGTTACCCCTATATTTATGTATCGACCAGGCATCGTTTCCCACGGCTGCAGTTTCATCGCGGACCGCGCAAGGGAAAAGGGCGTTACTTCGGCCCGTACCCGAGCACCAGCGCGGTCCGGCAGACCCTGAATGAGCTGCAGAAACTGTTCCTGGTCCGGCAGTGCCAGGACAGCTACTTCAGCAACCGCACGCGACCGTGTCTGCAATATCAGATCAAACGCTGCACGGCACCCTGTGTCGACCTGATCAGCAGGGATCAGTACGCGAAAGACGTCGACGCGGCGATCGATTTTCTGGAAGGCAAGAACCAGAGTGTCATCGATACCTTTGTTCGGCGCATGGAACACGCAGCGGACGCACAGCAGTATGAGCAGGCCGCACGGTTGCGGGACCAGATAGCCCGGCTCAAGGAAATCGAGGCCAGGCAGCTCGTTTCCCGTACAGCCAGCAAGGACCTCGATATCCTCGGCTTTGCGTCGAACGGCGCCATGCATTGTGTAACGGTTTTGTTTATCCGCAACGGTGCTGTCATCGGCAGTCGCGATCACTTTCCACGGCTGGATGGCGAGGCGAACCGACGAAGAATTCTTAACGGTTTCGTCGCGCAGTATTACCTCGGTCGCGATGCTCCGGCAGAAATCATTCTTGACTGCGAAATAGATGATCGGGCGCTGCTCGAGGCGGAATTGAGCGGCCGGATGGGGCGCAAGATCGTCATCAAGAACCGTGTGCGCGGTGATCGCCGACGCTGGTTGCAGATGGCGCGGACCAACGCAGAGCAAGGCCTGAATTTGCAGGTCGCGAGCAATGCGACGATTCGGCGGCAGTTTGCGGCGCTGGCAGACGCCCTGCAGCTCGATGCGCCGCCAGAACGCCTGGAATGCTTTGACGTGAGCCACACGGCCGGTGAAGCGACGGTTGCCTCCTGCGTTGTATTCAATGCCGCAGGACCCCTCAAAAGCGACTATCGCCGTTTCAATCTGAGTCCGGCGTCGGCGGGTGACGACTACGCGGCGATGGCGGAGGCGCTGCGGCGCCGTTATGCCCGTGTCAAAAAAGGCGAGGTGCCGATGCCGGACGTGCTGTTCGTCGATGGCGGTAAGGGCCAGTTGGCGGAGGCGTTGACGGTTCTCGACGAGCTGGAACTGGATTGGCTGAAGGTCGTCGCAGTGGCCAAGGGCAGAGCTCGCAAAGCAGGTGCGGAGCAGCTGTTCACCGCTGGGGAAAAGACGCCAATTCGCTTGCCGGCCGATTCTTCGGCGTTGCTGCTGATCCAGCAGATTCGCGATGAAGCGCATCGATTCGCGATCACGGGACATCGCCAGCGACGTTCCAAGGCCCGCAAGACATCTCGCCTGGAGCAGATTCCCGGATTGGGGCCGAAGAAGCGACGTGAGCTGTTGCGGCAATTCGGGGGGCTTCAGGGCGTGATCGGCGCCGGCGTCGATGACCTGATCAAAGTGCGCGGAATCAGCCGTTCATTGGCTGAATCGATATACAATGACCTGCATCTGGACGGACAAAACTAAAATAATGCGAACCGGCCTGTGAAAATCAACTTTGCCATTCTCCTGACGCTGTTTCGTATTGCTGCGATTCCACTGGTTGTTGTGCTTTTTTACAGCACGATGGAGCATGCACGGCCCGTCGCGGCAATCATATTCGGCATTGCAGGGATCACCGACTTTCTCGATGGCTGGGTGGCGCGGCGTTTCGGCCAAATGTCCAAGTTTGGCGAATTTCTCGATCCTGTTGCCGACAAGCTCATGGTCGCGATCGTGCTGGTAATGCTCGTCCAGGGCGATCCGCTCTGGTACGTCGATATCATTGCGATGATCATCATTGGCCGCGAGATCACGATCTCGGCGCTGCGGGAGTGGATGGCCACGATCGGCGAGCGCGCGAACGTTCAGGTCAACTGGACAGGGAAGGTGAAGACCGTACTGCAGATGTTCGGCATCGGATTCATGGTTTACGAGCACGAATTCCTGGGATTCGATATCTACGGCATCGGCTTCATACTGCTGATGGCGGCGGCCGGAATGACGATCTGGTCAATGATTGTGTATCTGCGGGCCGCCTGGCCGTTCATTAGCCTTGACAGCGAGCCCTGAGCGGCTAAAATCTCGGCCCTCCGCGGAATATCGCGGCAGAATCAGCGGGTGTAGCTCAGCGGTAGAGCATCACGTTGCCAACGTGAGGGTCGTGAGTTCAATCCTCATCACCCGCTCCAACCTCGGAAAGGCCGCTCATCGAGCGGCCTTTCGCCGTTTTGAAGCGGCCGAAGGTTCCTGGCGCCAGGCCCATACGGCACTCCATAGATCGAAATGGAATGAAAATTTGCGGCTGCCGGGCAAACTATTCGTGCCCGCCGCACATCTAAGAGTCACCCGATCAAATTGCGAGATACGCTGTGACTGCCTTTAGCCGACTGCCGCGCCCACACTGCATCTCAATCATGGCGATGCTGCTTGTCTCGCCGCTGACCTTCGCGAACATCGCAACGCTGCCGCGCAGCAGCGAACTCGTCACGATCGACGGATTAATGGATGAGGAAGCCTGGAAATATGCGACTCAGATCAAGATAGATACTGAAACGAATCCGGGTGAGAACATTCCGGCGCGCGTTGAGACGATCGCTTATCTGCTCGAGGACGGTCAAAGCCTGTATATCGCCTTCGACGCCCGGGACCCTGATCCGCAAGCGATTCGGGCGTATTTGCAGGATCGTGACACGGCCTGGAATCACGATTTCGTTGGCATCGTGCTGGATACCTATAACGACGAGCGCCGTGCGTTCGAGTTCTTTGCTAATCCCTTGGGTGTGCAAATGGACCTGACCAACGACGACGTCAACGAGAACGAGGACGAGTCCTGGGACGCGATCTGGGACTCGGCAGGGCATATCAACGAGGTCGGTTACATCGTCGAGATGGAAATCCCGCTCAACCAGCTACGGTTTCCGAATACCGGTGGCAAGCAAACGTGGGGATTCGACCTGCTGCGATTTTACCCCCGCGACCGGCGTTACCGCTTTTCCAATAACCCAATGGATCGCTCGGTGAATTGCTATCTGTGCCAGTTCGACAAGATCGAAGGGCTCGAGGGCGTGCAGCCCTCGCGCGACCTGGAGATTGTGCCGACGCTGACCGGATCAAGGACCGATTCTACCGATGAACCAGGCACGACCCCGCTGCAAAGTGGCGACATGGATGCCGAGGCTGGTGTCAGTATTCGCTGGGGCATCACGCCGGATATGACCGCCAATCTGGCGATCAACCCGGATTTTTCCCAGGTCGAAGCCGATGTTGCGCAACTGGACGTCAACAACCAGTTCGCACTGTTCTTTCCGGAAAAACGGCCATTTTTTCTCGAGGGTGCGGACTATTTCAGCACGCCGATCGACGCGGTGTTCACGCGCACGGTTGCCGATCCCGATATCGGTACGAAACTGACGGGCAAGCGCGGCAATCATACTTACGGGGTGTTCGCGGCGCAGGATACGGCAACCAATCTCCTGCTGCCCGGCGCGTTCGGCTCGGATTCCACGTCACTCGATGCGGATAACACGACGATTGTTGGCCGCTACAGCCGCGGGTTCGGCGATGCTTCGTCGCTTGGTGCGTTGGTGACGAGCCGCAGTGGTGATGATTATCACAACAGCGTTGGCGGCTTTGACCTGCAGTGGAAAATCAGCGACCAGCACAGCATTCAAGCACAGTACCTGCACTCCGATACCGAGTATCCGGACGAAGTCGCCACGGAGTTCGAGCAGCCGACGGGCAGCTTTTCCGGCGCTGCCATCCATGCGAGCTACGAGTACGAATCGCGGAATTGGTATGGTTGGCTGCAGCATGTGGATCGAAGTGCCGGTTTTCGGGCGGATTCGGGGTTTGTTCCACAGGTCGACATTAACCAGCAGCTGATCGGCGGTGGTTACACCTGGCACGGCGAAGATGACGACTGGTGGACGCGGATGCAATTGCGCGGTGACTGGGACATCACGCATGACGACAGCGGCCGAATGTTAGAGCGCGAGTTTGAGGCGTATTTTGGCATAGGCGGCCCGATGCAGGCCTGGTACCAGGTTGGTGTGCTGAGTCGGGACACGCTCTGGGACGAGGTGCTCTATAAAGAGCAGAAGATCAGTTTCTATACCGAGATGCAGCCCAGGGGCGGCTTGTTGCTCGGTGTCTGGGCGCGCTACGGCGATCAGGTCGACTTCGCCAATTCGCGGCTGGGGGATCAACTGCGCGTCGAGCCGTTTCTTGACTGGAATATTAGCCGCCATTTGTTCCTGAAATTCGAGGCAACGATGCTGCAACTCGATACGAAAGAAGGCCGCAACGTGTTCGATGCGGGCGTCTACGATGTCCGTATGACCTGGCAATTCAATCGCCGCAGTTTTCTGCGTTTCACGACGCAGATCCAGGATATCGATCGTAATCCGGATGCGTACATCGACGAGGTCGACGCGAATACGCGGCGGGTCGGACGACAGCTCTTGTTCTCCTACAAATTGAATCCACAGACCGTTTTCTTTCTGGGCTATTCGGACAACCACCTCGACGACGATGACCTCGATCGCCTCGAGGAGACTGACCGCACGCTGTTTCTCAAGGTCGGCTACGCCTGGACGCCCTAACGGGCCCTGACGAAGCAAATTGACCCTGCTTGGCAGGCCTGTATACTGCGACGCCTGCAACCTGAGGCTAGGTGGCAGAGTGGTTATGCAGCGGCCTGCAAAGCCGTGGACGCCGGTTCGATTCCGACCCTAGCCTCCATTTTTCCCTCGTCACGCCCGGGTGGCGGAATTGGTAGACGCTGCGGACTTAAAATCCGCTGTCCGAAAGGACGTGCCGGTTCGAGTCCGGCCCTGGGCACCAAATAAAACAAAGA
>JAOTVR010000064.1 GCA_029863305.1 Gammaproteobacteria bacterium | reverse complement strand
CGCCGACAACATCGAGAAACTCTACAAGCCGCGGGCACGCGCGGCAATCCTCATCAAAAATAAGTCTAGTCATCCATGTGCCGGATTACTGCTTCACCGAAGCCGCGAGTTCCGACCAGCGTCGCACCGGGAATCATCCTTTCGAGTTCCTGCTCAACGTCTTTTTTACCGTGCGGCCGGTCTTTTCGAATCGGCTGATAAATGGCTTCGCGCAAGCGCGCCAGATCAAACGTCAACTCCCCGTGAGCAATGGTGCTCGCGACTCCATTCATGATGTAGTCCGCCGCCTCGTCCCAGCCCATGTAGCGCAGCATCATCTCGGCCGACAGAATCAGCGAGCCTGGATTCACGCGGTCTTTTCCTGCAAAACCCGGCGCCGTGCCGTGCGTTGCCTCGAATACCGCGACCGCATTGCCAATATTCGCGCCTGGCGCGATACCGATACCGCCAACCTGCGCCGCCAATGCATCCGATATGTAGTCACCGTTGAGGTTCATCGTCGCAATCACATCGTAATCTTCGGGCTTCATGAGAATCTGCTGCAGGAAATTGTCTGCAATAACGTCTTTGATAATGATCTCTCGGCCAGTAACAGGGTTCTCGAACGAGAGCCACGGTCCGCCGTCCTTTTCACTCGCACCGAATTCCGTCCTCGCCACGTCATAGCCCCATTGGCAAAACGCGCCCTCGGTGTATTTCATGATATTGCCCTTATGCACGAGCGAAACGGAGCGATAATCCCGTTCTATGCAGTACAGAATCGCTTTTCGAATCAACCGTTCCGAGCCCTCACGCGACACCGGTTTGATGCCGATGCCCGAGCTTGCCGGAAATCGAATTTCCGTCACACCCAACTCCGTCTGCAGAAAGTGAATCAGCTTCTTCACCTCCGCGGATCCGGTCGGGTATTCGATACCGGCATAGATGTCTTCGGTGTTCTCGCGAAATACCGTCATATCGACCAGATCTGACTGCTTCATCGGCGTCGATACGCCCGGAAAGTAGCGAATCGGGCGAACACAGGCGTACAGATCGAGCGTCTGTCGTATCGAAACGTTCAACGAGCGAATACCCCCGCCAACCGGAGTCATCAAGGGTCCCTTGATCGACACGACGTATTTTGTCAGCGCGTGCAGCGTTTCGTCCGGCAGATATTCCGTCGCGCCGTAAAGGTCAGCGGCGGCCTTGCCGGCGTAGACCTGCATCCACCGAATCCCGCGACGGTCACCATAGGCTTTTTTCACCGCGGCTTTGACGACATCGATCATCACGGGCGTCACATCGATACCGATGCCATCGCCTTCGATGAACGGGACGATTGGAAAATCGGGAACAACGAGCGAGTGGTCGCGATTGGCCGTAATCGCCTCACCGTCTGTTGGGACCTTGATGTGATCGTACTGCATGGCACTTCCCGCAAAAGCGGTGCATTGTACCGATATGCCACTCATCCTGCTCAACAAGCCGTACAGGGTATTGAGTCAGTTTCGCGACAAGGACGGCCGCCAGACGCTCGCCGCGTTCGTCGCGCAGGACAATGTATACCCTGCCGGGCGACTCGATTTCGACAGTGAGGGCCTGTTGCTGCTTACCGATGACGGCCGCTTGCAGGCACGTATCAGTCAGCCGAAATCAGGGACCCGCAAGACCTACTGGGCACAGGTCGAGGGGATTCCGAGCGATGCGCAACTTGCCGAACTGGAGAGCGGGGTCACATTGCGTGATGGGCCGGCACGTGCCGAATCGGCAAGGCTCGTCAATGCGCCGGATGGCTTGTGGGAGCGCGTGCCACCAATTCGCTATCGCAGCAATATCGCCGACCGCTGGATCGAAATCCGAATTGCGCAAGGCCGCAATCGGCAGGTGCGCCGTATGACCGCCGCCGTCGGATTGCCGACCTTGCGGCTGATAAGGTGGTCTGTCGGTCCGTGGTCGCTGGACGACCTGCAACCCGGGCAAACTCGTCTGATCGAGAATGACGAGGCGTGGGCGCAGCTTAGAGCGACCGGCAACTAGCCGCGGCGGCGCGATATCCTGGCGTTGGCGTGATGCAGACCGGCAATGCGCATGGCGACTTCCATGGCTTGTTCGTAATTGAGGCGCGGATCGACTGTCGACTTGTAAGCGCGCGCCAGGTCGCCGTCGGTTAAGCCACGCGCACCACCCGTGCACTCGGTGACGTTTTCGCCGGTAAGTTCCAGATGCACGCCGCCCAGATAGCTGCCCATCGACTCGTGCACGCGAAACGCCGATTCCAGTTCGGACAGAACCTTGTCGAAGCGGCGCGTCTTGGTGCCATCGGCGGTGCTTTCGGTATTGCCGTGCATCGGATCGCACACCCAGAGAACCGGCGAACCGGTCTCACGGGCAGCCGAGACAAGACCGGGGAGGAACTCCTCAATCGCCTTGGCGCCAAATCGATGAATCAACGTCAGACGGCCAGGCTCATTGTTAGGGTTCAGCACCGCAATCAGCTCCTGCAGCCACTCGCGGGTCATGCCCGGACCGATCTTGACCCCCATCGGGTTCGCAATACCCCTGAAGTACTCGATGTGCGCGCCGTCCATGGCCGCCGTTCGCATTCCGATCCAGGGGAAATGCGTCGTCAGGTTATACCATCGCTCACGACGATCGAGATAACGTGTTTGCGACTGCTCATACAACAGGTGCAAACCTTCATGGGCTGCATAGATGTCAGCTCGTTGTGTTTTGTGCAATTCGGTACCGGATACTGTCTCGAGAAAGTCCAGGGAATTGGAAATCGACTTGACGATCTCGTGATATTCATCGGCCATCGGCGAGTGGCCGACCCAGTTGAGATCCCAATATTCGGGATGGTGCAGGTCAGCAAATCCACCATCGATCAGTGAGCGAACGAAATTCAGTGTCAGTGCCGCGCGCTCGTAGCCGCGCAAGATCATTTGCGGATCGGGGATGCGATCTTCCGCAGTAAACGGAATGCGATTGACGAGGTCGCCGCGAAAACTCGGCAATGATGTTCCCTTGCGAGTCTCGGTGTCAGCAGATCGTGGCTTGGCATACTGTCCTGCCATACGGCCAACGCGGACCACCGGCTTTTTCAGACCGTACAACATCACCAGGCTCATTTGCAGCAGGATCTTGAGCTTGGCGACGATGTTTTCCGACGTACACTCGTCGAAGGTCTCGGCGCAGTCGCCCCCTTGCAAAACGAATGCATCGCCACGCTGCGCTTTTGCAATATGCTCCTTGAGCGCATCGACTTCCCAGGACGTGACGATCGGCGGCAAGCGACTCAGGTCGGCAACGGCACGATCAAGCTCGGCCTGATCCGGATAACTCGCTTGCTGCGCCGCTGGCATGCTCTGCCAGCTTGCGGGGTGCCAGTCTGATTTGGCGATCGTTCTACTCACATCGATTCCTGCCATCGGGCATCAAAATACGGGCGCAAGGCCCGCTGGAATCGCGAACTATGCCATGCTGCGCCGCAACGCTGCAAAAGTTTCTCATGTAATCAGCAGTTTAGCCGTGTGTGGAAAGCGTGCCTGGAGATTGGCACAATGCGCGCCATACGCCCGCCGCCCGCCCGGCGGTTTTTGTTGTCTGGAGTGGTTTTCATGCAGGACATACTCGTACTCGGCGCCGGCAAGATCGGCGTACTGATATCCGGCCTGCTCGCCGAATGCGGCGACTATCGCATTCAGCTCGCCGACTCAAAACCCGGCGCGGCCGCCGCAGTCGCCAAAGCACATAACAGCGAATATGTCGTCGCCTTCGAAATGGATGCGAGCGACAAGGCGCTGCTGACAAAGCATGTTCGCGCGCACGGTCCGGTCGCCATCGTATCCGGACTGCCGTACTTCTGTAATGTCGGTGTTGCCGAAGTTGCGCGTGCCGAAGGATTGCATTATTTCGATCTCACTGAAGATGTCGCCGTCACGGAAGCCGTTCGCAAACTGGCCGAGGGTTCGAGCAAGGCCTTTGCCCCGCAGTGCGGGCTCGCACCCGGTTTCATCAGCATCGCCGCGAATGAGCTGATTCAGCATTTCGAGACGGTGAAATCGGTCAAGCTGCGCGTTGGCGCACTGCCGCAGCACCCGAATAACGTGCTCAAGTACTCACTGACATGGTCCACCGACGGCATCATCAACGAATACGGCAATCTCTGTCGGAGCATCGTAGACGGTAAGGAAGTCGACGTTCTGCCCCTGGAAGGTCTCGAGATGATAGAGATCGATGGCACTCGATACGAAGCATTCAATACGTCCGGTGGCCTCGGCTCGCTGGGTGAGACCTACGGCGATCGCGTCACGACCATGAACTACAAGACCATCCGTTATCCGGGACACTGTGAACAAATGCGATTGCTCATGAATGGCCTGAAGCTCAATCACGACCGTGGCACCTTGAAACGGATTCTCGAAAACGCGGTTCCACAGACTCTGCAGGACGTGGTCGTTATCTACGCTGCCGTTACAGGACTTCAGGACGGCGAATTCCGTGAGGAGAACTACGTCAACAAGGTGTATCCGCAGGTGGTTGCGGGTCGATTGTGGTCGGCGATCCAGATAACCACAGCTGCCGGTATCTGCAGCGTGCTTGATCTTGTGCTGTCGAACCCCAATAAATACAAAGGGTTCGTTGCCCAGGAACAGTTCCGTCTGAGCGACATTCTGGAAAATCGTTTCGGCCAGGCCTATGCCCACGGCGGTACGAACCTGGCGTCAGCAGAGTTGGTTGCACGAGGCCAGACGGGTCATCAGCGCGCCACCGGAGAGTAGGATGAGCAAAGAAATACTGGCCAGCCTCAAGCTGGAGGCAATCAACCCGGGCACCTGGTATGGCGGCGAGAGCAGCGAAGATGCGTCTGCCGAGCTCATAGAATCCGTCAACCCGTCGACGAATGAGGTCATAGCGAGCGTTCGCAGCTCCACGGCAGCCGAATACGAGAAAATCATGGCCATGGCCGCCGAATCATTTCGGGAATGGCGCAAGATTCCGGCGCCGGTGCGCGGCGACGCGGTTCGGCGAATCGGCAATGCCCTGCGGGAAAACAAGGACGCTTTGGGAAGCCTTGTCACGCTCGAAATGGGCAAAATAAAGGCGGAAGGCGACGGTGAGGTCCAGGAAATGATCGACATCGCCGACTTCGCCGTCGGCCAGTCGCGCATGCTGTATGGCAACACGATGCACTCCGAGCGCCCAATGCACCGGATGTACGAGCAATGGCATCCGCTTGGCATCGTCGGCACGATTACGGCATTCAACTTTCCGGTTGCCGTGTGGGCTTGGAATGCCTGCATCGCAGCGATCTGTGGCAATGTCAATGTATGGAAGCCGTCGCCGAAGGCTGCCTTGTGCGGCGTCGCCGTACAGAAAATCGTCAACAAGGCACTCGCCGATCAGGGTTTGCCGCCGGTGTTTTTCCTCTTCAATGACGCCAGCAATGAACTGGCGCAGACCTTTGTGGATGACGAGCGCGTCAACCTGATTTCATTCACCGGATCTTGCGCCGTTGGCAAGAAGATCGGCGAACGGGTCACGGCCCGCATGGGCAAGGTGTTGCTCGAACTCGGCGGCAACAACGCGATAATCATCGACGAACACGCGAACCTGGATCTCGCCGTGCCGTCGATCGTGTTCGGCTCGGTCGGGACCGCCGGTCAACGCTGCACCACGACGCGTCGCGTGCTGGTGCATCAGTCACGTTTCGAAGAACTGAAGGCCGCGCTGGTCAATGCTTACGGCCAGGTCCGAATCGGTGATCCACTCGAAGCGGACACGCTCATGGGTCCGCTGATCGATGAATCTGCTGTAGAACGGGTAATTGCTGCCTGCGCGAGTGTGCGCCAATCCGGCGGCGAAATCCTGTGTGGCGGAGAGCGCATCGACGGGCCCGGCAATTACATTTCCCCTGCGATTGCAGTGGCGCGAAATGACTGGGACATCGTGCAGACCGAGACGTTTGGCCCGATCTTGTACCTGATTCCGTTCGACACGCTCGACGAGGCCATTGCCATGCAAAATGGCGTCGTGCAGGGCCTGTCATCAGCCATCTTCACCGACAACCTGCAGAATGCTGAGTACTTCCTGTCCAGTGCCGGATCGGACTGCGGCATAGCCAACGTCAATATCGGCACATCGGGCGCCGAGATCGGCGGCGCATTCGGTGGTGAGAAGGAGACCGGTGGTGGTCGTGAGGCCGGCTCGGATTCCTGGCGGGCCTATATGCGCAGGCAGACCAACACGATCAACTGGAGCACGGAACTGCCGCTGGCACAGGGACTGAATTTCGACCTGTAATGCCGGAGCCGCCGGCCGGTATCTAGAGTTTCTCGAAGCGGTTCTCTGACCGGTTCTTGCGCACCTCGCCTGCCGCAAATACCTGCCCGCTCATCGCAATATAGACGCCGGGAGCCGCTACCTGCGCCACGGCCACCGCCATGCCGACATTG
Source organism: Gammaproteobacteria bacterium (assembly GCA_029863305.1). GTDB lineage: Bacteria > Pseudomonadota > Gammaproteobacteria > Steroidobacterales > Woeseiaceae > UBA1847. The sequence goes on along the minus strand of JAOTVR010000064.1, from coordinate 17,936 downwards.
AACATGGCATCGGTCGACTTGAAGCGCGCCGGCGTCAGGGCACCGGTCAGCACGATGGTCTTGCCATCCATCCCTTCGAGTGCCGCTGCTGTCTCCGGCATCGTGTCCGTGCCATGGGTAATGACATAGCGATTTGCGTCATCGCCTTCGATAAAGCTGCGCAGCCGCGCGCGGTCCTCGTCTGTGATCTCGAGACTGTCTTTGTGCATCAACGGCACCACGTCATAGTCGAAATCAACGAGCCCCTCGACCAGAATATGCTGGACCTGTGCCTCGCCGATCTCGAATTGGCTCAGTTCGTCGAAGTAGATCTTGTCGATCGTGCCGCCGGTGGTTACAAAGCGAATAAACATGCGAGCAATGCTATCATTAGATCATGAAAACCATAGCCGTCATTGCAGCTGTTCTTATCACCTTATTTGCCGGCGCGGCTCACGCAGAGGGCAGCGTCATCGTCCTGGAAATCAAGGGCGGTATCGGCGTCGCGACAGCCGAGTATGTCATCAGCGGCATTGAACATGCCGAAGAAACCGGCGCAGAACTGATCATCATCGACATTGATACGCCGGGTGGCCTGATGGCGCCAATGCGCGACATCGTTCAGGCCATACTGGGATCCGGCGTCCCGGTGGCGACCTACGTCACGCCTGCCGGAGCACGCGCCGATAGTGCCGGAACCTATATACTCCTGGCGAGCCACATCGCGGCGATGTCGCCGACGACCCATCTCGGCGCAGCAACGCCCGTTTCGCTGACCGGCGACGATGCGACGCCGAACGAATCACCTGGGGATATATTTGATCGCCGTTCCGACGATGATTCCGGCGATGATTCCGACTCGGACGCCGACGATGATGCGGAACAGGAATCTGAGGAAGAATCGCAACCGCGGCCCGGTTCCTCTATGGAGCGCAAAGTCCTCAACGACGCAGTTGCCTATATTCGGGGTCTGGCCGAACGCCACGGGCGCAACGCGGATTGGGCCGAAAAAGCAGTACGCGATGCGGCGACCCTCACCGCGACAGATGCGCTTGAACAGAATGTCATCGAGTACATTGCCGTGGATCATGCGGCACTGTTGAAGCAGATCGACGGGCTTGAACTCGAAATAAATTCCGAGACGGTAACGCTCGCGACCAGCAGCGTCGTCATCGAGGAATATGAGCCTACCTGGCGCATCAAGATTCTGTCCGCGATTGCAAATCCCGAGATCGTCTTGCTACTCGGCCTTATCGGGCTGTACGGACTCATGTACGAAGGCTGGAACCCGGGCGCGATAGTACCCGGAGTTGTAGGCGTCATTTGCCTGCTGCTCGCAGCTTATGCGCTGCAAGTGCTGCCGGTCAACTATGCCGGGCTTGCATTGATCATTGTGGGAATTGCGCTGATGACGGCGGAGGCGTTCGCCCCCAGTTTCGGTGCGCTCGGGCTCGGCGGAATCGTGGCATTCGTATTCGGAGCAATCATGATGTTCGACAGCGGCGTACCCGGCTTCGGTATTTCCCTGACTTTCGTTATCGCGCTCGCTGTGTTGGCTGCCTTGCTGATCATCTGGCTCGCCGGATTCATTCTGCGGCTTCGTCGCCGCGGTGCCGTGTCCGGCAAGGATTCGATCATTGGCGGAGTCGGCCGGGCAATGAGCGCTTTTTCAGGCGAAGGAAAAATCTGGCTTGAAGGCGAAGCATGGGCCGCGCACAGCGAGGTCGCGATTGCCAAAGGTCAGGAAGTCGTTGTCACGAACATGGACGGCCTGGTGCTGGAAGTCGAGCCGACCTCGGAATCCAGCACCGATGGCGCCCAATTACAAACCTGAGCTCTAAATTACGTGAGGAAAATCTAATGCCGCTCGCAACCTTCGGAATAATCGCAGCGCTTGTCGTAGTTATCGTTTACAACACGATCAAGATCCTCAAGGAATATGAACGTGGCGTGATCTTTTTTCTGGGCCGATTTCAGAAAGTGAAAGGTCCGGGACTGATCATTCTGGTTCCGGGCATCCAAAAGATGACCAAAGTCGACCTGCGCGTCATCGTCATGGACGTGCCCACCCAGGACGTGATTTCCCGCGACAACGTGTCGGTCAAAGTCAACGCTGTCATCTATTTCCGTATTGTCGATCCCGAGAAAGCCGTCATTCGTGTGGCCAATGTATTCGAGGCTACGAGCCAGCTTTCGCAAACGACGTTGCGCTCCGTCCTCGGCCAGCACGAACTCGACGATATGCTCGCCGAACGCGACAAGCTCAATGCCGACATTCAGAACCTGCTCGATCAGCGCACCGACAACTGGGGCATCAAAGTGGCGAATGTCGAGATCAAGCATGTGGATCTCGATGAAAGTATGATCCGCGCCATCGCCCAGCAGGCCGAAGCTGAACGTGCCCGACGTGCCAAAGTCATTAATGCCGAAGGTGAAAAGCAGGCGGCGACGATGCTATCCGAAGCGGCAAAAATTCTTGCAACCGAAGAGCAGTCACTGCAATTACGCTATTTGCAAACGCTAAAAGAAATCTCCAGCGAACGAACCAACACCATTGTGTTTCCGATGCCGATCGAATTCGTACAGCCGTTTCTGCATTTGGTCAAGTCGAAGGAATCGTAACGCAAAACTCGGCTCCGCCCAGATCGGACTGGCTGATTACAAGTTGTCCGCCGTATGACTCGGCGATCTCCTTGACGACGGCCAGTCCGATACCGTGACCGGGCGTTGACTCATCCAGCCGGGTTCCACGTTGCAACAGCGCGTCGGTGGCATCTGCCGGAATTCCCGGGCCATCATCCGACACAACAAGCTGCATGCCACCGTCCCCCGACCTGGAACCTTTGGGCGGATGAATCGTCATTCTGACGCGCTGCTGGCACCACTTGCACGCGTTATCGAGCAGATTGCCGGCGATTTCCAGGAAGTCTCCGCTATCGCCACGAAAGCGCATGCCGGCAGCAACCTGAGTTTCGATAGTAGGATTCTTGTCGTGATAGACCTTTCTGAGTCCGTCGACCAACCGGTCCACCTCCTGCTTGACCGGCACCAGTTTGAGCAACAGATTGTCTGCACTTGATGCGGCTGGTTTTCGTAGCTGATAACGAACAATCTCGTCCATTCGATTGATTTGCTCGTTGTAGCGTTCACTGAATTTTGCTGAATCGCCGTGCGTAAGCAATGCACGCATCGCAGCCAGCGGCGTCTTCAGGCTGTGCGCAAGATTATCGAGCGTTACCCGATAGCGATCCGACCTTGCTCGTTCGCTGTCAATCAGCAGGTTCATATTTCTGGCGACGCCAGTCAATTCTGTCGGAAACCTGCCCGACAGTGACTCGCGTTTGCCCTGCTCGATCTCGCCAATCTCATTCTCGATCTGCCGCAATGGACGCAACATGCGACGCAGCAATACCGAGATGGATAACAACATGATCAGCGCAACCGCTCCGAACCAGCCAAATAACTGTCGCCGAAACTGCGCAATCTGCGCATTGAATGAGTCGAGACTCTCGGCGACTTTGAAAACGAATGGCCGGAATTCGCCGTCGGCAATCTCCCACTGCACGGCGAGGCTCAACGTCAGCAGAGGCGTTCCGTCGGCGAGTTCCTCGTTCTGAAATAGTCGAATGCCACTTTGCGGCTGCCCGCCGAATGGCATTTCGATGCTCAACGCTGATCGCGAACGCCACACGATGTTTCCCTGCTCATCGCGCATCTCGGCGTACAGACCTGATCCAATATTGCTGAAGCGCGATTCGTGCAGGTCCGAAGGCATTTCGAGCGTGCCGGCATCCGACACTTCGGCGGCCGCCAGCAACGCCATCAAATGTCCGTCGAGTATGTCCTCCTGCGCTTGTTCCCCGGCGCTGCGAAATGCCGTGTCGAGAACGACAATCGTCACGCCAAAAAAGAACATCAGCAACACACTGACCGAAATCAGGAGTCGAGCGCTGAGAGAGGACATTAGCCGGATTGGCCGCGTTCCAGCGCAAAGCGATAGCCGCGACCGCGCAGAGTTTCTATCGGCTTGATTGAATTATCCGGATCCATTTTCTTGCGCAGGCGGCCGATAAACACCTCGATGACATTGCTGTCGCGCTCGAAGTCCTGATCGTAAAGCCGCTCGGTCAATTCGGTCTTGGAAATAACCTGCCCTGCACGAACCATCAGGTACTCGATGATCTTGTACTCGAAGCTGGTCAGGTCGATGATCGAGTCGTTAACCGATAGTTCCTGTCGTGACATGTCGAGAGTGACAGGACCAGCCGTCATCAACGATGAAGCCCAGCCGCCACTGCGGCGAAGCAATGCATTGACGCGGGCTGTCACTTCCTCAACGTGGAATGGCTTGACCACGTAGTCATCGGCGCCGGCATCGAGGCCATCAACCTTGTCTTCCCATCGATCGCGCGCGGTCAGAATCAGGATCGGGTAGGTCCTGCCCTCTTCTCGCACCTTGCGAATGATGTCGAGCCCGGACATTTCGGGCAAGCCCAGATCCACGATGGCGAGATCGATGGGGTATTCCAGGGCGTAATACAGACCTTCCTTGCCGTCCGCAGCTTGCTCGACCGCAAATCCATTCTCGCCAAGCTTCGCTGCCAGCGATTCTCGCAAGGTGGCATCGTCTTCGATTACGAGCAAGCGCATATCGTTCAACCCCCGCGCTTTCGGCCATTTACTTTGTGCGTCTTCACCTTGCCGTCCTTGGTCAGCACCTTGATATAGTGCACCTCGCGGTCACCTTTCGTGCGCGTCTCGGCGCTCAGAATTCGACCATTCGTTTTTCGCCGGACCTCTTCGATGGCCTCGGACAAGCCTTTACCGTTGTTGTCCCTGGCGACGCGATAATCGGCGACATCATCGTCTTTGGCGCCGTCCCGGTACTGCCCCTGCAGCTCACGCAGGGATCGCTCGAGGTCAAACGCCTGGGCGCTCGCCGGGGCGAGCGCCGGAGCGCTGAAGCAAGCCATCATCACCAAAAATCGTCCAAGTTTCATTCCGTCTCCGAATAACGTAATTCGCATCTGGCCCTAGCAACAAGTGTCGTACGTCAAACCGTTTAATGCAATGAACCGAGTCTCATCCAGCCGGACGAATATCCACCCGGATCCTGATCCTGCTACCCGGGTCATACGGCATTCTCGTTGCGTATTTCTGCCCGTGGTAACGGTACACGACGTTATAACCATCGATGCGTTCTTCCTGATGGCTGCGGTACTGCGTTTCGCAGCGCTGTACAGGCCGTGCATCACGCACGGTTCCATAGCGGCGGTCTGCCGCATCGTGTCCAATCGCCGCACCGATCATGGCACCTGCCGCTGTCGCCGCATCTTTGCCGTGGCCGCTGCCGAACTGGTGCCCGACAACGCCGCCAATAAGCGCGCCAACGAGGGTGCTGCGCCGAGTCGCGTGGTGCCGGTGATGTGTCGTGTAATACTCGGTGTCCTGCCAGCATTCGCGGACGGGCGTCTGGACCGTTACGTAGCGGATAATCGGCTGTGAGCTGATTACCCTGGCGTAATCGTAGACGGGCCGCTGAGCGTTGGCACCAAGCGAAATGCCGAGCAGCGCTGTCGCTGCCACAAGTCTTGCTATTGTTTGTTTGCTGTTCATCGTCCTCATCCTTCCCAAGCTTCCGACCGGCCTTTTGCCAGCCTGAGGACAGAATAAGACCCTGCCAATGAACATCGCCTGAATGGCTGCGGCGAATTTGTTTAGCTGTGGTTCAGGTCCTTCTGGCTAGCCGACGCGCTGTTTCGCCGCCCGCCATTCCACGTCCAGGGCCTCGAGCGTGTGCTCCCGCAATGATCCACCCGCCGCCATGATCGCCGTCTCCATGGCACGGAAGCGCCGCTCGAACTTGTGATTGGCAGAGCTAAGGGCTTTCTCGGGATCGACATCGAGATGCCGCGCCAGGTTAACGACCGCGAACAGTAAATCACCAAATTCCGCTTCAATATCAATCGCACTGCGGGACTCCACTGCAACGTCGAGTTCCGCGAGTTCCTCGGCGATCTTCTCGTGCACACCGGACCGATCCGGCCAGTCGAATCCGACCGTCGCCGCACGCTTGCCCAATTTCTGCGCCCGCTTCAGGGCCGGCAGCGCCCTGGCGACACCGGCCAGCGCGCTTGCATCAGCGTGATCGTGACGTTCAGCGGCTTTGATGGCCTCCCAACTGCCGTCCACGGCTCCTGCCGCCCGCTCCTGCGCACTGCCAAAAACGTGCGGATGACGCCGCAGCATTTTTTCCGAAATGACCCCGGCAACGTCGTCAAATTCAAAATAGCCAGCCTCCTCGGCCATACGGGCATGAAAGACGACCTGAAACAGCAGATCGCCGAGCTCGTCCTTGAGCGCCGCGAAGTCTCCACGAGCGATCGCATCGGCCACCTCGTAGGCTTCTTCGACGGTGTACGGTGCGATGCTCGAGAAGTCCTGCTGCCGGTCCCACGGGCATCCATCCTGTGGGTCCCGAAGCCTGGCCATAACTTCAAGTAATTTATTGATATTGCTCATAAGCTACTATTTTTTAATCATATTTACGAATCTCAACAGCATTTGAGCCGTCGCACCCCAGATTCGTTGTCCGTCGAAGTGAAACTCGACCATCGAGAATTCAAGGCCGCGCCACTCACGCCGCACCATGCGGTGATTCGCCGTGTCGGTGAGGAAAGCGATGGGCACCTCAAACGCGAACTCGACCTCTGTCTTGTCGATGACAAGATCGACCCCGCCGTCAACCAGGCCGACCACGGGCGTCACTGCGTAGCCGGTGACGGTCGGCATGGTTTCGAGATAACCGATGATCGTTACCTGCTCTTCTGCGATACCGATCTCCTCGTGCGTCTCACGCAAGGCGGTGGCCTCGATATCGGTATCGGCTTCTTCCATGCGCCCACCAGGAAAGCTGACCTGCCCGGCATGATGCTTGAGATCGGCGGAGCGCTGCGTCAGCAGCACGGCCAAACCGCTGTCGTGGGATCTGACGGGTATCAAAACACCGGCCGGCTTCAGTGTCGCGGCGACCTTTTCCAGCATACCCTCCGGCCAGCGGTAGGCGCCGCGTGGCGTGACGATATCCAGCGGATCGGCAGGCCTCCTGGTACCCGCAAGCCGCTCGCGCAAGACTGCGGCGGTGATGTCATCTGAGGCGGCCATGGTGTCTCCGGCGCGGCTAGCCGCCTAATTCTGGATGCCGCCCTTCGTCAGGGTCGCCGGGTCCAGCAGTCGATCGAGTTCCTCGTCGGACAAGTCCGTCATCTCCCTGGCGACGTCTTTGAGCGCTCTGCCTTCTGCATAGGCTTTCTTTGCAATTGCCGCGCCCTTTTCGTATCCAATCACCGGGTTGAGTGCCGTGACGAGAATCGGGTTCCTGCCGATGACCGCATTGATCTTATCCGCATTGACTTCAAATCCTGCGATCGCCTTGTCGGCCAGGCAGACGCAGGCGTTTGCCAGCAACTCGATGCTCTGCAACAGGTTGTAGACGGCGACAGGCAGCATGACGTTGAGCTGAAAGTTACCGGACTGTCCGGCCATCATGATCGTGACGTCATTTCCCATGACCTGCGCCGCTACTTGCGCAACCGCCTCAGGGATTACAGGGTTCACCTTACCCGGCATGATGCTCGAGCCGGGTTGCAGCGCCGGCAGCGCGATCTCACCGATGCCGGCCAACGGCCCTGAATTCATCCACCGCAGGTCGTTGCAGATCTTTGTCAGACTCACGGCCAGGACCCGCAACTGCCCGGACGTTTCAACCGCGGCATCCTGGGTGCTCAGGCCTTCAAACTTGGAATCAGCGGATTTGAATTCGATCCCGGTCTGCTCGCCCAGCAACACCGCAACCTTGCCACCGAATTTCGGGTGCGCGTTGATTCCGGTACCGACAGCCGTGCCACCCATTGCGAGCGCGGTCAGGCGCTTCATCGTGTCACCGAGACGCGCTTCGGCATGGTCGATCTGCGACCGCCAGCCGTCCAACTCCTGTCCGAGCGTCACCGGCATTGCGTCCATCAGGTGGGTACGACCGGTCTTGACGATGTCGCCAACCTCGTCGGACTTTTTCTCCAACGCGGCAGACAGGTGCCGCAATGCAGGCAGTAAATGCTCGTGAATTGCGATCGCAGCGCTGACGTGAACGCAGGTTGGAATGGCGTCATTACTGCTCTGGCTCATGTTGACGTGATCATTCGGATGCACCTCCGCACCCAGGTCGGCGGACGCGAGGTGCGCAATAACCTCATTCGCGTTCATGTTCGAACTCGTACCGGAACCGGTTTGAAAGACATCGATCGGAAAGTGCTCGTCAAAATCGCCCTTGGCGACCTGCAACGACGCTTTTTGAATCGCCATTGCGACATCAGTCTTGAGCAGCCCCAGTTCGGCGTTGGCGCCAGCCGACGCCCATTTGACCAGCCCGAGCGCGGCGATAAATTGTGCCGGCATCGGAATTCCACTGATTGGGAAGTTATCTACGGCCCGCTGGGTTGTGGCACCCCACAACGCGTCCGTCGGAACCTGCAGCTCGCCCATACTGTCGTGCTCGGTGCGATATGCCTTGTCAGTCATTGCCTGCTCTTCTCCGTGGTATATGCTGTACGCTCTCGCGCGTGTATCATTCGCGCTTCGCGCGCAAGTCTACACTGGTTTCAGTCACATGAAAGTCTCAACGCTGAGAGCCCTCTCACCCGCCGACGGCCGCTATGCGGACAAGGTCGACGGACTGCGCGATATCTTCAGCGAGTACGGCCTGATCCGCTTTCGAGTGCTCGTCGAAATTCGCTGGCTGCAGTGCCTCGCTGACGAGTCATCGGTGCCCGAACTGGCGCCGACATCCAACGTAATGAAAGACGTCCTCAATCACATTGTTGACGACTTTTCGCTGGACGATGCCGAACGCATCAAGGACATCGAGGCGACCACGAATCACGACGTCAAAGCTGTCGAGTATTTCATTCGCGAACGGCTTGGAAATGGGCCCGAAACGCAGACTCTCAAGGACTTTTTGCATTTCGGCTGCACCTCCGAGGATATCAACAACCTCGCATACGCACTGATGCTGCGCAAAGCCCGGCAGGACGTCATCCTGCCGCAAATGCGCGAAGTGCGTGCCAAACTGCAGGCGATGGCGCGAGAACATGCGGCGCTGCCCATGCTGGCTCGAACGCACGGCCAGACGGCCAGCCCCACGACGCTCGGCAAGGAACTGGCGAATGTCGTCGCACGGCTGGACCGGGCACAGAAACAATTTCGGGATATCGAAATCCGTGGCAAGTTCAACGGTGCTGTTGGCAATTTCAACGCCCACGCAATCACTTACCCCGATGCGGACTGGCCTGCCATCAGCAGGCGTTTTGTCGAGTCGCTTGGCCTCGATTCGAATCCCTACACGACGCAGATCGAACCGCATGACTGGACGGCCGAGTACGCCCACGGCTTGATCAGGTACAACACGATTCTGCTCGATCTTTGTCGTGACATCTGGGGCTACGTGTCGCTCGGCTACTTCAAGCAGAAGGTCGCCAGGAACGAGGTCGGTTCATCGACGATGCCGCACAAGGTCAACCCGATCGACTTCGAGAACGCCGAGGGCAATCTCGGCATGGCGAGCGCCATGCTGGCACACTTTGCCGAAAAACTACCTGTATCCCGCTGGCAGCGCGATCTCACCGACTCGACCGTGCAACGTAATTTCGGCGTTGCGATTGGCTACGTCATTATCGCGACAAAATCGACTCTCAGGGGTCTCGGCAAGCTACAGGTGAACAATGAGGCGATTCAGGCCGATGTTGCCCAGGCCTGGGAGGTCCTGGCCGAAGCCGTGCAGACCGTCATGCGCCGTTACGGGATTCCCGAGCCATACGAGAAACTCAAGGCGCTGACACGAGGCCGGACCGTGAACAAAGAATTGTTACACGAGTTCATCGCGTCCCTTGCTATCCCCGACGCGGAGAAAAAGCGCCTGGCCGGGCTGACGCCGGAGACTTACATCGGCCTCGCAACCGATCTGGCCGAAAAAATATGACCGATCGTCCCAATTATGGTGCGTGGCCGCACTGTTCCAACCATATGTGAAGTAAACCGGCTGCGTTCAGAAAACGCCAAAAGCCACTGTATCGCCCGCCACGCAACGGATGCGAATAATTCGCATCGGACAAGTCAGACCGAAAAACGTGACGCAGTTGGCACGGCGAAGCTTTTTCGCCCGGTAAGATGTCAAGTCTGCGATCGGTCCAACAAAGAGCTCGCTATCAGCAACCAAGACTTGGAACAGGCACGGGAAAAAGGGCGGCGGTGGGTCATATCCACTCGCGATGAGATGCGCCAGGCCGTCATCGAAGTCGCGCGTGAGGCAACCCGCAAGGTCTCTATTTTTACGCATGATCTCGAGCCCGGCATCTACGACGATCCGGATTTTCTCGAGGTCATCAAGCGTCTCGTCCTGTCGCAAACCTACTCGCGAATCCGCGTGTTGATCGCAGATCCGACGCGCGCAATCAAGAACGGCAATAATTTCGTTCACCTGGGGCGCCGCCTGAACACCTACATTGAATTTCGGCATGTCCGCGAGGATTTGCGAACGCATGCCGAGTCTTTTTGCATAGCTGACGAAACTGCTCTGGTCTATCGCTTGCAAGCCAACCGTTGGGAAGGCATTGCGGACACGTACGAACCCGCCGTCGCAAAACTCTACGGCAAAATGTTTGATGAGATCTGGCTCGCGAGTGAGGTCGAAACGGAATTTCGCCAACTTGGCATCTAATAAAAAGTAGGCGGGCAATGACGCCCGAATAGTCTATGTATCCAACAGATCTGACAGTATCCGCTGTCGTCGAACGCGATGGAAAATACCTGCTCGTCGAAGAACATGCGATGGGCGAAGTGGTTCTGAACCAGCCGGGCGGCCACATCGAAGCCGGCGAGTCTCCGGAGGTTGCCGTCATTCGCGAGGTATTCGAGGAGACCGGTTGCGATGTCACCTGCGGCGAACTCGTGGGCGTCTACCTGTGGATTCATCCCCAAACCCGGCAGCAGTATCTGCGGCTCGTGTTCGTAGCCGAATTCCTGCATTGCGATGCGGATCGGCCGCTCGACCACAGCATTATCGGTCGCCGCTGGCTGAGCCGCGACGATATCGAGCATCGGCGCAAAGAACTGCGCTCGCCCGTCGTCCTGCGTTGCATACACGACTACGAGGCAGGCCGACGTCAGTCCGATGCCCTGCTCACGGGGATGCTGCCGTTGCGGAATAACGTCGATGCGGTATTGGCCAACGCCGACCTGGTCTGAATGCTAGAATTCGCCGGCTATGAAGCCGGATCTCGACAAACGCAAAGTTGTTCTGGGCCTGTCCGGCGGGGTCGACTCCGCCGTGGCCGCCGTGCTGCTGCAGGAAGCCGGCGCGGACGTGCAGGCCCTGCACATGACCAATTGGGAAGATGAGGATGGCTATTGCACGGCTGCCGCAGATCTGCAGGACGCGCGTAATGTTTGCGAGCAGCTGAACATCCCGCTGCATCATGTGAATTTCGCGAAGCAATACCGCGACCGCGTGTTTCAGTATTTTCTTCACGAGTACAGCGTCGGGCGGACGCCGAACCCCGATGTGCTGTGTAACCGTGAAATCAAGTTCGGCGTGTTTCGCGAATACGCCCGGCGGCTCGGCGGCGAGTTACTCGCCACCGGCCACTACGCGAGAACCGATATCGTTGACGATCGGCCGGTGTTGCTGAAAGCTGCCGATCTCAATAAGGATCAGAGCTACTTCCTGCACGCCGTTAGCGCCGAAGCGCTCGCCCAGACCGTGTTTCCGCTGGGCAAACTGCAAAAGGACGATGTCCGGCGCATAGCTCGCGAACACGGCCTGGTGGTACACGACAAGAAAGACAGCACCGGCATTTGCTTCATCGGCGAACGGCCGTTCCGCGACTTCCTGAGCACCTACCTGCCGGCGAATCCAGGACCGATACGAACGCCCGATGGCCGCGATGTCGGGCACCATCACGGACTAATGTATTACACACTGGGCCAGCGACAGGGGCTCGGCATCGGTGGCCGCCAGGATGCCAGTGACGAACCGTGGTACGTGGTCGACAAGCATCCCGAGAGCAATGCCCTGATCGTCGCTCAGGGCGACACCGAGTTACTGTTGAGCGAGAGCCTGCTGGCGACGGAGGCAAGCTGGATTGGCGTGCCGCCAGCGAATCTTGCGGACGGTTACCGCTGCATGGCGAAGGTCCGCTATCGGCAGCCCGATCAGCCATGTTGGGTCGAATCCCGTGCCGACAACACAGTATTCGTGCGCTTCGATAAAGCCCAGCGTGCCGTCGCGCCCGGACAATTCGTGGTGTTTTATGAGGCAGAAACCTGCCTTGGCGGTGCCGTCATCGATCAAATCAACAAGCCCGTGGATGCGGGTTCCGCTATAATGCGGCCGCCCGGTAACCTGGCCGGTCACGGTTAATGAAGACACTCCCGGAGAAATCATGATGAAGGACAGCTTCGGCGCACGCTCGACGCTTACCGTTGATGGCGACAGCTTCGAGATATATCGCCTCGATGCCGTAACACAAGGACATGCAGACCGCCTGCCCTACTCCCTGAAAATACTGTTGGAAAACCTGTTGCGCCATGAAGATGGCCGCGATGTCACGCGAGAGGACATTCTGGCGCTGGCCAACTGGGACCCGAAAGCCGATCCGGACACCGAAATTTCGTTTACGCCGAGCCGTGTCATCCTGCAGGACTTTACCGGCGTACCGGCCGTCGTCGACCTGGCGGCAATGCGCGACGCAGTCGTCAAGCTCGGCGGCAGCGCTGACAAGATCAACCCTTTGTCACCGGCCGAACTGGTCATCGACCACTCGGTTCAGGTCGATCACTATGGCGCCGCCAATGCGCTGGATCTCAATAACAAGATCGAGTTCAGCCGCAACAAAGAACGCTACTCGTTCCTCCGCTGGGGCCAGTCCGCGTTCAAAAACTTCCGCGTCGTGCCGCCGAACACGGGTATCGTGCATCAGGTAAACCTCGAATACCTGAGTCGGGTTGTTTTCGATGCCGACCGCGATGGCACACGCAGCGCCTATCCGGACACAGTGGTCGGCACCGATTCGCACACCACGATGATCAACGGCCTGGGCATACTCGGCTGGGGCGTGGGCGGCATCGAGGCGGAAGCTGCTATGCTCGGGCAACCGATAACGATGTTGATTCCGCATGTCGTAGGTTTCAGGCTGACCGGCACGCTCAAGGAAGGCACGACAGCTACCGATCTCGTGCTGACCGTGACCGAAATGCTTCGCGAGAAAGGCGTGGTTGGCAAGTTCGTCGAATTCTTCGGCGATGGGCTGGCGCAGCTGCCGCTGGCGGACCGCGCGACGCTCGGCAATATGTCACCGGAATTCGGTTCAACCTGTGCGATTTTCCCGATTGATGGTGAAACGCTTCGCTACCTCGAATTGTCGGGCCGCGACGCTGATCACATCAAGCTGATCGAGTCCTACGCCAAAGCGCAGGGTCTGTGGCGGCATGACGGCGAGCCGGACGCACTGTACAGCGACACTCTCGAACTCGACATGAGTACGGTCGAGCCCAGCATAGCGGGTCCAAAGCGGCCGCAAGACCGTATCGCCCTGAGCGTTGCTGATACGACCTACGAGAAACACCTCGCGACAACGGTTGCTCAACGAAAGTCCGGTGGTTCCGCCATTGCCACGCTCGATGGTGCGGATGTCGAAATACGCGACGGTGCCGTTCTGATTGCCGCAATCACAAGCTGCACGAATACGTCGAACCCCGCTGTCATGGTGGCTGCAGGACTGTTGGCGCGCAACGCCAGAGAAAAGGGTCTCAAGACCAAACCGTGGGTCAAGACGAGTCTGGCGCCCGGATCCAAAGTCGTTACCGATTATCTCGAGAAGTCGGGACTGATCGATGACCTCGACGCGCTTGGTTTTTACACCGTCGGCTACGGCTGCACGACCTGCATCGGCAACTCGGGCCCGTTGAAACCCGAAATAGAGGCGGCCGTCAAAGAAGCGGACATTGTTGCGACGAGCGTGCTCTCCGGCAACCGTAATTTTGAGGGACGCATCCATGCCCTCGTGCAGATGAACTTCCTTGCGTCTCCTCCACTTGTCGTGGCCTATGCCCTTGCGGGAAATCTCGACGTCAACTTGATCGATGATCCGCTTGGCGAAGACAAGGATGGCAATCCGGTGTATCTGAAAGATCTCTGGCCGAGCCAGAAAGAAATTCACGAGATGATTGCCGCGAATATTGATTCCAACATGTTCAAGTCCAGCTACGGCAGTGTGTTCGCCGGTGACCTGAACTGGAACGCCATCAGTTCGCCCGAGGGTGAAATCTACACCTGGGATGCGGCATCCACCTACGTCAAGAATCCACCGTATTTCGAGGGCATGGCCGCAGAGCCGTCGCCGGTGGCGGAAATACACGGGGCACGCGCTCTCGCCTTGCTCGGCGACTCTGTTACCACCGACCACATTTCGCCAGCCGGTGGCATCGCCGCGGACAGTCCAGCTGCCGAATACCTCAAGGCAAACGGTGTGAAGCCTGCTGACTTCAACTCCTACGGATCGCGCCGCGGCAATCATGAAGTCATGATGCGCGGAACATTTGCCAATATTCGCCTGCGCAATCAGTTGGCGCCAGGCACCGAAGGGGGCTGGACCAGACACCAGCCGAGCGGCGAGCAGATGTCTATCTTCGACGCATCGCTCAGGTACAAGCAGGAAGGTACACCACTCGTCGTTATCGCCGGAACTGAATATGGCACGGGTTCATCGCGCGACTGGGCCGCGAAAGGCACGCTGTTGCTTGGTGTCAAAGCGGTTATCGCGAAGAGTTTCGAGCGTATTCATCGTTCCAACCTGATCGGCATGGGCATATTGCCACTGCAGTTTCAGGATGGGGACAACGCTGAATCACTCGGCCTGACTGGCACAGAAAGTTACGACATTACCGGCCACACGAATCCGGAGGCGGGAACTGTTACGGTTACTGCAACGCCGGAGGACGGTGATCCGATCACGTTCAGTGCCGATATTCGTATCGACACACCGAAGGAACGTGATTATTACGAGCATGGCGGGATATTGCACTACGTGCTGCGGCAACTCGCTGCTTAAACTGTCTTGAGCGAATCCGGACGTATTCCCGCAGCGCTCATCAGGGAGCTGCGGTCGGCGCGCCATGTTTGTGTGCTGACGGGTGCCGGCATATCTGCAGAGAGCGGCGTGCCGACGTTTCGCGATGCGCAAAGTGGGCTGTGGGAGAAATACGACCCACTCGATCTCGCCACACCCGAGGCCTTTCGCCAGGACCCCGCACTGATCTGGCGCTGGTACCGTTGGCGGCGTGAACTCGTCGCGGCTGCGATACCCAATGCGGGCCATGTGGCGCTCGCCAGACTGGCATCGTTCGTACCGCGCCTGACGCTCGTCACGCAGAATGTCGACGGCCTGCATCAGCGAGCCGGCAGCGCGGACGTCATCGAGTTTCACGGCAATCTCTTCGACGACCGATGCGCTGCCGATGGTTGTGTTGTCGATTGCGACTCTGTTGCCGAGGTGCCGGTGTGCCCGGGTTGCGGCAGTAACGTTCGCCCCGGCGTCGTCTGGTTCGGCGAGTCCATCCCTGAGACGGCGCTGCATCACTCCTTTGCGGCAGCGGCCGAATGCGATGTGTTCCTGTCGATCGGCACGTCTTCGCTTGTGTTTCCTGCGGCGGGCCTTGCCGAGATTGCCAACGAATCCGGCGCGACAGTGGCAGAAATCAATCCCAATACGACCGGGATGGCCGCAGGCTTCGATTACGCTATCGCGGGCAAATCAGGAACGGTGCTGCCGGAACTTGTCGCGCGTCTCGAGGCGCGAGATTAGAGTAGGCCGGCCACCTGCACGATGACGGCTTGGTGGCGGGCAGCAAGTTTAGCCGATTAGCGATATTCTTCGCTGCGCCACCTATCCAAGGAGTATCAGGTGAAAATATTACAGAGTTGTGCCGCCGCCACCGCAATCATTGTTTGCCACTTCTTCCAGGCGCCGACTGCGCACGCGGACATTGACATCGATGCCTGGATTGAGAGTATCCAGGCCGAATCAGACATTAACGCACTCGCGCGGCAATACCTCGACTTCAAAATTCGAATCGATCCGCCGTCAGGCGGTGAGCTGGGTATCCATGGTACGCCCGAAAATCCCCACGCCTTCGACGATCATCTCGGTGATGTGTCGGCGGCCGGGTGGGATGCCAGATACCGCGCCGACATGGCGTTCCGCGACCGTCTGGCTGCAATCGATGCGGAGCAACTCAGCCGCGCCGATCAGATCGACCTCCGTATCCTGATGAATGACGTCGGGTATTCGCTGCTGAGGCTGACCAGGCTCGAGCTGATGACGAACCCGCTTACCTACGTGTCGGGCCTCGGCAACGCGTTCAGTGGATTGGTCTTGCGCGACTATGCACCTGTGGATCAGCGGCTGAGGAGTTTCGGCTCGCGCTGCGCGGAAACCGGGGACTACCTGCAGCACGCGCGGGCCGCACTGTTACCGGCAAGCGTGCAACCGACGGGTGTGCAGAAGCAATCGGCGGTGGGACGGCTCAAGGGCACGGCAGGCGACGGTGGGCTGTTCAGGAAAGTGCTCCCCGAGATGATTCAGGCCTCTACTCTGGACAAAACTGAGGCTGACAAGATCCGCGCGCAATGCAGTGACGCTGTGAAACATATCGAAGCCTTCACCACCTGGTTCGAAAAGAACATCGTACCCAGGCCGGACGGTGAATGGCGACTTGGCAGGGAGTTGTATGAGCAGGCGTATGCGCTTTATATGGACTACCCGCTGACACCCGATCAGCTGCTGGTACAAGCCGAAGCTGCGCTCGCGCGGACCAGCGGCGAACTCGTGGACCTGGCCAGGTCGATCCATGACGGCTATTTGGCCGAGGCCATAAGCGCCGGCAAGGTCGAAGTCGCGGCCGAGCTCGATGACGGTCAGGTTGTGCGCGACGTGTTTGCCGAGTTGTCCAAAGACCGCTCCACGTCAGACACACTGATCGCCGACAGCTATGCGCTGGCGGATGCCATTGTCGGTTTCGTCGAAGAGAAGAACCTGCTGGACCTGCCGCCTACCTCGAAGCTGCGTATCGAAGACGTTCCGCCACACCTGCAAGGCTACGCGGTGGCACAGATTACGACGGCGCCGCCGTTCGAGCCGGAACTCGAGTCGGTGTGGTTCTGGGACCTTGAGTTGTTGTCCACGGCCGACGATTTTCTCAAGGAATATAACCGCCCTGCTCTGGCGCTGGTGTACATCCATGAAGGCGTACCCGGACATTTTGTGCAACTGGAGTATTCGAACAAGTTCGACCGCATCGTGCCAAAGGTCTTCGGCAACGGCCCGATGATCGAAGGCTGGGCCTCATACATAGCCACGCAACTTGTTGCGGAAGGATTCACCATTTATCCGGACAAGCCATACGGCTATGAACTGCAACAGATGACCGATCGAAAACTGGTTCTGCGCAGCATCATCAATGCCATTATTGATATCCGCCTGCACACGAGCGACTGGCCCGAAGACGAGGCCGTGAAAATGATGCTCGAGCCGGGCTTTCAGGAACAAGGTGAGGCCCAGGGCAAACTGAATCGGGCAAAAATGGGCTACGTGCAGTTAACCAGCTATTTCGCCGGACACCATGCCATCCTGGGCATTCTGGAGGAATACAAGCAGAAGAAAGGCGATGAATTCAGCTACAAGGAATTCAACGAGCGCCTCGTCGGCGCCGGGTCACCGCCATTCTTTGCGATCCGCGAATTTATGCTGGCGGATGATTAGATGAGAATTCAGTCTTGCTGGACGTTTGGCTGCCTGCCCGAGGACATAGAAACCGAGACACCTGAATCCGGTTGCGGCAGCGAATGG
>JAOTVR010000063.1 GCA_029863305.1 Gammaproteobacteria bacterium | reverse complement strand
GAACAATGTCCGCTTCAGCGCGGCGGAGCCCAAGTCGCAAAGCCTGATCGGTCAGTTGTTGATCAGCTCTTTCCCGATTCTCCTGCTGATAGGTGTGTGGATTTACTTCATGCGGCAGATGCAGGGTGGTGGCGGTGGCAAAGGCGCCATGTCTTTTGGCAAGAGCAAGGCGCGGTTGCTCGGTGAAGACCAGGTAGGCGTGACCTTTGCCGATGTCGCGGGTGTCGAGGAGGCCAAGGCAGAAGTCTCCGAGGTTGTCGACTTTCTCAAGGATCCAAGCAAATTCCAGCGCCTGGGCGGGAAGATTCCGAAAGGCGTATTGATGGTCGGCCCGCCGGGTACCGGCAAGACACTGCTGGCCAAGGCGATCGCCGGCGAAGCCAAAGTACCGTTTTTTACCATCTCGGGCTCCGATTTCGTCGAGATGTTCGTCGGCGTAGGCGCATCGCGTGTGCGCGATATGTTCGACCAGGCGAAGAAGCAGGCCCCGTGCATTATCTTCATCGACGAACTCGATGCTGTTGGCCGGCATCGTGGCGCCGGGCTTGGCGGCGGTCACGACGAGCGCGAGCAGACCTTGAACCAGATGCTGGTCGAGATGGATGGCTTCGAGGGCAGCGAAGGCATCATCGTTATTGCCGCGACCAACAGACCGGACGTACTCGACCCGGCTTTGCTGCGACCAGGCCGCTTCGATCGACAGGTTGTGGTTCCGCTTCCCGACGTACGCGGACGGGAACAGATTCTCAAGGTTCACATGCGTAAAGTACCACTTGATGATGACGTCAAACCGCGTCTAATTGCGCGCGGTACACCGGGCTTTTCTGGCGCTGATCTGGCGAATCTGGTTAACGAAGCGGCACTGTTTGCCGCGCGAGCGAATCACCGTGTGGTCAGCATGGAGCAGTTCGAAAAGGCCAAGGACAAGATCATGATGGGCACGGAGCGGCGCTCCATGGTCATGAGTGAGAAAGAGAAACTGAATACGGCCTACCATGAAGCGGGTCATGCCATCGTTGGTTATCTCGTGCCCGAGCATGATCCGGTTTACAAGGTAACGATCATTCCGCGAGGTCGTGCGCTTGGTGTGACGATGTATCTGCCCGAAGAAGACCGCTACAGTATGTCGAAACAGCGGCTTGAAAGTTCGATCTCGAGCCTGTTTGGCGGACGAATTGCGGAGAACATGATTCTCGGTTCGGACGGTGTGACGACCGGCGCATCCAACGATATTGAACGTGCAACGGAAATCGCCCGCAATATGGTGACCAAGTGGGGATTGTCGGATCGCCTGGGCCCGCTGACGTACAGCGAAGACGACGGCGAGGTCTTCCTCGGACGTTCAGTCACGCAACACAAACAGGTGTCAGACGAAACCGCGCACACGATCGACGAAGAAGTGCGTAGCATTATCAATTCGAACTATGCACGTGCGGAAGAGCTCCTCAAGGAAAACGTCGACAAACTGCATGCGATGGCGAAAGCGCTTGTGAAGTACGAAACGATCGGCGAAGTCCAGATAAAGGACATCATGGAAGGTCGCGAGCCGCAGCCGCCAGAAGACTGGGACGATTCCACGGATTCCGATACCAGTGCGGGGTCATCGCAACCCGAATCCGAGGCGACGGGTTCAATTGGTGGTCCTGCCAGCGAGCACTAGTCCATTGTCTGACAGTGCCCGGCACGGCAAATCGAAGCTACGCCTGGGTCACATTGAACTGGATAGCCCGGCAGTCATGGGCATTCTGAATACGACTCCGGACTCTTTCTCCGACGGCGGGCGCTTCACGGCACCAACTGCCGCTTTGCTGCATGCCGAACAAATGGCAGCGGCGGGAGCCGGCATCATCGATGTGGGTGGAGAATCGACGCGGCCGGGCGCTGCCGAGGTCAGCGAGCAGGAAGAGATCGATCGTGTCGTGCCCGTGATTGAGGCGCTGCGAGCGACGGTTGACGTACCGGTTTCGATTGATACCAGCAAACCCGGGGTCATGCGGGCCGCCGTGGCGGCGGGCGCCTCGATGATCAATGACGTGCGTGCACTGACGCTGGACGGCGCGCTACAGGCTGCTGTTGAACTGCAGCAGGCGGTTTGCCTGATGCACATGCAGGGTCAGCCGGGCACGATGCAGCACAATCCACACTATGACAATGTTGTGGGCGAGGTCACACAGTTCCTGCGAGATCGCGTGGCACAATGCGTTCAGGCAGGGATTGGCGCGGACCTGGTTGTCATTGACCCGGGTTTTGGCTTCGGCAAATCAACCGAGGACAATATCGAGCTTTTGGCCAATCTGCGACAATTGGCCGATATCGGACCGCCGCTCCTGATTGGTGTATCCAGAAAATCGACCCTGGGCGCAATCACCGGCCGCGAGGTTGACCGGCGCCTGTCCGCCAGCATTACTGCGGCGGTGCTGGCGGTACAGAGGGGGGCACAGATTGTCCGCGTCCACGACGTGGCCGAAACAGTCGATGCGCTACGGATCGCAAAGGCAGTAATGCAATCGGAATACAGCGAATGAGCAAGAAACACTTTGGAACAGATGGCGTACGCGGCCTTGTCGGCGCGGATCCGATGACAGCCGATTTCGCCATGCGCCTGGCGAGCGCCGCCGCACAGGTGCTGGTGCCGGAAGGTGGCACGGTCGTGATCGGCAAAGATACCCGACTGTCAGGCTACATGTTCGAGTCAGCCCTCGAGGCAGGATTCGTCGCCGCCGGCGCTGACGTGCTGCTGATCGGCCCTTTGCCAACACCTGGGATCGCGCATCTTACGCAGGTGTTTGAGGCGGATCTGGGTGTTGTGATATCGGCATCGCATAATCCGTATGACGACAACGGCATCAAGTTTTTTGACCGCTACGGATCCAAGCTCAGCGATGATGTTGAGCACGACATCGAAAAGCACCTCAATCACCGGGCGATAACGCTCGAATCGAGCAAGTTGGGCAAAGCCAAGCGAATCGACACAGCCCGCACACGCTATCAGGAGTTTTGCGCCTCGACGTTCCCACAGGAACTGAGCCTGGCTGGTGTCAAGGTGGTGTTCGACGGTGCGAACGGCGCGGGCTACAAAGTCGGACCGAGAACGCTCGCGGCACTTGGTGCGGATGTCATTCCAATCGGCTGCTCGCCCAACGGCCAGAACATCAACGCGGGGTGCGGGTCGACCAGCCCCGAACTGCTGCAGCTGACGGTTCCGGCCGTCAAAGCGGATGTCGGCGTCGCTCTCGACGGCGATGGCGATCGTGTGGTCCTGGTGGACGAAGCCGGCAATCTGGTCGATGGGGACCAACTCCTGTACGTGCTGGCGACGGCTCGGCAGCGCGACGGCCAGCTCCAGGGGCCCGTGGTCGGTACCGTCATGAGTAATCTCGGGCTTGAACACGCTCTGGGCGCCGCCAATATCGATTTTAGACGCGCTGCGGTGGGCGATCGATACGTGCTTGAAAAACTCCGCGAAACCGGGGGAACCATCGGCGGTGAGACCTCCGGCCACATGATCGTGCTCGACAAGACCACCACCGGCGATGGCCTGATTTGCGCACTGCAGGTCCTGGCGGTGATGAAACAGACGGGCAAGCCGCTATCCGAACTGGTTATCGACATGCCCAAGTACCCGCAGACGATGGTCAATGTCCGTACGGAAAAGCGCCTGGATCCGAGCGCCTCGCCCGCGATTCAGGATGCCGTCACAGCAGCCGAAGATGAGCTCGCCGATACGGGACGCGTCGTGCTGCGGGCCTCGGGTACCGAACCCGTGATTCGGGTGATGGTCGAAGGTGAGGACGAGGATCAGGTGCTCGCCCTGGCGAAGCGTCTTGCAGAGGTTGTCGCTGAAGCGGCGGCCTGAGTCTCTGCCAGATAACCGGAACTCTTTTCTGCGTTGCTTTGCGGGGTTAGCCTCGGTATCCTTGCGCGCCTTTTAAGCTAGGGAATACACGGCTATGCGCGATTTTCTCGTTGCCGGAAATTGGAAAATGAATGGCAGTACGGCGAGCAACGCCGAGCTCGTCGCTGGTATCGTCGCAGGCGCTCCCACGTCGGGCAGTGTCAAGGTATTGATTTGCCCGCCTTTTCCGTATCTGAGCACGGTCGTGGCGCAGGTCGCCGGCAGTTCGGTCGCGGTCGGGGCGCAAACCGTCTCCGAACATGAGGCGGGCGCGTTCACCGGAGAAGTTGCGCCCGCGATGCTGCGGGATATCGGTTGCGAGTACGTCATTGTCGGGCATTCCGAACGACGCGCATTGTATGGCGAGACCAGCTTCGCCGTGGCCGCCAAGTTCAAGGCGGCCCTGGATGCCGGCCTGAAGCCGATATTGTGCGTCGGCGAGACCCTCGAACAACGCGAAAGCGGCAGCACCGAGTCGGTCGTCGAGGTGCAGCTCGGCGCTGTCATCGACAAGGTGGGCATCGCAGGCTTTGCCACGGGTGTCGTCGCTTATGAGCCGGTTTGGGCGATCGGCACGGGCATGACGGCAAGCCCGCAGCAGGCCCAGGACGTCCATCGTCATATTCGCAACGTGATGGCCGGTCATGATGCGGATATCGCTGCGGCAACACAAATTCTGTACGGCGGCAGCATGAAAGGGGAAAATGCGGCAGGGCTGCTCGCCATGCCGGATATCGATGGCGGCCTGATTGGCGGCGCATCGCTCAAGGCTGCGGATTTTCTGGCGATCGCTGCGGCGGCCGCTCAAGGTTGAGGGTTATATGGATACCATTCAAAAAGTCTTTTTGATCATACACACGCTTATTGCTCTGGGCATCATTGCGCTCGTATTGCTACAGCGCGGCAAGGGTGCTGACGCAGGTGCCGCTTTCGGTGCAGGTGCTTCCGGCACGGTATTTGGTGCGCGCGGCTCCGGCAGCTTCTTTTCCCGGGCAACGGCGGTGCTGGCGACGGCATTTTTCGCAAGCAGCCTGACACTGGCGTACCTCAGCAGCCAGCGATCTGTGGCTCCCGAAAGCATTCTGGAGGGTGCACCGGTTGTCGAAGACGCGGTTGAACAGGCGCCAGTCATCGACGAGGAAATGCCGATTTCCGACATGCCTTCGCTGGAACCCGTCGACGACTCGGAGCTGCTGCTGGTGCCGGACAGCGATATGCCGATACTCGAGGATGAGTTCCCGGTCGAACAAGAAAACCAGTAATACTGGCGAGAAAGGCCCGAAACACGATGTAGCTCTGGTGGTGGAATTGGTAGACACGCTGTCTTGAGGGGGCAGTGGCGCAAGCCGTGCGAGTTCGAGTCTCGCCCAGAGCACCAATCACTTTATTAATGCGCGACATCCCAAACAAGGGTGTATTCAGGGCGTGCCACACTGAGTACAATGTCGCGCTTATGCAGGTGCGAATCGCCGTGCCGAAACGCAGGCAATAATGCTACAAGAATACTTTCCAATTCTGGTCTTTCTTGCTGTGGCCGCAGGCATCGGACTCTTGCTGCTCGGCCTCGGTTTCTTATTTGGCCAGGGCGGCAAAGATGCGGAGAAACTCTCACCTTACGAATGCGGCTTCGAGGCCTTCGAAGACACGCGCACGAAATTCGATGTCCGCTACTACCTGGTCGCGATTCTCTTCATCATTTTCGATCTCGAAATTGCGTTCCTGTTTCCATGGGCCGTGTCGCTTGATGTCGTCGGTCACTTCGGGTTGATCTCCATGGGTCTGTTTCTCGCAATACTGGTTGTCGGTTTTGTGTATGAATGGAAAAAGGGAGCGCTCGAGTGGGATTAGCGAGCAAGGCCGATGCCGCAGCGCCGGAGTCGGTGAACGGTGCCGCGGCGGCCGGCGATAGTCTGCAGGAAAAGGGTTTTGTCGTTACCAGCGTCGACGCCGTGATGAACTGGGCGAGGACCGGTTCGCTTTGGCCGATGACGTTCGGCCTGGCCTGCTGTGCCGTAGAGATGATGCAGGCCGGCGCGTCACGCTACGACCTTGATCGATTCGGCATCATATTCAGACCGAGCCCGAGACAGTCGGACTGCATGATCGTGGCAGGTACCCTGACCAACAAGATGGCGCCGGCGCTGCGAAAAGTCTACGACCAGATGCCAGAACCTCGCTGGGTCGTGTCGATGGGTTCGTGCGCTAATGGGGGCGGCTATTATCACTATTCCTATGCGGTGGTGCGGGGTTGTGATCGCGTCGTTCCCGTTGATGTCTATGTGCCGGGATGTCCGCCGACGGCGGAGGCGCTGATTTACGGGCTGATGCAACTGCAAAACAAGATTCGGCGCACGAGCACGATAGCCAGATAACAATAAACAGATGACTGACCGTTACGAAACATTGGCAGCTCGCCTGGACGAGCGCTTCGGCGAGCAGATAACTCGCGTCGCATCGAACTGTGGTGAGCTGACGTATGAAGTCGGCAAAGATGATCTGATCGAGGTGGCGACGGCACTCCGTAACGAGGCCGAATTCGGTTTCGAGATGTTGATCGATGTCTGCGGCGTGGATTATCTTAGCTATGGCAGCGATGAGTGGAATACATCGAGTGCGACCGGGACGGGCTTCAGCCGCGGTGTCGAACGCGAGCCTGTCATCCTCGATGAAGCCGATGAGTTCGATCCCAAACGGTTTGCCGTCGTCTATCACCTGCTGTCTTTGCAGCACAATATTCGAATGCGTTTGCGGGTATACACGGGGACCGAGAATCCGCCGATCGTCGCGTCAGTCGTCGATATATGGAATGGCGCGAACTGGTTTGAGCGCGAAGTCTTCGACCTTTTTGGCATTCTGTTTCGGGGGCACCCCGATCTGCGCCGAATTCTGACCGATTACGGCTTTATCGGGCATCCGTTCCGCAAGGACTTCCCGCTTATCGGCACGGTCGAGGTGAGTTACGACGCTGAGAAAGGCAGGGTTGCCTATCAGCCGGTCAGTATCGAATCACGCACACTCGTTCCGCGGGTCATTCGCGATGACAATCGCTATTCAGCCGATCTCAAGGATGCGTCCGATGGCTGAAATACAGAACTACACGATGAATTTCGGTCCACAGCATCCGGCGGCGCACGGTGTGTTGCGACTCGTGCTCGAACTCGACGGCGAAGTGATCCAGAAGGCCGATCCGCATGTCGGTCTGCTGCATCGCGGTACCGAGAAACTGGCGGAATCAAAACCGTACAACCAGAGTATCGGTTATATGGATCGGCTCGACTACGTGTCGATGATGTGCAACGAACATGGCTATGTTCTTGCGATCGAAAAGTTATTGGGCATCACGGTGCCGTTGCGGGCGCAGTACATACGTGTGATGTTCGACGAGATCACTCGTATTCTGAATCACCTGATGTGGCTCGGCGCGCACGGGCTCGATATCGGTGCGATGACGATGTTTCTGTATTGCTTCCGCGAGCGCGAGGATCTGATGGACTGCTATGAAGCGGTGTCGGGCACGCGCATGCACGCAACGTACTATCGGCCAGGAGGTGTGTACCGTGATCTGCCGGAAACGATGCCGAAATACCAGGAATCGAAGTTCCGCAGCACCAGGGAAGTAGAGCGGCTCAATTCGATACGCGACGGCTCACTGCTGGATTTTATCGAGGCATTTACGGACAAGTTTCCGGGCTGCGTGGATGAATATGAAACGCTGCTCACCGACAACCGCATCTGGAAGCAGCGCACCGTCAACATCGGCGTTGTTACGCCGGAGCGTGCAATGCAACTCGGATTTACCGGCCCGATGTTGCGGGGCTCGGGCGTGGAGTGGGATCTGCGCAAGAAACAGCCCTACGAAGTTTATGACCAGATTGACTTCGATATTCCGGTGGGCGTGAACGGCGACTGCTACGACCGGTACCTGGTTCGCGTAGAAGAATTTCGGCAGTCGAACCGTATCATCAAACAATGTGTTGACTGGTTACGTGCGAATCCGGGCCCGGTGATGGTGGACGATCACAAGGTTGTTGCGCCGACGCGTGTCGAAATGAAAGACGACATGGAGTCGCTGATCCATCATTTTAAGTTGTTCACAGAAGGCTATTGCGTTCCCGCAGGTGAGGCCTACGCGGCCGTTGAACATCCCAAGGGCGAGTTCGGTGTGTACCTTGTTTCCGACGGTGCCAACAAGCCCTATCGGGTCAAGATTCGGGCGCCGGGATTCGCGCACCTGTCCGCCATGGCGGAAATGGTTGAAGGGCACATGCTGGCCGATGTCGTTGCCGTTATTGGCACCCAGGACATCGTGTTTGGCGAGGTCGATCGATGAGTGCAACGAAGCACCCGGGCGATCTTCTTTCGGACCACGCCAAGGAAGAAATCGAGCACTGGAAGGCCCGGTTTCCGCAAGGCAGGGAACGATCGGCGGTGATCAGTGCGCTGCACGCTGTGCAGCACGACAACGGAGGCTATCTGACCGCGGAGTTGATGAATGCGGTTGCTGATTACCTCGATCTACCGACGATTCAGGTTTATGAAGTCGCAACCTTCTACTCGATGTTTCAAACCAAACCAGTTGGTCGGCACAACGTTGCGATTTGTACCAATGTGTCCTGCATGCTGCGTGGAGCCGACAGTATCGTCGAACATGTTGAAAACAAGCTGGGCGTCAAGCTCGGTGACAGCACCGATGACGGCCGCATATACCTCAAGCGCGAGGAAGAATGCCTCGCCGCTTGCTGTGGCGCGCCGATGATGATGGTTGATCACAAGTACCACGAAAATCTGACCACCGAGCAGGTTGACGAGATTCTGGATGGGCTCGACTGATGTCTTTCGAGCAGAATCTGAATTGCTTCAGCACTTTCGGGGAAGAGCGGCCCTGGTCACTCGAGACCTACGAGAAAAAGCAGGGTTATCAGGCGTGGCGCAAGGTTCTTGCCGGGGAGCTGACGCCAGGACAGGTTATCGACGAGGTTAAAGCATCGGGATTGCGCGGCCGGGGTGGCGCCGGATTCCCGACGGGTCTGAAATGGAGCTTCATGCCGCGAGATGCGAACGTGCAAAAGTACCTCGTATGCAATTCGGATGAGAGTGAGCCGGGCACCTGCCACGACCGTGAAGTGTTGCGTTATAACCCGCACGCACTCGTAGAAGGTATGGCGATCGCTGCCTACGCGATGGGTGCGACGGTGGCTTATAACTATATTCGAGGTGAGTTTATCGACGAGCCCGTGCCGCGTTTCGAAGCGGCGGTGAAAGAGGCTTACGATGCCGGCCTGCTGGGCAAGAACATCAAGGGATCAGGTATCGATGTCGATCTGTACGCATTTGTCGGAGCGGGTGCGTACATCTGTGGTGAAGAAACTGCGTTACTCGAGTCGCTCGAAGGCAAACAGGGCAAACCGCGATTCAAGCCTCCGTTCCCGGCAAACTATGGTCTGTACGGCAAGCCCACGACGATCAATAACACGCAAAGCCTGGCGAGTGTGCCCGCGATTATTCGTAACGGCGCCGCCTGGTTTGCAGGACTCGGCCCCGAGGGCTCGGGCGGCACTGCGCTGTTCTCGGTGTCAGGGCATATTGAGAAGCCCGGCAATTACGAGCTGCCCATGGGCATTCCCTTCAAAGACCTCCTCGAGCTTTGCGGTGGCGTCTGGAAGGGGCGCAAGCTCAAGGCCGTAATTCCGGGTGGCTCCTCCTGTCGCGTTATGCCGGCCGATGTGATCATGGATTGCACGATGGATTACAACTCCCTGCAGAAGGCGGGTTCGTCTTTTGGTACGGGCGCCGTCATGGTAATGGACGAGACGACGTGCATGGTCAAGGTGCTGCGCCGGATCTCTCGTTTCTATATGGCGGAGTCCTGTGGACAGTGCACGCCCTGTCGCGAAGGAACTGGTTGGCTTTACAGAATGTTGACGCGGATCGTCGAAGGCAAGGGGCAACAAGATGACCTTAACAAATTAGTCGATGTCGCCAACAAGATTGAAGGGCATACCATTTGTGCCTTGGGTGATGCCGCTGCCTGGCCGGTGCAGAGCTTCCTCGAACATTACGAACACGAATTCGAATACATGATTCGTAATCACGGGCGCAGTATCGTCGACGTCAACACAGAGGTCGCCGCTTAGTCTGTTATGAGTGATGACGTCGTAAATATCGAAGTCGATGGCAAGCCGGTGGAAGCCCGGAAGGGCCAGATGATCATTGAGGCAACCGATGCCATCGGTGCTTATGTACCCCGTTTTTGCTACCACGAGAAACTGAGCATCGCGGCCAATTGTCGCATGTGCCTGGTCGAAGTGGAAAAGGCGCCAAAACCCTTGCCGGCCTGCGCAACGCCCGTGGGCGAGGGCATGAAAGTGTTCACGAAGTCAGCGAAAGCTATTGCGGCCCAGAAGGCCACGATGGAGTTCCTGCTGATCAACCACCCGCTGGATTGCCCTATCTGTGACCAGGGTGGCGAATGCGAGTTGCAGGATCTCGCGATGGGCTACGGTCGCGATGTGTCCCGGTACAACGATGGCAAGCGTGTTGTCAAGGACAAGGATATCGGCCCGCTGGTGTCGACCGATATGACGCGCTGTATTCATTGCACCCGTTGCGTCCGCTTTGGCGAGGAAGTCACTGGCATGCCGCAACTCGGCACGACGGAACGCGGTGAAAACATGAAGATCGGCACGTATATCGAACAAAGCGTCGATCACGAAATGTCGGCCAATATTATCGATCTCTGTCCCGTCGGCGCATTGAATAACAAACCGTATCGTTACAGCGCGCGCGCCTGGGAAATGGAGCAGCGTGCGACGGTATCGCCGCATGACTGTGTTGGCTCGAACATGTATGCGCATGTGCTTCGCGGCACCGTCAAGCGAATCGTGCCGAGAGAGAACGAAAGCATCAATGAAACCTGGCTCGCAGATCGAGATCGCTTCAGTTACCAGGCGATATACAGCGACGACCGTCTGCGGACGCCGAGAATCAAGGAAGGTGACGAGTGGCGAGAGCTCGACTGGGAGGAAGCGTTGGCGGTTGCGGCGGACAGTCTGCAGGGCAAGGCAGCGGCTGAGGTCGGAATCCTCGCGTCGCCAGGCGTCACGGTCGAGGAGGCGCATTTGCTGGCGCGTATCGCCGATCATCTGCAAACGGCCAATGTCGACCACCGAATTGACCGCCGCGATTTTTCGGATCAGGACAATGATCCGATCTATCCCTGGTTAGGCTGCGACATTGCCGCGATCGAAGCTCAGGACGCCATCTTCGTTGTGGGTTCGAATATGCGGCGCGAAGCACCGATACTCGCGCATCGGCTGCGCAAAGCGTCGCTGGCGGGCGCGAGAATCAGTCTGGCGAGCAGCCAGGCACACGAGTATTTCTTCGATGCCGATGTCTACCTGTCCGGGGCCGGGCTGGTCGAATTGCTGACCGGTGTGGCGGTTGCGGCCGCAGGCGCGAATTTGCCGGCATCGATCGCGGACGTCTGTGACGGAGTCACGCCGACGGCTGAACAGGCAAAGATCGCGGCATCACTGAGTGACGCTGAGGATGCTCTGGTATTGCTCGGCAACATCGCCGGACGCCACCAGGCTTTCGCCGTCGTAAGGGCACTTGCAGCCACTATTGCCGCTGCGACCGGCGCGCGGTTTGGCAGCCTGTCGTCGGGCGCTAATGCCGCCGGTGCTCATTTGGCGGGATTGCTGCCGCATCGGGCTCTGGGCGGACGCCGCCGCAGCAAGCCGGGAACGTCTGCCGGTTCGATGCTGGATTCGTCGCTCGAGGCGCTGGTGCTCGTCAATATCGAACCCGATGCGGATCTGCGTGCGGTAGAGGACGCGATCGGCAAACTCAAGCAGCAGAAATTCGTCATCGCGTTAACTCCCTTCGAATCAGAGGCGTTGCATGAAGTCGCCGATTTGCTATTGCCCATCGGCACCTTCGCAGAAACCTCGGGCACCTATGTGAATGTGGCAGGCACCTGGCAGAGTTTTGTCGGGGTCGCCAATCCCGTAGGAGAGTCCAGACCCGCATGGAAAGTATTGCGCGTGATTGGCAATTTGCTCGGCGCTACCGGATTTGACTACGTCACGTCCACGGATGTGCGTGACGAAATCACCGGGCAGCTCGGGGAGGTTACTCCCGACAACCGCTACTCGGGCGAGCAGAAGCTCGCAAAACCGAATGGGGAAGATCTGCCGTCCGCAGAGATCGACGTCCCGATTTACTCGGTCGACGCGTTGGTCCGCCGGGCCGAAGCGCTGCAACTAACGTCAGAGGCCAGACGTGCGCGCGGCGAGGATGATTCATAGTGCTCGAGTTCCTCGCCAACCTGATACCGACGTTTATCTGGGACATCTGGAATTCGCTGCCGCCGCTGGTGCAGTACCTGACGATCGTTACGTGGAAGATCCTGTTCGTCATGATAGGCGTGATATTGATCGTCGCGTTCTCGACCTACTTCGAGCGCAAAGTCATCGGTAGCATGCAGGCCCGTGTCGGGCCTAATCGAGTTGGGCCGCTCGGGCTCGGGCAGCCCTTCGCCGATGTCATCAAGCTGCTCATCAAAGAGGTGGTCATTCCATCTCAATCGAGCAAGTTCCTGTTTGTCATCGCGCCGCTGCTCACGCTCATCCCCGCGTTAGCTGCGTGGGCCGTGATCCCGCTGAACGACTGGTACGTCATTGCGGACATCAACGCCGGACTGCTCTACGTTCTGGCTCTGACATCGATCGGCGTTTACGGAGTCATACTCGCCGGTTGGGCGACAAATTCGAAGTACGCATTTCTCGGCGCGATGCGTTCGGCTGCGCAAATCGTCGCTTACGAAATCGCGATGGGCTTCGCGCTGGTCGGGATTCTGATGGCTGCAGGCAGCCTGAATCTCGGCGATATCGTCAGGGCACAGGCCGGCGGCTTCAGTCACTGGTTCTTGCTGCCGTTATTTCCGTTGTTTCTCGTGTACTGGATATCCGGAGTCGCCGAGACCAATCGTGCGCCCTTCGATGTCGCAGAAGGCGAGTCCGAGATCGTCGCTGGTTTCCACGTGGAATACTCGGGCGTCGCGTTCGCGCTGTTCTTCCTGGCGGAATACGCCAATATGGTGTTGATATCGTCACTGACTGCGATCTTCTTTTTGGGTGGCTGGGCATCGCCGTTCGAGGGTTTGTCGTTCCTGTCACCACTCGCGAATATTCCGATTATCGGTCTGCTAGTGGTTGGGGGGCTTCACTGGCTGTTCATCAAGATGGCCTTTTTCATGTACACCTTCTTCTGGCTTCGGGCGACCTTCCCGCGTTATCGCTATGACCAGATCATGCGACTCGGATGGAAGGTCTTTATACCGGTGACGATACTCTGGATCGCCGTTGAAGGCGTGATGGCGTGGTTCGAAGTCGGGCCGTGGGCCGGACTGACTGGTTAGGGGCAAATAGCGATGAATCGAGTAATCAGCTACATAAAGACATTTGCCCTGTGGGAACTCCTGAAAGGTCTGTCGGTCACGCAGCGCAACTTCTTCAGGAAAAGCGTCACACTCGAATACCCGGATGAGAAGACACCGCAGTCGCCGCGCTTTCGTGGCTTGCACGCATTGCGGCGTTATCCCAACGGTGAGGAGCGATGCATTGCCTGCAAGCTTTGCGAGGCGGTATGTCCGGCGCTCGCGATCACGATCGAATCAGATGTCAGCAATGACGGAACGCGCCGGACGACGCGTTACGACATCGATCTGTTCAAGTGCATCTATTGCGGCTTCTGTGAGGAGGCGTGCCCCGTCGATGCAATTGTCGAGACACGCCTGCACGAATACCACATGGAAGTCCCGGGTGAAAACATCATGACCAAGGACAAGCTTCTTGCGATCGGCGAGAAGTACGATGCAATGATCTCCGCGGACAAAGCGGCAGACGCGAAATACAGATAGGGCGAACGATGTTATTTCACGCATTCCTGTTCTATACCTTTGCGGCCGTTCTGATCGGCGCGGCGTGCGGCGTTATCTTTTCAAGAAACCCCGTTCACGCCATCATGTTCCTGGTCCTGGCCTTCTTCCAAAGCGCCATGTTGTGGCTATTGGCCGAGGCTGAATTCCTGGCGATAGTCCTCGTGCTTGTTTACGTCGGCGCCGTGATGGTGTTGTTCCTGTTCGTCGTCATGATGCTCGACATCAATGTGGAGGCGATTCGGCGCGGCATGACGCGTTATGCCTCGTTAGGCATTGCGGTCGCCCTGATTATGGCGTTCCAACTGGTGCAACTGATCTGGCTGCGGAGCGGCACAGAGACTCTGCCGGGTGCTTTCGAGGCCTACCCCGAGGGCTATTCGAACACCAAAGCGCTGGGTTCGGTTCTGTACACGGAGCACGTTTATGCCTTCGAAATCGCGGCAGTTGTTCTGCTGCTGGCAATCGTGGCAGCAATTACGCTGACCATGCGCAAGCGGCCCGGCCTGAAAGTCCAGAATATCTCGGCGCAAGTGGCCGTGAAGGCGAAAGACCGCATTCGTGTGGTCAAGATGAACTCGG
Source organism: Gammaproteobacteria bacterium (assembly GCA_029863305.1). Classification (GTDB taxonomy): domain Bacteria; phylum Pseudomonadota; class Gammaproteobacteria; order Steroidobacterales; family Woeseiaceae; genus UBA1847. Next base: position 10,467 of record JAOTVR010000063.1, on the reverse strand, counting down.
AGAAAAAACGGTGATCGGCTTGCAGCACTACCTGACGATTTCGGCGATGCTGTTCGTATTGAGCATAGCCGGCATTGTCATTAATCGACGCAATCTGATCTTGTTGCTCATGTGCATTGAGTTGATGCTGCTGGCCGTCAATTTCAATTTCATCGCATTTTCACGACACCTTGGCGATGACACCGGACAGGTGTTCGTCTTCTTCATCCTGACAGTTGCGGCCGCAGAAGCTGCAATCGGCCTTGCGATACTCGTCGTGTTATTCCGCAACCGGCGTTCTATCAATGTTCAAGAGCTGAATACGATGAAGGGCTAGGACGGATGTATAACTACTACCTGGCAATCGTGCTTGCGCCGCTTGCAGCCGCTATTGTCGCCGGCTTATTCGGTTCAACTATCGGCAGGGCCGGTGCGCACTGGATTACGATTGTGGCGGTCGGCGTGTCGTGCGCGCTGTCACTGCTTGTCCTCAACAACATGTTCTGGGGGGGGTACGAGTCTGAAAACATTTCCGTTTACACATGGGCTGTAACGGACGGGCTACGTATGGAAGTCGGTTTCCTGGTCGATCGTCTGACTGCATTGATGATGGCGGTCGTCACATTCGTGTCGCTGATGGTTCACGTATACACAATCGGCTACATGCACGACGATCCGGGCTATCAACGCTTCTTCAGTTACATCTCGCTATTCACGTTTTCGATGTTGATGCTGGTCATGTCGAACAACTTCCTGCAGCTGTTTTTCGGCTGGGAAGCGGTCGGGCTGATGTCTTATCTGCTGATCGGATTCTGGTTCAAGCGTGAGTCGGCGATCTTCGCCAACCTGAAGGCCTTTCTGGTGAATCGTGTCGGCGATTTCGGCTTCATCCTGGGCATCGCGGGCGTTGTGATGTTCACCGGTTCGCTTGATTACGCCGAAGTGTTTGCAAGCGCCGATAGTGTTGCTGCACAGAATATCGAAGTATTTTCCGGATCGCCGTGGAACGCCATGACACTCGTCTGCATCCTGTTGTTCATCGGTGCGATGGGTAAGTCGGCGCAGGCGCCGCTGCATGTCTGGCTGCCTGATTCGATGGCGGGTCCGACCCCGATCTCGGCGCTGATCCATGCCGCCACCATGGTGACGGCCGGTATCTTCATGGTTGCGCGCATGTCGCCGTTATTTGAACTGTCCGAGACCGCGCTAGCCGTCGTCATCGTGATCGGCGCGATCACCGCATTTTTCACGGGTCTGCTGGGTATCGTGCAGAACGACATCAAGCGCGTAATCGCGTATTCGACGCTGTCACAACTCGGCTACATGACCGTTGCGCTCGGCGCTTCGGCTTACGGCGCTGCGATATTCCACCTGATGACGCACGCCTTCTTCAAGGCCTTGCTGTTTCTCGCTGCGGGCTCGGTAATTATCGCGCTGCATCACGAGCAGGATATCCGCAAGATGGGCGGCTTACGCAAATACATGCCGATCACCTATTGGACTGCGCTAATCGGTTCGCTTGCTTTGATCGGTTTCCCGGGCAGCAGTGGCTTCTTCTCCAAGGACCTGCTGATCGAGGCCGTCAGGGAGTCGCACTGGCACGGGCAGGGCGCGGTGTACTGGATCGCCTACCTGAGCGTGCTGCTCGGCGTGTTCGTGACCGCACTGTATTCCTTCCGCATGTTCTTCCTGGTGTTTCACGGCGAGGAGCGCATGGATGCCGAGACCAGGTCGCACGTGCACGAGACATCGGCGGTTGTCACGGTGCCGCTGATATTGCTCGCAATTCCATCCGCAGCAATAGGTTGGTTCACAGTCCAAGACGTTCTGTTCGACAATTACTTCGGCGATTCGATTGTTGTTAATTCCGCTCATGATGTTCTCGGGCACATGGGCGAGGCGTTCCACGGCTCGATGGCGTTGTTCCTGCACTCGGTGCAGACGCCGGTATTCTGGCTCGCTGCGGCCGGCGCTTTCACCGCCTGGTTCCTGTACCTGAAACGGCCGGACATTCCTGCGACGATCAAAGACAGGGTGTCGGGCCTCTACAACCTGCTCGACCGCAAGTACTACATGGACGATCTGTACATCAAGGGCTTCGCGGCGGGCGGGCGCTCGATCGGCAATATGTTATGGCATGTGGGAGACGAGGTCGTTATCGACGGCCTCATCGTCAACGGCACAGCAAACACGATCGGCAAACTGGCCGGCGTGATGCGACAAATACAGACCGGTTATCTGTACACCTACGCGTTTGCGATGATCATCGGGCTGACCATGCTGCTCAGCTGGCTGATCTGGTTCAGGTAGGTCAGGGACGAGCATGGACTTTTCACAGAACATCCTGAGTATCCTGATCTGGTTGCCGATCGCAGGCGGATTATTGCTGTTGGCGATCGGTGACGACAACGATGTGCAGTCGTCACGATCCATGACGATGCGTATCGTCGCGCTGGGCATGTCTGCACTTACTTTCATCGTCAGCATCGCCCTGTACAAATGGTTCGATAACGGCACCTCGGCAATGCAGTTCGTCGAGCGGGTCAGCTGGATCCCCGCGCTGGATGTTTACTACTACCTCGGGATCGATGGCATTTCGGCGCCGTTAATCCTCTTGACGACCTTTATCACGCCGTTGGTAGTCATCGCCGGTTGGGACTCGATCAAGGTACGGCCAGCACAATATTTCGCGGCATTCCTGATTCTCGAAGGCCTCATGATCGGCGTCTTCGCCGCGCTCGATGGACTCCTGTTCTACGTGTTCTGGGAAGCCATGCTGGTGCCGATGTTCCTGATTATCGGCGTTTGGGGCGGTGCAAGACGCATTTACGCGACGCTCAAGTTCTTCTTGTACACGTTTCTCGGTTCGGTTCTGATGCTGGTCGCGTTCATTTACCTGTACGGCCTAACCGGCAGCTTCGACCTGTTCGAGTTCATGAATGTGCCGCTGGGTATGACGGCACAACGACTGATCTTCATCGCCTTCTTGCTTGCGTTTGCAGTCAAGGTGCCGATGTGGCCGGTACACACCTGGCTTCCGGATGCGCACGTCGAAGCGCCAACGGGTGGTTCGGTGATCCTGGCAGCCATCATGTTGAAAATGGGCGGCTATGGTTTTGTGCGCTTGTCATTGCCGATCGTCCCCGACGGCAGTGCCTATTTCGCCGGATTGATCATCGCATTGTCGCTGATCGCGATTGTCTACATTGGCTTTGTTGCGCTGATGCAAAAGGACATGAAGAAGCTGATCGCGTACTCGTCCATCGCTCACATGGGCTTTGTCACACTGGGCTTTTTCCTGCTCTGGTCCATCAGCTCTGGAACTGGGGCAGGGCTCGGGGCGACCGGCGGCATGGTGCAAATGGTGTCACACGGCCTGATCTCCGGCGCGATGTTCCTTTGCGTCGGCGTACTCTATGACCGCATGCACAGCCGTCAGATCGCCGATTACGGTGGCGTCGCCAATACGATGCCGAAGTTTGCAGCGTTCATGGTCCTGTTTTCGATGGCCAATGCGGGACTGCCGGGGACTTCCGGGTTCGTTGGTGAGTTCATGGTGATTATCGCGAGCTTCAAGGCGAATTTCTGGTATGCGTTCCTGGCCGCGACGACCCTGGTTCTCGGTGCTGCGTATACGCTGTGGATGGTCAAGCGGGTTATTTACGGCGAGGTGGCGAATGACAAGGTGGCGGACCTTGAGGATCTGAACCAGCGCGAGTTCTTCGTGCTGGCCGTACTGGCGTTTGCTGTCCTGCTTATCGGTCTGTGGCCGGCACCGCTGGTTGACATGATGAACGTCACGATCGAACACCTTATGCAACAAATTGGGCAGTCCAAGCTGTGACAGGATTCTTATGGAATTGACGGACTACATATCGGCCGCACCGGAAATGACCCTGTTGGGTCTGATCTGCGTCGTGCTGATTGCTGACCTGTTTGTCGAAGACGAGCGTCGCATGCTGACGTTCTGGATGAGCATAGCGGCGCTCGTGATTACTGGCTGGTCGTTGCTTGCGACGGCTCCCGTCGATCGGGTTGTGGTTTTCAGTGGCAGCTACGTGAGCGACCCGCTGTCTCAGATTCTCAAGATAACAGCGGTGGGATTTGTCGCGTTGGCTTTCTTGTACGCACGCGATTATCTCAGAGCGAATGGCCTGCACAAGGGCGAGTTCTACACCCTTGGCCTGTTTGGTTTGCTCGGCATGATGATCATGATCTCGGCTAACAGCCTGCTGACGATGTACCTGGGCCTGGAAACGCTCGCGCTGTCACTGTATGCATTGGTTGCGATCGACCGCGACAATGCGACCTCAGCAGAGTCGGCAATGAAGTATTTCGTGCTCGGAGCGATCGCATCGGGTGCCTTGCTGTACGGAATTTCGTGGATCTATGGCGTGACCGGCACGCTCAAGTTCGAGGAGATCGCCACAGCGATCGCGGCTGACCCCGGCTTGAACAGCTTACCGTTGTGGTTCGGCCTGGCATTCGTGATCGTCGGAATCGCATTCAAGTTCGGTGCTGTACCGTTTCATATGTGGTTGCCTGACGTTTACCAGGGCGCCCGAACGCCGGTTACCTTGTACCTCGCGTCGGCACCGAAACTGGCGGCGCTGGCGTTGACACTGCGAATTCTCGTCGACGGTCTCGGCGGTCTTCACGATGTCTGGTCCGACATGATCATGGTAGTCGCAGTTTTATCCCTGCTCGTCGGTAACGTGATTGCGATCGCGCAGACGAACATCAAGCGCATGCTCGGTTATTCGACCATCGCGCACGTCGGTTTCATATTGCTTGCCGTATTTTGCGGAACTGACAAAGGCTACGCAGCCGCGCTGTTTTACACACTGACTTACATCGTCGCTGCGGCGGGTGCCTTCGGAATTGTCATTCTGCTCAGTCGGCGCGGCTTCGAGGCCGACAACATCAGTGACTTCAAGGGGCTCAACGCCCGCAGCCCCTGGTTTGCGCTGATGATGATGTTCCTGATGCTGAGCTTCACCGGCGTGCCTCCCTTTATCGGATTTTTCGGGAAGTTGAATGTCATTGACGCGGTTCTGAGTTCCGGCTACACGGGCCTGGCGATCCTGATGGTCCTGGCAGCAGTTGTTGGTGCCTTCTATTACCTGCGGGTGATCTGGTACATGTATTTCGAGCCCGCCGAAGATCAGGCTGTGCTGCAGGCGAGCCCGGATACGCGATTGCTGCTGAGTGCCAATGGCGTAGCCGTTCTGGCCCTGGGGATCGTTCCAGGCTGGCTGTGGGCACTTTGTACGCAGATAGCCTTGTCAATGCGCTGACTTGCCAGTAGTATGCGCTCCTGCCGATGCGGGGTGGAGCAGTCTGGCAGCTCGTCGGGCTCATAACCCGAAGGTCGCAGGTTCAAATCCTGCCCCCGCTACCAGAAAAACCTGCGGCTCCGACGGCTCTCGACATGAGGGCCTCGGAGCCGTTTTCGTATCTGGCTACCAACCCCCCGTCCGACTCCGGGCAAAGCCGAATAGGTCCTAGTAGATCCCGCAAGATGACCCGCGCCTTGGCGACCTCGCGCGGGTTGTCACTGAGGCCCTTCTTGATTTGCCTCCGGTAGACGTCGGCCAGCTTCGGCAGAGCGACCAAGATCTTCGCCGACTGCCTAGCGGCTGGCTGTGCATCCAGAATGTCCTGGCGTTTCGACTCGGCGACCTCCAGCGCTGCAGCAATCTCGTCAGGCTCAAAATCGTCATCGCCGGCAGTGAGGCGATCACGCAGTCGTTCAATGCGGGCATCTATCTTCTCGACCTCGGCAGGCGTCGATTTCTCGGCGAGATTCTCGTAGTGCTCACGCACCTGGCGCTCGATCTCTCTAGCCATCTCTTTCGCTCGTTCCGGCTCGAGCAGGCGTGCAACGACGCTTCCCAAGATCTTGTCTTCGATCACGTCACGTCGAACACCGACCCGGTTGTTGCAAGCATCGCCGCCGGCTTTCCCGGAACACTGGTGGCTTGTTGCGCCAGTCAGGATGTAGTTGGCGCCGCACTCATTGCATTTTAAGAGGCCGGAGAGCAGGTATTTCGATCTACCTCCGCGCCGAAGCCCGGAGCTCGAGTTGGTACCTTCTTCGAAGCGTCGCTCTGATGCCGCGAACAGCTCGTCGGGGACGATTCGCAACTTTTCGTCGTGGTGACGCTCCCATTCAGACTTGGACCTCGGGTGACATTTGCGAACACCGGTATCCGGGTCCTTGGTCCATTGCGTCTTGTTCCAAGTTAGCTCGCCCTTGTAACGCTCATTCTTCAGGATTGACCGGATACCGCTGGCCATCCACCCCTTGCGGGGTCACTCCACTCACACAAAAGAGTCTCCGGTATACCCGGGGCGGTTCAATGCCTACCGGGGCGAGATCGATCAGGCCTTCGACTGGTTGGATCGGGCCTACGACAACCGCGACAATGGACTGCCTAACGCGGGAGTGACTCCTCTGCTAGTTAATCTCCACGACAACCCACGCTGGGTACCCTTCCTCGACAAGATGGGGTTGCCGCATTAGACGTGTGTGAAACGACCGCTTGTGGCCGAGACGCGACGATTGCATTGAACTGCTAGAATCGTCTCTTGATGACGAAGCAGACGGTCGACATTCTGTGATAAAGCGCGCTTTATTCGTCGTTATATTGGCCAATACGCTGACGGCATGCGATCCGATTCCTACACGCGCCCCATGCAATTTGCCCTATATTCGATCGGACCTACCCTCCGAGGCCGTGAGTACGGTCAGCACTTTGAGCTATTTCGCTGATGAGTGTCCAGTTCCGATTGCGGAAAAGTCGCACTTCGAAAGGGACTGGGGGATTTTGACACTAGAGTGGCACGGCTCACCGCATCGGCTGTGGATGCATGCTGTATCAACAGCAGGGAGACACTTCGAAATTTCCGGCGACGGTGTCACGAACACGGACACTTCTTTTTTGGGCGATAGGTATACGGCCGTGAAGAGATTTGATGGACAAACGTATATTGATGCCAATGTCAGCACTAGTTTTGTACTGGAGATCAGAACAGATGACGGCACGCTTGCCGAGCGGATCGAACTTGATTACGACACATTGAAGTGTGTCTGCGCGGAATACGACAGCCTCTAATACTCTCTCCCACCGGCTGGTATTGGCCGATTCTGTTGAAAAACTCGTTGTTGAAGCCGCTGTTGTTGCCGCGATTTTCTCGATGCGAGCTTCCTGATCCGGCGTTGCCGGATTTTTCGTTTTCTAGCGGCGTTTCAGTGCGTTCATTCGGTTGGTTTTGCTCAAGCTACTGCCATTTTGCGGATTCCAGGCGGACCTGTCCCCAGGACTTTGGCCATGCGTCTTAAGTTCTGTGCGGTCGCGGTGAGCAGGAACTCGTCCTGAGCACCGCTCATGCCACGTAATCGTAAGCGGTCCACCTTCAGGATGCGCTTCATGTGGGCAAACAGCATCTCCACTTGTTTCCTCTGGCGACGCGTTCGCCGATAGGCCGGTGTCTTTCGGATCGCCCGAGCAACATCTCGTGCCGGCTCGTGCACGCTTCGCGTGATCTTGCGGTAATCGGTGCTCGGACAGCACTGTTCTTTCATCGGGCAAGCATCGCAGTCCTGTTTTCTGGACCGGTACTTGATCTCGTTGGCCTTGGTAACGCCGGTGCGCGGCTTGTTGAAGTTACGCCAGAAGCGTCGCAGCTCCTTGCCGCTCGGACAGGTGTAGCTGTCGGTCTGTTCGTCGTACATGAAGTTGGAACGGCCGAAGCGACCTGCCATCTCATTACCGCGGTCCCACACCGGCACATGCGGTTCGATGCCGGCCTCGTTCACCATCCAGCCAAGGAACTCGGCGGTACCGTAAGCCGTGTCGCCGATCAGCCTCTTCACCTCGATACCGAAGCGATCCTGCACCCGTTCGATCATGGTCTTGGTGGACCAGACCTCCGGTGTTCTCAGCGCCGGCGTCGCTTCAACATCGACGATAATGCCGTTGTCGGTGTCCACCAGGTAGTTGGTCGAGTACGCGTAGTACGCCGGCCCGCCTAATACGGCGGTCCAGCGCGCCATCGGGTCGGTCTGCGAGACCTTCTTCGGCGGTGTTGCCGGCGCACCGTCAGCCGCAATCGAGTCCAGGTACTCGTTGATGGCGCGGCTGCCGCCGCCCCAGTCATCATCGTCCTCCTGATGCTTCTGCTTGCTGGCATCGGCCCTCACCACCGAGGCATCGACAGCAAAGCCTTCAGCACCGATCAGGCCTTCTTCCATGCAGCGCTTCAGGACTTGTTCGAAGACAAAGCGGAACACCTCCGAGTCGCGGAACCGGCCATGCCGGTTCTTCGAGAAGGTCGAGTGGTCCGGCACCTTGTCCGTAATCTTGAGCTTGCAAAACCAGCGGTACGCCAGGTTCATCGTCACTTCGTAGCACAGCTGCCGTTCCGAGCGGATGCCGCAGCAATAGCCGATCAGCAGCATGCGGATCATCAGCTCGGGATCGATCGAGGGCCGGCCCGTGTGGCTGTAGAACGGCGCGAGGTGCTCGCGCAGGTTGGAAAGATCGAGAACGCGGTCAATGTCGCGAAGCAGGTGATCTTGCGGGACTATCTCGTCGAGATTGAACGCGTAAAACAGCTCGTCCTGCGGCTTGTCGTTGCTACCCATCATTGATGAAGCGCTCCGGCAATCAACACAACGCGATTATCTCATCGATGTAAGATCAGCAGGAGTTTTTCAACAGAATCGGCCACAAGCGGCCAGTCAAAACCGCGCTTGCACAGCGGGCTGGGCTTTGGGAAGCATTGCCATCGCAAATTGAATGACAGTGCTGCTCGTGTTAAACATTTCTACCGCTTGAACTTTTTTGGAGACGCGTCATGGACCGATTCACCGGCGGTTGCCTGTGCGGCAATGTGCGAATTGTGGCGACGGGGCGCCCATACCGGGTTGGTCTTTGTCACTGTCTCGACTGCCGCAAGCATCATGGGGCTCTTTTTCACGCCTCCGCAATATTTCCTCAGGATGCAGTGACGATCGAGGGCGAAACAAGCGACTACGCCGGTCGATGTTTCTGTCCCCGCTGCGGCTCGTCCGTTTTCGGACGCAGCGCAGACGAAATCGAAGTGAACTTGGGATCCCTGGATGCCCCTGACCAATTGATGCCGACCTACGAAAGCTGGATAGTGCGTCGGGAGTCTTGGTTGCCGCCGTTTCCGCTCACGAGACGATACGACCGCAATCGTGATCATACGGGTCGCTTTGAGGAGTAGGTCGCACGAACGGCCGCGAGAAACGTTAGACTTCTACTCGCCCGCCGAGAAGTTTGCGGAATGTGTTGCATCGACCGGTTGAAGTCGCAGTCACGAGCCGTCATATTACCTCAGATTTTTCGAGCAGCTGCTATGCGAAGCGAAGCAGTCGCTCAGTTAGGTCCCAGGCGAGCGTCTCAGAACGGCCAGGAGCGGCCACCGGGAGCGATGCGTCACTCCTACCGGAGGTCGTTTTGCAGGTCCTCCAGGAAACTACTTAGCAGAGCAGACCAGAACTTGTCCTGGTCGCCCCGACTCCTGTCCATTGACAACATCACCCCCTCTGACTTGGCACTGCCGGCGATGACTGTCTTGCCGGTGCGGTCAAACATGGTGATCTCGCCCTTGAGCGCAATATTCTTATCGTCGAAGACGCTCCTGTGGCCGAGCACTCCGACGGTGTCGTGGGCGTTCGCATGCTCGAATTCGATGAGCATGACCGCATCGACGCCCAATGCCTCACACAGCGCCACGGCATTCTTCTTCTTGAGCTTCACCTCCCGATAACCTTTCGGGAAATACCAGTTCCGGCCTAGCTTTTTTGACGGATCCTTGGTCGAGGACTGGTAGAACTCGTTGGCAAGCACATCCTCCCGCGGGATGATGTTGAAAGTCCCCAGAGCCTGCACGGCCTCGAGTACGCGCTCGTCCGCAACCTCCATCATGGCGTATTCGGAATCGTCCTCATGCATTGGGACATGGCGCCAAAAGGAATAGCCGACCATGGCCACCGTCCGTATCTGCGACAAATCGCCTTTAACCTTGACCTTGGCACCGGCGTCGGCGCTCAGAATTGTGATGGCGAAGATGCTGGCAATTACCTGCAGCAACACTCTGTTCATGGCGAGACCCCCATCTCGTAAGGCGAAATTGACCGCTTGGCCAACGCCGCGGCAGCTCCGCACCATACGCGACAACATTGCAAATGGATAGGTATCAGTATTACCTGCGGGTTTCAGAGCGCCAGCAGCGAGCACTGACTCCGCCAGCGATTCTCGGAGATCCGGATGAATCGGCACCCGTTAGTGGATGTTCGGTCAAACGAAATTGGGAGAAATTGACTGTCCGCTAAGTGGAGTTACCAGGATTTCGTGGACACTATATCTCACTTGTCCCAAGAACAAGGAGTGACAGATGTCCAGAGCAGCTCGAAGTGTTCGGCGAAAGTACGAATTCATCAAAGCGAACCAGAAA
>JAOTVR010000062.1 GCA_029863305.1 Gammaproteobacteria bacterium | reverse complement strand
ACGCCCGACGAGCGTGCTCGTACGCTGTTCGAGTGGTCGTATCCCGACATCGCCGAACGTTGCCGTGCCCTGGGAAAACCCTATCCCGACCTCACGGCTGACGGCATGATCGCGGCGAACCCGCTGATCGACATATCGACCGTCAACGCGCAGGAGTGACGCTGGGCCGATTTGCCGAGGGAGGAGACAACACGCAATTGGACCAATTTCCGCTTTGGGTTGCCAGCGGAAACTATAGCGCAACATATGCGATCGGCGGCTATGCGACGCTTAGGAGTCACTCGGAACTCGAAAACTCGGCGACCCACTATTGAGCGTCTGCTTTTTCCAAGAGCAGTCACTCGATACTGTTCGCCTCTAAGTGTGGCAGTCGGCCAAATGCAGACGCAATTAAGAGCAATGAGTGGGTGTTGCGATCAGGCTATAAACCTTTTGATATAAATAATCCGAGTTGCTTGCTGAAGTAAATGAAGCAAACACCCAGTGGCAGCAGCAAAATTGAATATATGAACAAATCGTCGTCCCCGCGAAAGAAAAAGTAATGCAGAAACGTAAAGAGTGGGAATAGGAGGATAATCATGCCTACGAATCGCCAGATTAGAATTGCCATAGTCTCAGTTCTCAATCTCTCGCCTCCTTGGTGCGCGCAATTAAGATAGTTCGGGGTTGGATTTCACGCCCGTATGGTATATCGGTCTGTCTGCTTCACGCCCCGAGTCATCCGTTCAAGCAGCTTCTGCCATTTTGAGCAAGGGCGATCCACGTTCATGTAATGCCTTGAGGTACTTGGCTTCATCATAAGGCGTACGAGTAGCCCAGCAACGATACAGGATGCGGATCCACTTGAAAGCCAGCGCTCTTACAGCCGCCTGATGCGAGCAGCCTTTCGCTCTCTGTTGATAATAGTACAAGCCAGACCAGTAGGACTTGTTGATTGTCTGTGCCGCCCACTCAACTATGGTCTGTCGCAAGAAGCTTGGGCATTGCCATCGCCAGTGGATCCAGGTCGACTGGCCGCTGCGTTCGGTAACCGGCGCAATGCCGGCATACTTCTGCAACTCGGCCGCTTTGCCGTAACGCTCTCGTTGTTCGCCGAAGGCGGGGAGCAAAATGGGGACATTCTGCATTTCCACAAAGAAATGCAGAATGTCCCCAACATTTTGCCTCACGCAAGAGTGCAAAACGTCCAACCGGCCATGCCACCTGGTTGCTGAGTAGCGGCTGGCCGATGGCATTTCGGTATCGGATTGGCGCTACCGCTTTTTAAAGATGCTGGCGCTCAAGACGCTGTCTTCGGTATCAAAGGGGTGATCCTCCACTACCACATCGTCAATGGTGAGGGTGTAAGTCCCCTTACGGGCCTTATTAACCACAAACACGACCAGCCCAAAACTATCAGTCGTTCCCTCGACAGACCGGGTCGATCCATCAGGCAAAGTCCATGTTGCAAAAACCTCGGCTCCGCGCACTCTCCAGTTCAGATCATTCAGGACTCTAACCTCGCCGAGAACCTGGCGTTTGTAGAGGTCCATGTTGATCTCCGAAACATTGACAGAGGGCTCGCGCGGCGGTGGCGGATCGCGAGGCTCGAAGATGGACATGCGGACGGACGTAAAGCCATTCAGGTATTCGGTGTGCCAGGACACCGAGAACCCATCCTCATAGGCTGTCATGTGCGTATCAAACAGGCTCTGCCGGAAAATGATCGCGTCCGGGTAGAGTTCAGTGACAGCGTCTTGATTATTCACCGCAAAGAGTGCGTTAACTCCGGTCGTCGTGAACCAGCCATCGTTTCCGAACCATGAGATTCTCGCAGCGACGTCGTTCGGGCGGTTATTGGCGCTGCCGCCATCCGGGCCGCGGTAACCCACGTTAACCTGACTTTGAACCTGGCCACCTTGCCCAATGTAGTCCTCGAGGATCCAGGTGCACGAGGACGCGTCGCCGGGGTTCTGGACGCTCTGGCAGCGTGTTGGCTCGCCATAAGCAGCTTCGACCTGCGCCCGCGTATCCCCCAGAGCGACGCCCGGTACGCTCTGGCCTTCGATGACAGTGCCAAATTCGGGTACGGCTGCCAGTGCGGACAGCGTACTCAGCAGGCTCAACGCCCCGATGAACAGGGCAGCAATGGTTCTTTCCTTCATAATTACCTCCGGTAAATTTCACACAACAGTCATTTCAATTCGCTCGCGGCCAATCTGGATGTAGAACGCGCTCAAGACAGCCGCTCCGGTGTCTTGTCGAAACTGCCGTTAACAGATGGCAGCTCGCCAAGCCCTCGTCGCATGTGGAAGCGAATACGTCGGTCAGACACGGAAAGTTACATCGGCAGGAAAATATCTTGATTGGACAGAAGCGACAGGTTGGTTTTCCGGAAGACGAAGTGGCTTCGCGAGGATCTTGATACCGGGCCTTGCGTTACGGGTCAGCCGCTCTTGCGCTTTACTCGGACCCCGTAATTCCGGATCATCAAAGTGTAAAGGCCGGGATTGGCGACATTACTGACAGAGTCGACAGCCCAACCACGTGAACCAGGTGGTGGCATACAGATGCAGGAATCTGACGAACACCGATGGTCAGCGCTGATGGTGAGTGCGCAGGCGGGTGACGAGTCCGATTATCGGCAACTGCTGACAGAACTGGCAAATGTGATCCAAAAGTTTCTGCGCAGTCGCCTGGGTGACCACCACTTTATTGAAGATTGCGTGCAGGAAGCCCTGATTGCAGTTCATCAGGCCCGCCATACCTATGATCCACAACGGCCTTTCCGGCCATGGCTGTTTGCAATCGTACGCCACAAGGCCATAGATAATCTGCGCAAGCAACGCACACGAGAAAAGGTCGTCGATCACTACAAGATGGAACAGGAGATTCTGTCCCAGGCGGGCCATCAAAGTTCATCCGAGATGGAGTCTCCGGAAGGTCGTTTACTCGCGTCACTGTCGACACAGCACAGAGAGGTGTTGGTTTTGACCAAAATCATCGGTTACAGCATTGCCGAAGCGGCAGAAAAGCTGGGCATTTCCGAAAGTGCAGTCAAAGTACGCGTTCACCGGGCCATCCGCAGGCTGCAGCAGTCACTGGCGAGGGATGAACTATGAACAGGTTTGACGCGCTGATCGCAAAGCTCCCCCGTGGCCCGGAATCTGAACCGCCAGCGTTCCCACGCGCAGCAGTTTCGACCAGGCCATGCTGTCTGCCTGAGAATCGTCTTTTCCGGCGCGCCGGTAACTTTTCTGTGTTGGCAAACGTATTTGGTGGTGGGATTCACCCTGAATGGTGGATCGGCCCCGGCCGCCCGGGGACTTGTGGAGAACAAACCAGAACGCAACGTCGCCGGAGAGCGCAGGACCATGAATAAATACGACGAGCTGATCGCCAATCTCAGCCGCGCTGTGGCACCTGTTTCGCCGGCACCTTCTGCCAATACGCTGGCTACGGCCTGGTTCGTACTGAGTGCGGTTTATGTGGTCGTGGCAACCCACGTGTTTGGTCCGGCCCGCGCGGGCGCCTTCTCGCAGCTCGCCACAGAACCCCGTTTTCTGCTGGAGTCCTTGCTGGGCGCAGCAGCGATACTGTGGGCCAGCCTGCTGGCCTTCCGTGCCGCTGTTCCGGCTGCCCTGACCCGACAGTTTGCCGCGGGCGGTCTTGTTCTGATGGCGCTTTGGCTGGCCCAGTACGTGATTGGACTGCTCAGCCCTGCGCTGGAACCATCGATAGTGGGCAAGCGCAGTCACTGCTACTACGAAACGATGATATACGCGTTGCCGCCGATCCTCGTCGGTATCTTCCTTATTCGCCGGTTGTATCCTTTGCGGTTTGTTCGCACCGCCATGTCGCTCAGCCTGGCGGCCGGAATGCTGCCGGCCTTGTACATGCAACTCGCCTGCATGTACGAACCCGCACACATCCTTTCCTTGCACATCCTGCCCGGCCTGCTGATGGTACTGGCAGGCGCAGCGATTGCCTCACTATGGCGCCGGCGCCGCACGACTTCCAACGGTGCTTGAATAAGACGACGTGTTATTTTTTTCGCCGGGTGCTGTTGAGGATGCAGAATTCTGGTCGAGCGACGCAGCGCTATCCTGGCCTAAGGCTTTTCGACGCGGTATTTATCGGCCAGGGCGCCGGTGATTCCGATGTGCCGGTTTGCCGGGTCTATCAGTACACCGGGATTCATTATGCCGTGTGGATCAACGGCGCTTTTGGCAGCGGCCAGCGCTTCCCGAAAGAGTGGTGAAGTCTGCTGTTCATAGCCGGCACGGTGATCACGTCCGACGGCATGGTGATGCGTAATGGTTCCGCCGAACTCGACCACCAGTCGATTGGCGACTACCTTGATATCGCGCCACTTGTCCAGAGCATTTCGGAGGTTGCCGCCGGTATCGCCGACGGCATAGAAGGTGAAGTAGGGCGCGGGACCATCGGGATACACGTGTGTAAAACGGCAGGAGAATCCGCAGTCTTGCCCGGTAATCTCCTTTATCGCTGCCACGAGGCCGTTGCGAATCGCCTGGTAGAAGCGCGGAAACCGATCCCAGGTCACCGCAGTCTCAAACGTGTCGGCGATGATGCCGAGGGCTGTCAGGCGGTTACGATAGTACGGCATGCGGATGAATGCATTCCTCCACGAACCGGCTTCGCCGCTGCGACTCACTGCATCACTCGAACTGTAGACGACACCGTCAGCCGGCACATCTCCGCCATGATCTCGAGCGATCTCGATCGCGCGCCGCATCCATGGCTCAACGGAGTGATCCGCAGACTCGAATCCCAGGACGAGCAGGGAACAGGGCTGCTCCGCAATCCGGTTCAAAGTTACTTCAGCCTCGTCCAGCAGCCGGCAATTGCTGGGGAAGAGGCCGGCCTGCGAAATTGCCCGTGCAGCTTCCGTCCCTTGTCCCATATTTCCGAACGCAACCGTAGCGCTAGCACGCCACCTTGGTCTGCGCTGCAGGCGCATCGTCGCTTCCGTGATGACTCCCAGTACACCTTCCGATCCGAGGATCAAGCGATCGGCCGATGGACCAGCGCCGGAGCCCGGTAGTTCGGCCGTGCGGATGACGCCCTGCGGTGTCACGATTCGAGTGGCCTCAACGAGATCGTCGATGTGCGTGTACAGTGTGGCATAGTGTCCACTTGCCCGCGTGGCGATCCAGCCGCCCAGCGACGAGAACACAAAACTTTGTGGAAAATGCCGCAGCGTAAGGCCGTGCGGTTTGAGGGCTTGTTCCAGGTCCGGCCCCAGGATGCCTGCTTGAAACCGGGCACGCCGGCCGATGCCATCAACGTCCAGCAAGCGATCAAAATGTTGCATGTCGAGACTGATGGCACCCGCGTAGCTCGCACCAACATCTGCCTCGACGCCGCCGCACACGCTGGTGCCGCCGCCGAATGGAACGACTGCCACCTGATTTTGCCCGGCATACTCGAATATCTGGCGAATGTCTTCCTCGTTGCGAGGAAATGCAACGAAATCGGGCGCATTGTCGGCTTGTCGCAGATACATCCGTACCATATCGGCGTAGGACTTCCCGTAACAATGCGCCAGACGGTCAAAAGGCGTATCCGAGAGGATTCCTTCGAGTTTGCCCGGTGGACGGAATCGCGGCGGGCGCAGGTCAAAGTCGTCTACCGAAGGGGGAGCTGCCTCGACCGTTCCTGCCGGCATAAACTGATGCGCAACCGACTCAATGAGTTTGTCTTCTTCCGGTGACAGGCTTTCAGATTCGTAGCCCCAACCCCAGAATCTCAATCGCGGCCGCTTCGACAGGCTGGTCTCATATGTCACAGCATTCTCCGGGGTGTTGTCACACTGCGGCCTGGCCGCACTTCGCTGCGTCTCGCGGTTGGCCCAAAAGATGCTCGAGCGAGACTATCAGCTTGCCGAGCCTGTGCACGTTTGTCCACCGGTCTCACCATGCGGATAACGTCATGGCGACAGGGTTGATACTGTCTGTTTAGTCACCGGGTTTGGGACAGGAATCGGGAACTGGCCATGGTCTCTGAGGATGAGAATCCTGTTCGAGGGGCGCTGCGGCAAAGCCGCATGCCCGGTCGCGAAGCGACAATCCCACCCTCTTTGTCAGTTTCGTCATCAAGCGGCGCAAATAGTCCGACGCGGGCCCGACGCGACGGATTATGACAAGTCGGCGATCGCCACATCATTCTCGCAAGGCCTTAAATTTGAAGAGGAAATGCTGGGCCGCGATGCCGGGGTTTCCGATCCGGTTTCAGCCTGTTCATTTTTGGTCTAAATTGTGAACTCGGCCCAAGAATTAGAAGATCATGGCAAAAAATAACAAGAATCGGGCGCGACCAAGTGCGCCCAGGAATGACCCGCTCGCAATCCAGTCGACATCACGTCGCGACTTCGTTCGTGTATTCGGCGGCATCACGATCCTCGGCCCGATAGCCGGCTGTGGCTCGGGCGGCCGGGGTGAATCCGACAATGCGAGTGCCCTGGAAGCGGGCGTCAAGAGCGGCTTCCAGTCCGTGGTGACCGACGAGCCGCCCCTGATTCTGTTCGTGCCCGGCTACACCGGGGCTCCCTGGTTTCGCGAGCTGCTCAGTGACATCCCGGACCTGAAGGACCGGTACTTCTCGACACAGATGGCGCACCTGTCTGACTCGACCAATCCCGATCAACGCGCTGTCATGAATATGAACGACGTCGTCGACGAGTCCGGCACACCGCTCTTCGACAGCGATCGGGCCGTCATCGCGTGCAACGCCGATGCGGTCAGCGGCATATTGCGGGACGAACTGAACCGGTCCCCCCGCCGTGGCGTCACCATCGTGTCGCACGGCAAGGGCGGCCTGGATGTTTTGCACGCCTTGGTGAACCTGGACAACGAGGCCGATCTCAAGTACCGGCAGCCCAAGGCCGACCGGGCCACAAACACGGTAACGCCCGGCGAGCCGGTGAACCGCGACGTCTGGCCGGTGATCACTGGTTGGGTCGCACTGACGTCGAACTTCTTCGAGGGCGCATTCCCGGTCGTTGCCGGCGACGGCAGTTGTGATGCCGAGGACCCTGGGCAGCCAGGTATCGATGAGGCCCCGACCATCGAAGCCGAAGACGATTGCGAGTCGCGATACGGCGGCTTCGACGTCTTCGACGGTGACAAGTTCGAGGATCGCCAGCAGTACATGGCGGATCACCAGGACGCCATCATGGCGTTGATGGGTTGCGTGCCCACGCTGAACGCCTACGCGGCCTACGTGCCGGACGAGGCCAACCCGGCGCCCCTGGATTCGGTCAATCGACGCATCCATACCGAGTCGGACGTCCTCGAATTGTGCGGCGCGAATGACGGCATTGTGACCGCAAGAGCCGCGCAGTTACCGGGTGCGATGATCCTGGAAAAGCTGCCCGAAGATCCAGGCCAGCTGCGCAGCGGTGTCGATTACCTGGCACCGGCGATCGAAACGGTCGTTGCCGGTTTCTGGTCGGACGCCTTCCGCAACGAGAGGACGACGGCATACATCAACCAGATCGAAGTTATGGCCATCAATCCGGTTGCCGACGCCGGGCCGGATCAGGCTGTCGAATGCGAAGGCCACGATGGAACCCAGGTGACGCTCGATGGCAGCGCATCGTCGTCCGCGTTCACCGAGATCGTCGAGTATGTCTGGCTCGAAGATGGCGAAGAGATTGCCACCGGCGTCAATCCCGTCGTGCTACTCGAGCTCGGCATCCATGAGCTGACCTTGCGCGTCGCTGATCATTGCGGGCGAACACATGAGGACCAGGTGATCATCACGGTCGAGGATACGACAGCGCCCGAGATCGAGCTGTCGTTGAGCATGCCCAGGGTCTGGCCGCCGAATCACAAGATGGCGCTGGTCGCCACAGGCATCTCGGCAAGCGACATCTGCGACCCGGAACCGGCATTGACGGTCGAGGTGACCAGCAACGAGCCGGTCAACGGCATCGGCGATGGCAACACGGAGCCCGACTTTAGCGTGGAACAGAACCCCGACGGCAGCTTCAACGTATGGGTCCGCGTCGAGCGCAGCGGAACGGGCGAAGGTCGCCTGTACACGATCAATGCCACGGCCGAGGACGGCTCGGGTAATGTCGCGACCCGGTCTGAGGAGGTCCAGGTACCGCACGATCAGTCAGGCTGAGCCTGTTCGGCGCCGTTTTTATTTTTCGGAGTCGGGCCTGAACGTATCTGGAAAACCGTGGGCGATTCTGATGACGAACGGGTGACCCGTCGATGAATCAGGCCAGTACTGTCTTCACACAGGCTGATTCTGAACGCTGATCACAATTTTCATGTTGCAGGCCGTGTATGGTGCTGGAAACAATACCGCAGTGAACGGCCATGTCGACATTACCTAAGTCAATTCAGATCATTATCGATTGGCTATCACCCACAGGCAGAATAAACCGTCGAGCGTATCTGCTTCATTTCATCTTGCCTGCACTGCTGCTGTGTACTCTGGCTGCGATTTTCTCGTACCCGGATATTTTCTTTCTCAGTATTGGGTTATTGGCGGTCGGGACGAAGAAGCGGCTGAACGATGTCAACTTGAAAATCAGTCGTGGTAAGAAATTCTTTTTCACGAGTTTCGGGGTCGTTGTAACCGTCATTGCGGCAGCGGTCGCCTTTTTGTTGTTCATGGGTTCGATTTCTGGCGCAGGTAATAAAGACCTCTTGCGCAGTGCTGGAATCGTCATCGCTCTGCCAGTTGCCGTGCCGGTTCTCATCGTGTCCATGTATGCGCTTTTTACACCTGGGGTGGCAGAGGAAACGGAGCACGGGCCTGCCCCGATTTATCCCCGACAGTCAAAGTAGGCGGCTGACCGAAGACGTTCGCTCCTGGCTCCTGGACGCCACCGCAGATGCGGGGGATCGCGATGGCGTGACGGTTACGTGCCGATGCTCTCCAGAAGTTCGCGCACGGTCGCATAGTCCATGCCCAGCCAGGTAGCAGCCAAATCCAGCGAATTGAAGACGATGACGCTCTTTCCATGCCTGTTGACCTGCTCGGCGAAGAGTTGCGCCTCGTCGTAGACACCGTAGTCCACCAGAAACGCATAGCGACCGATCGTCGATTTGCCGCCGGGTTCATTGTCCATTTCAGCCAACTTCTTTACGTCCTCGGGCGAGACTGAAAATGTGGCACGCGTGAAGTCCGACAACACAGATGCGCTTGCTTTGATCGACGAATCAGCGAACAGACGTTGCTTGTGGGCCATCATCTCATCGAGCGTAACGCTACCGGTCCACAGTTCGAGGATCACGTCACCGTCCATTGCTTGTACGAACTTGCAGGGCATAATTCAAGGCCTCCTCATAGACGACAGAATACTATCATTTTCGTTGACAGTGCTTTTCCCGGCGGTAGTTGGCCAGGCCAGCGACCCTGCGATCCGCGATAGTGTCTGGCGCGTCTAGGTGATTCGGATCACGTTTGGCGATACCAGCTTCTCGAAATCCTGGTAAGCCATCCGGATCAACTCGGTGTGGGAGCCCGCATTGAACGCAATCTCCTCATCCTCGGCCAACTTCTCGGCGACGTAAACGTCCATGTCGTAGAGGTTGCCGAACGGTGGCATCGCGCCGACTTCACAGTCCGGGAACAGGTTCTTGAACTCCGACTCCGAAGCGATCTCGACGACGTCCGCCTCGACGCCTCTCTTCAGATAGTCGAGGTCGATGCGGAAGGAGGCCGGCAGCACTGCCATCGCGAACTCATCGTCCAGCTTGACGATGACCGTTTTGGCCAGCTCCTTGCCCGGGATGTGCGTCAGTTCCGCGGTCCGCTGCGTCGTATAGGCGGGCGAGTGTGTGATCGTGACGTATTCAATACCGTGTTCATCGAGAAATTCTCTAAGCTTCTGGGCAGGCATGGTTTTCCCCTCGTGCAAACGTGTGACGATAAACGTTGCCGAACGCCGGCCCATCGGGGCTTTCCATCCGTCCGCCAGGGGCCGCGACGCTCTATGTACAGTTCAAGTTGCTATGCCGAATCTGAATCTCCTGTGCTTCGTCAGTGCGATTGACATTCTATCGTTCCGTCAGCCGGATGCACTCACCTGTCAGCGCTACGGGTCGTCACCGTACGTGTACACAGGGTACCTGTAACCCGGGCGATCGGACTTCTCGTAGTGTGCTTGCAGGAACGCGACGAGATCCGTCAGCTGTGTCACGGTCATCACGTCGTTGTAGGCCGTCATGATGGACTCGCCCTCCGCGGAAACTCTTGCCTCTGGATACCGGGATGCCAGCCTGTGCGACGGGTTCACTATCGATGTGACGAGCTCGCCGTAGGACATGTTTCTGCCCGTGCGGCTGCCGAGCAATACGCGGACAGGGCCGGCCGCGGCAGGCTCCGGCAATTCGGCACCGACCACGGTATGGCAGCTAACGCAGCCCAGGGACACGAATTGGGTCTCGCCCTTTGCTGCATCGCCCGGTGGCAGGAACACGCCGCCTTTCGATCGGGGATCCTGGTCGCAGGCAGCAAGCAACGCCAGTGTACACAGCGCCGTGAGTTTGATGTGAAGCGCTCGCACGTCTGATACTCCAGTACGGTCAGCACGGTCGATGGTTCGATGCCTGTGTGCCAGTGTAGATCCGTGCAGCATCTCGAGGCAAGGCGGTCAATTCCGGAATCATCGACTCAGTTTGTCTCGGGTCCGCCGACTGACATTGTGATTCCTGCCAATGACTGGCTCTGGAACGCACCGTTACAAGCTCCGATCAAGAATGCCCATCTGTGCTCGAGAGGCAACGGAGTCGAGACCACAACAATCAGTCCGCGCAGACCCCAGGTGCCGCGCCGTCGACCTGTCAGGTATTAGATCCTGCCGGATCCTGCCGGCTTCAAGTGGGGAATGTACCTAATGTCCGCTTTGGGGTACGGCCACGGATTTGCTGTAAAATACAGGCGGCCAAGCACAACATTTGTTCAAACGACATGAACACGCTTGCAGGCGCAGCGGTTTCTGAAATGACACAGTGTCTTAGCGACGAGTTGTTCAGCAGGCTGGTCGTGCTGCGGCGCTGGTTTCACCAGCATCCGGAACTCGCGTTCGAAGAGGCAGATACCGCACAGCGGATTATCAATGAACTCGAACGCCTCAATATAGCTTGCGACTATGCCGGCGTCGGTCATGCCGTCATTGGCCACATCGAAGGACTGGATGCCACCCGGCCCGTCATCGGTCTTCGTGCGGAAATGGATGCGCTGCCAGGTGACGAGACGACGGGCGTCGCGTACGCGTCGGTGCATCCGGGAAAGATGCATGCCTGTGGGCACGGTGCGCATATGGCGATGGTGATTGGTGCCGCGGAGCTGCTCTGTAACGACTTGCCACCAGGTCCGGTCCGGCTGATTTTCCAACCGGCCGAGGAGAGCGGCGGCGGCGCGAGGACTGCGATCGCGGACGGCGCGTTGCGCAACGTCGCAGCAATCTTCGCGGGTCATGTGACCCACGAGTATCACACCGGCCAGATCATGGTTCGCGATGGCGTGGTCACGGCGCAGTCGGATCGTTTCTCGATCCACATCCGCGGCAGGGGAGGACACGGCGCAAGACCGCACGAGGCCGTGGACGCAGTCGTCATCAGCGGATTCCTCATTACTGCTTTACAGACACTGGTGTCGCGGGAGACCAATCCTTTTCATCCCACCGTTGTGACGATCGGCAAGATTCACGCAGGTTCGGCGCCGAACGTAATCGCTGAAGAAGCGACGCTGGAAGGATCGATCCGAACTTCCAGACCGGAGGTTCGACAACATATCCTGCATGGCATTGAAAGAATGATTCGTGCTGCCGCCGAACTGCACAATGCGAAGATTAACGTCGACTTCAGCGCGGGATACCCACCGGTCGTCAACGACCCCGTCGGCGCGGCGATCGCGCGAGCGGCGGCGAGCCGGGTGGTCGGCGCCGACAACGTAGTAGGTTCGGAGTATCCCAGCATGGGATCAGAAGACTTTTCCTTCTACCTGAATCACGTACCGGGCGCATTCGTGCGTTTCGGCGCTCGCGAAGAAAGTTGGGAGCCCGTGCCGCTGCACAGTCCTGCATTTGACATTGACGAGAAAGCGCTTGCGGTCGGCGCGCGCTTCTATGATCAGGTGGCCCGGACAGCGCAAGAAAGCATCGGGGCTTAGTCTCATGGAGTTTGAGCGCTGTGCAAACCCAACCGTTGGCATCGAATGGGAACTTCAGCTGCTGGACGCTGAAACGCTCGATCTTCGACCCGGCATCATGCCGCTCATGGAGCTTTATCCCAGCGGCACGTTCGTCAAACCGGAATTTGTGCAGTCCTGCGTCGAGCTGACAAGCCCGGTCTCGGACACGAGCGACGATGCAGTTCGTCATGTCGGCGCGACCTTGTCCAAAGTCCTGCAGCGCTGCGAGGAACTCGACATGACTGCGTGCGGTGCCGGCACACATCCATTTTGCCGACGCCTTGCACTCATAACGCCAATTCCGCGGTATATGCGTTTGGAAGAGTCCCGCGGCATCCTCGCACACACGCAGATCACGTTCGGCACGCATGTACATATCGGCATGCCTTCCGGAGATGATGCGATGCGCGCGATGTCGCGCCTGATACCGGCACTGCCGGCGTTCATTGCGCTTTCCGCCAACTCGCCATTCTGGCGTGGCCACAAGACCGGGCACGCGGCCTACCGACACCGTATTCTCGCGGCGTCCCCAACTTACGGGCGACCTGTTTCCTTTGACAGCTGGGCGGATTTTGAGCGGTTTTATCACGCCGCGATCAGGTCCGGAACGATCGAGAATTTCAAGGACATCCACTGGGATATTCGGCCCCATCCCGATTTCGGCACGCTGGAGATTCGGGCCATGGACGCCGCATCCGACCTGCAGAATGTGCACGCTCTCTCGGCTTTTGTGCGTGCATTGGCTGTTTGCATGGCACGTACGACGGATGGCGAGGTACGCCGGATATTGCCGGCGCAACTGCCTGTCTGGGTCGAGCGGGAAAACCACTACCGCGCAAGTCGGACCGGCATCGACTCGGACTATATTTATGACGAGCAGGGACGATATCGACCTGTACGCGGTTTGATCGATGACCTCATCGCGCTATGCGATCCGATCGCAGAAGAGATCGGCGAGAGCAAGGGCCTCAGGTTGGTCAGGGAAATACTTGGCGGTCGGACGGGCTACTCGGCGCAACTCGATTTATTTTCCGCGACCGACTCCATGCAAGCCGTTACCGCCGACCTCGTTCAGCGCTTGCAACCCGACCATCTGCGTACAGCTTGCCGAAGCCGTGGAAGACCCACGCCGGGTGTTGGATGATTACGTGGATGGACCGGACAGCGCGGGTCGCCTTGTTGTATGGACTACTGCTTATTTACACGCCACCGGCAACCCATCACCATGACGGAAGGATGCAGAATCTGAGCTGGAGCCATATCGAGCACGACGCGGATATAGGCCTTCGCGCCAGAGCACCCTCTCGCGAAAGCCTGTTCGAGGCCATGGGCGAAGCCTTGACAGCAGTCGTTACAGATCCCGCGTCCGTTCGCCCGGAGCAACAGATCGAGATTCAGTGCGAGGCACCGGACGATGCGCTGCTGCTGGTTGATTGGCTAAACGCCTTGATCTACGAAATGGCAACCCGACGCATGCTATTCGGGAATTGGCGCGTGACGCTCGACGGACACAAACTTGATGCGCTCGTCGAAGGCGAAGCCGTGGATCGTGCGCGTCACCTTCCTGTCGTCGAAATCAAGGGAGCGACTTACACGGCGCTGTCAGTCAAACAGGACTCGTCCGGCAATTGGCATGCGCAGTGTGTCGTGGATGTGTAGGAGCAGGCAACGATGGATCTGAACAGGCTTGAACGTACCGATGAGTATCGCTGGCAGATTCCGGTCGATGGCTCGATGAATGTGCCCGGCGTGATCTTCGGCGATCGAGAGCAGATTCTGCAGATGGACGACAAGGTATACGAGCAGCTTCGTAACGTTACGCTTCTGCCGGGCCTTGTCGGACCGGTCTATGCGATGCCCGACGCGCATTGGGGTTACGGCTTTCCGATCGGTGGTGTGGCGGCATTCGACGCAGAGGCAGCCGGGGTCGTGTCCGCCGGTGGGGTCGGTTTCGACATCTCCTGCGGCGTACGCACGCTTCACACGAAACTGACTACGGCGCAGCTGGAGCCTCTGAAATTCGAGCTCGCAGATGCACTGTACGCGGACATTCCCGTCGGTGTCGGCAGCGAAGGCGCAATTCGTCTCTCAAATGCTCAGATGGATGCGATGCTGCGAGGTGGTGCGGCATGGGCCGTGGAACAAGGCTATGGCATCGAAGAAGATCTCGACAGAACGGAAGAACGCGGTTGCGTCGCAGACGCAAGACCGGAAGCGGTTTCCGAGCGTGCCAAGAAACGACAGCGGCGCGAGATGGGCACGCTTGGCTCCGGCAATCATTATCTCGAGATCCAGCGTGTCGCCGAGGTGTTTGATGTCGCCATAGCGGCCGCTTATGGGCTGGCACAGGATGATATCGTCGTCAGCATACATTGCGGATCGCGCGGCCTGGGCCACCAGATTGGTACGGATTATCTGCGCGAGATGGTGTTGGCGGCAACGGAATTCGGTCTCGAGTTGCCCGACCGCGAACTGGCGTGTGCGCCGATCCTGTCAACACTTGGTCAACGCTATCTTGGCGCCATGCGCGCAGCGATGAATTGCGCGCTCGCGAATCGTCAGATTCTTACCCATCTCACACGGCAAGCGTTCGAGCGATTGTTGCCCGATGCCCGGTTGACGATGTTGTATGACGTTTCACACAACATCTGTAAGGTCGAGCGGCACGTTATCGAGGGTGAGGAGAAGGAATTTCACGTCCATCGCAAAGGAGCGACACGGGCGTTCGGGCCCGGCAATCCGGATCTCGAGCCGGGTCTGCGACCGGTGGGACAACCCGTATTGATTGGCGGTTCGATGGGCACCGGCTCTTACATATTAGCGGGCACGGCGGAGAGCGAAACGGCCGCGCTGAGTTCGGCTTGCCACGGCGCCGGGCGGTCAATGAGCCGGCGGAAGGCGCGCCGCCAATTCCACGGTCGACAAATTGTCGATGAATTGGCTGTTCGCGGCATCGTCATTCGCAGCCCTTCCTCACGAGGTGTGGCCGAGGAGGCGCCGATGGCTTACAAGGACGTGAATCGTGTGGTCGATATCGCCGAACGCGCCGACCTGGCCCGCAAGGTCGCTCGGCTCGAGCCACTGGTCTGCATCAAAGGCTGAGCGACGATGTAATGCTTGGCGGTCCGCGGCGCAAGAAAAGCTCCTGCAGCGTGCGTAACGGCAATGCGTTTTATGACGTCGGAGGTTTCCAGCCAGCCGCGATGCGCCTGGTGGATACCGAAACGCATGTAGTCAAGATCCGACATGCTGTGGGCAAGCGTGTTTGAATACGGGAGCCTCCCAAATACGCAGTTGCCCTGATGTTCGAGGTTCAGTTTCCGGAGTAGTTTCAGGGTCGTGGCCGCCGCGAGGAAGTTCCGTGGTTGAGTTTGCGAGTCAGCGCGAACGCATGGTTGCGGATCAGATCGCTGCACGTGGTGTATGCGACAAGCGGGTGCTTAAAGCCATGCGTACCGTCCGGCGCGAGGCTTTCGTGCCCGCCGCGGTGCGTGAGCTTGCCTACGGCGATACGCCGCTTCCCATCGGCGCCGGTCAAACCATTTCCCAGCCGTATGTTGTCGCGTACATGATCGAGGCATTGGCGATACGGCCCGGAGACAAAGTACTTGAAGTTGGTGCCGGGTCCGGATACGCGGCCGCAGTGCTCGCCGAGCTGGCCAAAGAGGTCTTTGCCATCGAGCGCATCACGGAACTGGCTGATCAGGCCGAGGCCCGCCTTTATGCCGAGGGTTATAACAACGTCCACATACTCAATGCGGATGGCACTCGCGGCTGGGAAGCGCATGCGCCTTTCGATGCGATCCTGGTTTCCGCAGGTGCACCGATCGTTCCTGAAAGCCTGAAAGAGCAGCTTGCCGCGGGTGGGCGCATGGTCATTCCCGTCGGTTCGAACAAACGCGCTCAGGAACTGGTTCGCATAACGCGCGGCGTGAGCGGAACCTTCGAACGCGAAGATCTCGCCGATGTTCGCTTTGTACCGCTCATTGGGGAACAAGGCTGGGAGGTCGGGGAGACAGACAGTGAGGTGACCAGCCCCAGGCTGATCCGTACCACACCTGCTGTGAGCCAGACCCTGCCGAGCCTGATCCTGCGTAACAGTCAATCCTTCGAGGTGCCCGAGGAGGCAGCCGTCACGTCGCTGGTAAGACGTATCGGGGATGCCCGCGTCGTGCTGGTCGGCGAAGCAAGCCATGGCACGTCCGAGTTTCATCGAATCCGGGCAGCGATCACGCGGCGGCTTATTGCAGACAAGGGTTTTACCATTGTGGCCATCGAGGCGGACTGGCCCGACGCGGCACAGATCGACCACTATGTGCGACATCAGGATTTGCCAGCCTCCGATTGGTCGGCCTTCGCCCGGTTCCCCACGTGGATGTGGCGCAATGTGGAAGTACGAGACTTTGTCGACTGGCTGCATGAGTACAACAGGCCATTTGCAGTAGCCCGGCGGACAGGGTTCTACGGACTTGATCTCTACAGCCTCTATAATTCGGCGCGCGCCGTGATCGGCTATCTCGAGGACGTCGATCCGGATCTCGCCGAGATCGCGCGCTGGCGGTATGGCTGTCTCAGTCCCTGGGAAACGGACCCGGCTGCCTATGGACATGCGGCACTGACCGGGGCGTATCGCGACTGCGAGCAGGACGTCGCGATGATGCTCCGGGACCTTTATCGAAAGCGTCAGGAATACGCACACGCCGACGGTGAGCGCTTCCTCGATGCCGCACAAAACGCGCTTCTGGTCGCCAATGCCGAACGCTATTACCGGATCATGTATTACGGGTCGCGAGCGTCGTGGAACCTCCGCGACAGCCACATGTTCGAAACACTGAACCGCGTTCTCGACGCGCACGGACCTGACTCAAAAGCTGTGGTATGGGCCCATAACTCGCATATTGGCGATGCCTCCGCTACGGAGATGTCTGCACGCGGCGAGCACAACATCGGACAGCTCTGCCGCCGGGCCTTTGGCGAACAGTCCTGCTGCATCGGTTTCGGGACGGATCGCGGCACCGTTGCGGCCGCTTCAAGCTGGGACGGCCCCATGGAGATTAAAGAGGTCCGTCCTTCTCATGCGCAGAGTTATGAGCGGCTGTTCCACCTGACCGGGAGAGCCGGGTTGATTTTGCCACTGCGCCACAACCAGAATCTGGAGGTCGTCGGTGAACTCGCGCAACCGCGCCTGGAGCGCGCCATCGGCGTGATCTACCGACCGGAGACGGAACTCGAGAGCCATTATTTCGAGGCAATTCTGCCACGCCAGTTCGACGAGTACATCTGGGTCGACGAAAGTTCAGCGCTTACGCCGCTCACGACGGCCGAACTCCATGGTGTCCCTGACACCTACCCGTTCGGGCTTTGAGCCCGCCGGTCAAATGCAGACGAATGACGCACCGACCACGACCGAAGCGCGCGGCATCATGCTCGCGTTTGCCGAGCAGACCGGTGTCTCCTCATCGAGAAATCCCCCACGACGGTATCTATGGACAGACGCTCATGCTGTCTGCAATTTCCTGAGCCTGTATCGCCGGACGCGAGATGAGACATACCTGCGCCTCGCGCTGAGTCTCATCGATCAGGTGCACGCGGTGCTTGGCAAACACCGGGCGGACGATCCGCGGAGTGGCTGGATCAGTGGCCTTCGGGACGAGGAGGGCGGCAACCACCCGACCGTCGCCGGACTTCGCATTGGCAAACACCTGAATGAGCGGGGCCGCCATGATGCATTTGACGAGCGGCTTGAGTGGGACCGGGATGGGCAGTACTTCCACTACCTGACCAAATGGATGCATGCGCTCTGCCGCGCCAGTGCCGTGACCAACCCCTCGAAGTTTTCCCGCTGGGCACTGGAACTTGCAAAGGTCGCTCAGGCGAAATTTGCATTCGCCGTTCCTGGCGACACGCGGAAGCGCCTGCGCTGGAAAATGAGCATCGATCTTGCATACCCATTGGTGCCGTCGAGTGGTCTGCACGATCCGCTCGACGCCTATATCACCTACCATGAAATCGCTGCCTGCCTGCAGAGGAGCGGCCGGCGCGATGCGCTTCCGGCCCTGGGCGGGGAAATTGCCGAAACGGCCGCCATGATCGAAGGCCAGCGCTGGCATACCGACGATCCGCTCGGACTGGGCGGCCTGTTGTTCGACACCTATCGTGCGATGCAGCTGTGCGCCGCGGGCCACCTTCAGAATGTGGATTTCGTGACGGAACTGGGACAGGCAAGTGCAGTGAGTCTCGACGCCTTCGTGCAATCCGCGCGTTTGCAGGATCCGGCGCAATACCGGCTCGCGTTTCGCGAGCTGGGCCTCTCTATCGGACTGAAGGCAGCGCCCGGGATGGCCAGTCTCGTGGCGCAATACCCTGGTCATTTTGCGGAGAGCCTCGGGCGCGACATCGAGGCCATGACGAAGTTTTCGTCCGTCGGAGAAACTATCGAGCGCTTCTGGTTACAGGGCGAACATCAGAAGACCCAAAGCTGGCAGGACCATCTCGATATTAATCGCGTCATGTTGGCGACCAGTCTGTTACCGGAGGAGTTTCTGAATGTCATGGACTATTCAACGAGTTGAGCCGGCGTAGCTGGCGCGCGTCCTCGTCAAGACCCGGTCTGCAACAACTGGGTGCCTTCGGAATCTGCATATTGAAGCCGTCGTGATCGGACAGATACATTGAATACGACTCCTATTCTCGGAGACAGAGCGAGAGGTACGGTCATGAAAGTTGCAATGCTGTTTACCGGAAGCGGGCCCATCGTCATTCTCACCTCCCACGAATCGGTGACCGACAACGTGCTGCTGGAAAAGCTCCGCGCCAAAGGAATTGAGCGATTCCTGGCCTACGAGTTACCGCTGGATCTCGCGAAAGAACGCTATGGCGGCCACTTCGCCACTGTCCTCAACGATCTGCATGAGACCGACGATCTCCGCGTGCTCGACTACAACGGAGAGCGTGCGTTTGCGCTGTTCCGGCTCAACGAGTTGGGCAGTCCGGTGATCTACGATCCGGCGGGTGAATAGGGGACATCGGGCGACTGATCATAAGGCACCTCGACGAGATGGCGATGGAGATAGCCAGTTCCTGCGCCGCGAGCAGTTCGACCGAAATCCGTATTCGCAAAGCGATGCGCGCGACGCGCAGCAATATTCTGCAGCAGTTCCTGCGAGTTGGTCATTTCCTGCGGATGCGAAGCAGCTTGGCGCGGCGCTTGTCGGCCCGCAGCACCTCGATCTGATAGCCCTTCCAGCTGATCACGTCGCCGGCCTGCGGAATTCGCTCGAGCTTTTCGGTTACGAAGCCACCGATCGTGGATGCTCCAATCTTCGGGTCCCAGGCTATGGCGAGCTTCCCGCTCAGCTTGCGCAGGTCGATCCTTCCGCGAACGATTAACGATCCATCGGCCAGCTCATGTAACTCGCGCATCGGCAGA
This sequence comes from Gammaproteobacteria bacterium, assembly GCA_029863305.1. GTDB lineage: Bacteria > Pseudomonadota > Gammaproteobacteria > Steroidobacterales > Woeseiaceae > UBA1847. The sequence continues at coordinate 5,347 of JAOTVR010000062.1, read as the reverse complement.
TCGCTCTCGTCGAAAATGTCGCCGACGATTTCCTCCAGCACATCTTCCAGCGTTGCGATGCCCTCCACGGTGCCATACTCGTCGACGATGATTGCAAGGTGGCGGCGCTTGTCCTGAAACGTGCGTAGCAGTTGTATCAGCGGAAGGCTCGGCGGGACGATCAGCGCTTCTTTTGTCAGGCTGCCCCAGTCGATGTTGGCTTCGTCGTGGTGCAGTAGCCAGTACAGCAGGTCTTTTGCGAGTACCACGCCGGAAACGTCTTTTAAATCACGGGTCTGTGAGAACGGAAAACGACTGTGCCCGGTCAGCCGGACAAACTCCAGCGCTTCTCTGCGAGTCATTTCGCCAGACAGGAAACGCACCTTATTGCGCGGCAGCACGATGTCATGTGCGTGCAGGTATCTGAGCTGTGTTGCGCCCACGACCATACCTGCCGTATCGACACCGACCGCACCCTTGCTGCGCCCCAACGTCGCGAGCAGGCGAATTTCCTCGGACGTCGTTACCGGGATTTCGATATCGCCCCGCAGCGACCGCGAGACCTTCTCACTCAGCGCGACGAGCGGCCGCAAGACCATCGTCAGCCATCGGATGCCGTGCGCGACGGGTGATGCCAGCTTTGGCGCATAGGTGACACCCAGGGTCTTGGGGATGATTTCCGTAAAGAAGAGTACAGCGATCGTGAAGATGATCGAGAACAGCCACAGGGTGCTGGTATCGAAGACATCCTGGTAACTCGCGCCGGCAACAGCGGCGCCAATCGTATGTGCAGCCGTATTGAGAATCAGGATCGCCGCTATCGGCACATCCATGTTCTCCTTGAACTGTGACAGCAGTCGCCCGGCACGTTTCTCGCGTTGCATGAGGATTTCGATCTGCGGCCTGGTCAGTGATAACAGAACCGACTCGAAGATTGAGCACAGGAAGGATACGACCAGTACAACACTTACGGCGGTGATGAAGAGCAGCATGGGCTTTCCGAAGGGAGGCTAGTTTCGCATTATACGTTTACCTGTTTCCGGGCCAAAGCATCAACCCTGGAAGAACGCGAACCGATACGTCCGGGAATCTGCTGAACGAACAGCCCGCTAGATACCATAGAGCAGCGGCAAGACGATGGAGAACCCGAGCCACAAGATGAGAATGAGGGGTATGCCAACCTTGAGGAAGTCCGAAAACCGGTATCCGCCGGCGCTCAGGATCAGCAAATTCGTCTGATAACCGAAAGGCGTCGCGAAACTCATGTTGGCGCCGAACAATACGGCAAGCACGAACGGCAGCGGGTCCACGCCCATTTGCTGCGCAGCGGAGATCGCTATCGGTGTGCCGATCACGGCAGCCGCATTATTCGATACGATGTTCGTCAGCACGGCCATGATCAGGATGAAGGCACTGAGGACCACCGCGGCCGGCAGGTTGCCGGTGGCAGCCACAAAGGTCGCCGCCAGGTACTCCGCCATGCCCGTGTCGACCAATGCCTTGCCCAGGGCCAGGCTGGCGACAATGAGCATGATGACCGCCACCGGAAGCGATCGGCCGACATCCCGCCATGACAAACATCCCAGTGCGATCATCAGGCCGACGCCGATAATCGCGGTGATGGAAATCGGTAGCAAGCCCAGTGCCGCGAACCCTATAACCATAGCCAGCACCACGAGAGAACGCTTCGCTCGATGTGCTCTCGGTAAATCCGTGGTGTCGTCGAGAACCAGCATCCTGTTGCTGGCCTTGATGGCATCGAGGGCGGCCCGGCTGCCCTGCACCAATACCACGTCGCCCTCGCGCAGGCGAACCTGATTCAGATTCGCAACCTCTTTCTCTCCGGGCTCCCTTGCACAGTGCACCGCGAGCGGAACCAGGCCGAAAAAGGCAATGAAATGAATGTCTGGCAGGGACTGGCCATACAGTGGGGAATCCCGCGTCACGACAATTTGTGCTACCTGCTGGTCGCGCCCCTTTGGCAGCGTCTCAGCGTCAGCCGTATCTTCACTGTCTGACTCATCGTAAAGACTCGCGCCTATCAAGCGCTCGAACCGCTTCAGATTTTCCGGTGTGTCTTTCACCAGCAAATGATCTCCCGGTTGCAGTTTTACAAGCGGCAATTTCATGAGGATGAGCGATTCGCCACGTTTAATCTGCTCCACGTGCATGTCACCTTCAGTCTTGTCGAGCACGTCCTTGAGCGTCTTGCCGGCAGCAAATCCGTCCTCACGAACAGTGAGTTGGGCATCGAATTTACGCGGCCGGGTATCGGTTATCGGGCGGACACGATCCGGCAACAGCCGCGGCACAATCAGCCAGACAAAGATCAGGCCGACCGCGCCCACCAGGACCGCCGGAAGCGCGAAGTCGAATATGCCAATGTCGGCGACGCCGAGATCGCGGGTAATTCCTACGACCAGCAGATTTGTCGAGGTACCAATAGTCGTGCACATGCCGCCTATGATCGTTGCAAGTCCCATAGGCAGCAGGAACCTCGACGCCGGCAGATTCGTGCGCGATGAAATACCGATAAGGATCGGAATCATCAGCACAACGATTGGTGTGTCGTTCATGCATGCGCTGAGCACGAAGACCGATACGAGCATCATCAGCAATGCCAGCCTCGGTCGCTTGAACCACATGTTGCTCGCAAGCCTGGCTACCGGCTGAAGAGCGCCCGTCGTCTCCAGCGCTTTTCCGATTACGATGAGCGAGCAAATCGTGATCAATGCTTCGTTGCCGAATCCCATGAAGAACTGGGCCGGGTCGAGCGGCACGCCGTCGACTTCGTAGGGAAACGCATGGAAGCCCAAGACCAGCACGATGATTACGGCGAGACTCGTGGATTCGAGCGGCATGCGATCACGGGTAAACAGGAACAACGCCGTGACAATCAGAAGAATGACAGCGACCCCGTGAGCATCTGGTGTAACGGTTGTCATCGCAGTATTGGCAAGTTACCAATTAGCGCAACGTCGTGTGCACGTCTGCGCCAGGAAAGAAGATTATACCGCGTCAGCAAGGGACGACGCGCCACAAACGAACCCGGCAGGCTCTTGCTCTCATGAGGGGTTTTGCGGATTGAGATACGCGCGACTCTGGAGTGCAATGGCTGTGAATCGCGCGGAGACCCGCCATGGTCAGCACATTGATGGCTCGGAACATTACCAAGATCTATCGAACGGGCGAGGTCGATGTCCACGCATTGCGGGGCGCCAGTCTCGACCTTTACGAGGGCGAGCTCGTCGTCATGTTGGGCCCGTCCGGATCGGGCAAGTCGACTCTGCTGAATATTATCGGCGGGCTTGACACGGCCACCTCGGGCAAGCTGCGGTTCCGTGATCACCAGCTTAGTGGCGCCGACGAGTCGGAGCTGACGCGCTTCAGGCGTGAGCATGTCGGCTTCGTATTCCAGTTCTATAACCTCATTCCGAGCCTGACGGCCGAGGAAAACGTGGCGCTGGTCACGGAGATCGCAAATCGCCCGCTCGATCCGGTCGAGGCACTGGAAATCGTGGGCCTGGGCGAGCGCGTCCATCATTTTCCCGCGCAGCTCTCTGGCGGCGAACAACAGCGCGTGGCGATTGCCCGGGCAATCGCCAAGCAGCCGGAGATACTGCTCTGCGATGAACCAACCGGTGCCCTCGACAGCAAGACGGGTCTGCTCGTGCTCGAGGCCATCGACCAGGTTAACCGTGAACTCGGTACCACCACGGCTGTCATCACCCACAACACGGTCATCGGCTCGATGGCCGATCGCGTCCTCCACATCGCCGATGGCACGATTGCCAGCATTGAGGAAAACGCCATGCGCCGGCCTCTGGCGGAGCTGGCCTGGTGATGCGCGCGATAGACCGCAAAGTGCTGCGTGACCTGTGGCATCTGCGTGGGCAGGTGTTGGCCATCGGTGTGGTCGTTGCAGCGGGCATCGCCGCGCTTATCATGTCCCTGTCGACGCTCGAAGCACTCGACGAAACGACAGCGGCCTACTACGAACGTTACCGGTTCGGCGATGTGTTCGCGTCGGTCAAGCGTGCACCCGACAGCGTCGAGCAACGTATCGCCTCGATCCCCGGTGTGCGCACCGTGCAGACCCGGGTGTCACAGTACGCAACGCTCGATATCGAGGGCTTCGCCGAACCCGTGATGGGCCGGTTCGTTTCCCTGCCGGAAGGGCGCCAGCCGATACTGAACCAGCTCGCGCTGCGCAGCGGCCGCCTGCCTGAGCATGGCGCTACTGACGAGGTCGTGCTCAATGAGCCGTTCGCCGAAGCGCACGATCTTAGCAACGGCGAGGAAATCGTGGCGGTAATCGACGGTCACCGCCGCGAGCTGCGCGTCGTCGGGACAGCGCTGTCGCCTGAGTTCGTGTATGCGCTGGGTCCGGGTGCCCTGATGCCCGATGACAGGCGCTTCGGCATTCTCTGGATGGGGCATGAGGCGCTCGCGGCAGCGTACGACCTCAAGGGTGCGTTCAACAACGTCTCGCTGGTTCTCGAGCGCAGCGCGGACGCAGGGCAGGTCATTTCTCAACTCGATCGTGTGCTCGAGCGATACGGCGGAGTGGGAGCAATTGCCCGAAAAGACCAGCTCTCGAACTGGTTCGTGATGAACGAGATGGAGCAACTCAAGACGATGTCGATGATCCTGCCGACAATCTTCCTGATCGTCGCTGCATTCCTCACCAACATGATCATGGCACGGCTCATAGCGACAGAGCGCGGGCAGATCGGGCTCATGAAAGCCTTCGGTTACTCAAACGTCGAGGTGGGTCTGCATTACGCAAAGTTCGTAATCGGTATCGTCTTCGTTGGCAGTGTGATTGGCATTGCGGCCGGTAGCTGGCTCGGTCGCATGAACACGGAGATGTACACCGACCTGTTCCGCTTTCCATTGCTCTTGTACCGGCCGAGTACGTCCGCGATGGCGATAGCGGTCAGCGTGAGCCTTTTGTCGGCGCTGCTCGGTTCCGCGGGAGCGGTGCAACAGGCGACCGGGCTGCCGCCGGCGCAGGCCATGCAGCCGCCGGCACCGGCAGCCTTCCGGCGCATGCGCCTTTGGGACACGCGAGCCGCGCGTTGGCTCGATCAGGGCTCCAGAATCATCGTACGCAATATACTGCGCGCGCCGCTGCGCTCTGCGCTGACGACACTCGGCGTCGCTGCATCTGTCGGCCTGCTGGTCCTGGCGATGCAGTGGAACGATGCGCTCAATTATCTGGGGCAGAGTTACTTCTTCCACGCCCAGCACCAGGATGCGACGATCGGCCTCGCCGAGCCGCAAGCCGAAACAATTCTGCACGACTTCGAACACCTGCCCGGCGTGCTGGCCGTCGAACCGATGCGTATCGTCAGCGCCGACCTGT
>JAOTVR010000157.1 GCA_029863305.1 Gammaproteobacteria bacterium | reverse complement strand
ACAGGCCTCACCGCTGCGCACGGCACACTTCCGCGATCCGTACGGACCGGAAGTGCATTTTGCGGCCGAGTCGTTCATCGACGAGATAGCCTATGCGACAGGCAAAGACCCGCTCGCCTTCCGTCTCGAGCGCGTCCGCGACGAGCGCGATGCGGCCGTGCTGAGCGCGGCGGCGCAACTCGCCGGCTGGCAGGCGCATACCGCACCACGCCGGAAGCGCGACAGCAGCGGCAACTACATCGGTCACGGTATCGCTTATGCGCAACGCAACGGCTCCGTCAACGCAGTAGTCGCCGAAGTCGAGGTCAACGCCAAAACCGGCCGAGTGTGGGTGCGGCGCATGTATGTCGGCGCCGATCATGGTCTTGTTGTAAACCCGTTTACGCTGGACCGCACGATCGAAGGCAACCTCGTGCAGGCAACGAGCCGAACATTGTTCGAGGAAGTGAAGTTCGATCGCAATATGGTCACATCGGACGATTGGGTTTCGTATCCGATACTCGACGCCGTCGACGCGCCGCTCGAGATCAAGATCAGACAGATCAATCGCCCCGAACTGGGTCCTCGCGGTGCGGGCGAGCCCACCACCCGCGTTACGCCGCCCGCGATCGCGAACGCGTTCTTCGATGCCACGGGCGTGCGCTTGCGTCGTGTGCCGTTCACGAGAGACCGGGTCAGAGCAGCGCTGTCCGATGGCTAGACTTTCGGTGACGGCGTTGAGCCGAGGTCAATAACGCTCGTTGATCCAGTCCGCGACGTAGTCAAAAAAGTTTTTGACCGAATTATCGTAGCGGCCGTCGTACCCGCCCGGTACACATTTCGTGCACGGCGTAATACCGTGTACCGCACCCTCGACAACGACGAAGTCCTTGTCGTCGCTGGCGGCCAGTTCGTAGAAGATTTCGCTGTTGCGCAGGAAATAGTGCCCACCCATCGCGGTAATCAGCACCGGCACGGATATGTGCTGGACATTGCAGACCGTCGAGTTGTTGCTCGAACACCAGTCGATCCCGGTCATCGCGTGCGTCGAACGAATTGCGCGTGTGCTGAGGAAGGAACGCAATGTCAGCATACGGGTGCCACCCCAGAATGACGCATTCTCTTCCGGTGACGCGCTCACCGGTCGCACGCTTTCGACGATGCAGCAGTCCTCGATCTCGCCGTCGTCCCTGATCAGTTTTCTGGGTTTGATGGTGGCGTGATCGATGCTCGGATCGAGACGCATCAGCCGGGCGTTATCGCTTCTGGGGATGATGAATGCATCATCGTCCGGGTACCGATAGGTACCGGCGTCGATTTTTTGCATGCGTTCGAGAGCGATATCGATAAGCCGGTTCATCCGTGCCGACTGCGCCCGAAAATACTTCTCTTTAAACTCCTCGCTGTAGATCGATGCGCCGTCCGGGTTGTAGCCGTTCTTTGGATCGAAAGGATCGAGCGCCGTATCGATTGTCGGCACAGCGTTGCGATCCATGATATCCCGATCATTTCGCACGACGGGATTCAGGCTGCGTAGCGCATTGACAGCGTTGCCGAGATGCGCATCCCTGAACACAATGCCATCGGCGCGCGGCAGGTTCGCGAGTTCGTCCGGACATTTCGTCAGTTTTTGCGGCTGTTGACAGAACGCGACACCGTTCTCGGCGACGGCCTGGTAGAAACTCATCGTTGGCCCACCACCGCTGCCGCCCATCAGGATGACTTTCTTGATGCCGGGAATGCGGCGGACGTATTCGATGCCCTGCTTGACGTCGAGCGCATTGTTCTCCCACGGCGCACACATCGCCTCGTTGTTCTGGCAGCGCGGATTCATGCCCAGGATCACGAAGCCGCGGCTTGCCATCTCCCTCATCGAGATATGCGCCAGCCGATTCTCGGTGCGATGCATGTTGACGACGGCGACGTGGGGATTCGGGTGAACTTCGGGGTCCGGGAAGTACACGGCACCCATCGTGGCAAGCGGTGAAAACTGTATGTACTCTGGCGGCTGCAGTTCCGCGCTCGAATGGGATCCGACGCAAAGCAAGATCAGAACCCCCGGCAAACGAACTGGAAGATTCATCTTCATCATTATCAGGTATGCACAGCGACGCAGATCGTGCCGAAAACGCAAACCGTTATGCTTTGGCATTTCAGGCTTCTGTCATCGTTCATCTTTCATTTCCGATGTATTGCCATGGGAACCGGCAGCTACTCGATCGGCGTCACGAGCGTGCCGATACCCTCGATTTCGATGGCAACCGTGTCGCCGGGCTTCAGGTATACGGGCGGCTTGCGTCCGTTGCCCACGCCTGACGGCGTGCCGGTCGCGATCACGTCGCCGGGCCAGAGTGTCATCCGCGACGTCACGAATCGCAACAAACGCTCTACATTGTGAATCAGATACGACGTGTTCGAATCCTGCATGATCTCGCCGTTGACACGCGTCGTCACGCGCAGGTCGGCATGGTTCGGCAGGAATTCCTTGGGCACTATGTACGGGCCCATCGGTGCGGCATTGTCCATGCTCTTGCCCGAAAACCAATCGCGTGCATAACGGCCGTTGACCGGCATTTGCGCCGCACGATCGCTGACGTCATACACAATCGTGAAGCCGAACACGTGATCCATCGCGTTCTCGAGTGTCACGTTCTTCGCTCGCCTGCCGACAACGATTGCAAATTCGCCTTCCCAGTCGATGCGGTCACGCCCGGGCGGAATCACGTAAGGCTCGCCCGGATCGATGATCGTGGAGCGCGGCGATTTGGCGAACAAGAAGGGGTTGTCTCTGTCCGGATCAATATCCGTCGCACCGCCCATCTCGGCCGCATGCGCACGGTAATTCTGGCCTGCCGCGAGCAGGTTCCACGGATACTTGATCGGGGCTTTTACGGCGACCTCATCGGGGTCGTAGGCAAACGCAAGGTCCGCGGTACGTTCGGAGAAGTAGTTGGCGATCTGAAACAGGCGTGGCTTCGATGTCTCCGACTGTTCGATCAGCGTCTTCATGTCGTGGGGTAACGCCAGCGCCGCGACATTAGTTCTGGTCTGCAGGTCGGCGTTGGCGTGTTGCAGGTCGAGCAGCCGATCGCCGATCAGGATACCGACGCGCTCGACCGCATCGGCCTCGAACGTGGCCAGTTTGAACGTGACATCAGGAGCATCGGATACCTGAGCAAAGGTCGCCGTTGCCGCGAGGCACATGAGAATTACCAGAGTACGAGTGCTCATTTTCAAGACTGTCTCCTTCGACGGCAAACTCGAATGCCGGCTTTGGCTCAGCATAGTTCAAGAACACGTTGATTGCTGACATTCACAACATTTGAAACGATTAATCGGGCCGTGATACTGCACGCGAGGCGACCGCGTTCTTTTTTTGCGCCGGCTCTGCTAATGTGTTGGAAAAGGGTGTTTCAATGTCAATCAAACCAAAACAAATTACCGCATCACCTTCAACCAAACTCGGCCGCAGGGAACTGCTCAAAGCCGGCGCCGCACTGTCTGTCGGTTCGCTGCTCGCAATGGATGCAGAGATTGCGAATGCCGAGCCGGGCCGCAGCATCGAGCTGCCCGGCGCGGACGAGCTCGTGCCCTCAAAAATGCCGAAGGGATTCTCGGCAACGGAGATGCAACGACGTTGGAAGAAGTGTCGCGAGTGGATGAATCGTGACAAGTTCGATTGCCTGATCGTGCCTGCGCGGCCACAGGGTAATGCCGACGTGAAATGGCTGTCCGAGAGTAATGCCAACTGGATGGTTTTTCCGGCAGAAGGGCAACCGACACTGATCTTTCGCGGCGGCGATGACAGTCGCAATGCGAAGGACAAATCTCCGGTGGAATTCGACCTGCGCGTCAGCCGCTTCAACCGGTCACAAGTCATCATCGATCGGCTCAAAGAGCTGGGATTGGAGCGGGCACGCATCGGCGTCGGTAATCTGTCCGGGCAAATGCGCAATGACGAAGGCGGTGTCAGCTACGTCACGATGTTGAAATTGAAGAATGCGCTACCGAAGGCAACCTTCGAAACGGCCGTGCCATTGTTGATGCAGGTCAAGCTCGAACGCGGAGCCGATGAGATCGAAGTACTGCGCCTTGCCAGCCGTGTCAGTGAGCTGGCGATCAGGGCAATTGTCGAAACGGCGGGACCCGGTGTGCCGCATCGTGATGTCTGGTTTCACGTCTTCAAAACTTTGCTGAATGCATCCGGTGAGGAGCCACAGCGTATCTCGATCCGCGGTGGCGATGAGGGCAATACTGCTGGCGGCCGCCCACTCGACGAAATTTTCGTTGCCGGCCAGATTTGCAGCCAGGAATTGTCAGGAATGGTGCTCGGCTATGCTTCGCAGGTAAACCATGCGATGTGCATCGGTCCGACGAAACCACGCAACTGGGATTCGGCATTCAAGTACTGCGTTGAGATCTTCCACGCGCTCGTTGACTACGCCAAACCAGGTGTCAGCTTTCAGGAATACAGCGAGTTCTATCGCAAGAAAGTAGAGGCAAAAGGCACGGCCTACTGGGGTGTAGTATTTCATACTGCCGGGGCTTCGGGCGACGGTCCGCGCATGGGGCCGACCCGCCCCGATGAAAACGGCGACCTGGTGATTCAGCCAGGCATGGTGTTCACGATCAAGCCGCGATTTGCGATTGCGGGCGTCGAAACGCCGTCGGCGCAATTCGGTGACGCGGTGCTTATCACGGAGAACGGCGCCGAACGCCTCGGCCGGCGCAAGCCCGAAGTCATTACGCTTGGCACCTGACGACGGGGCAGATTGTTCGAGCTAAGCGTCTCGCCGCCACTGACGTATGAGCAGCAAAGCAACAGCTGCAGTGATCGCGGCCGCAACAATGATCCACAGCAGCTGCGCGTTGCTTTCTTGCGGCAGCGATTCAAGCGACTCTTTGACGCCCGGTTCTGCGCTCTGGGCGCCGGTATCGTGTCCCTTGGGCGGGTACTTCGTGACGAGTTCGCCGTTCTCAACCGTAAGGTACGGCGCCGAATAGTCGACCTCGTCGCCCGCTCGCGTCGGTACCGGCGCGGTAAACAATGCGATAAGGAGCACGGCGCTGGCAACGAACAGCTTCGGCATGGTTCGGGACCGGGTTATTGCGCCGATGACTCGTAGGCAATCTTGCCGCCGACCAGCGTGAGCACGGGCTTCAGATCAGAAAGCTCCTGTATCGGCACGTCCATGATGTTGCCATCAAACACGACGAGGTCGGCCAGCTTGCCGGGCTCGATCGATCCCAGGCTTGCGCTGGCGCCGATGAATCGCGCCGGCCAACGCGTCAATGCAAGCAGCGCGGCCTCGCGATCGAGCGCCTGCAGGGGTGCGACGACGTCACCGTGTTTGGACAGGCGCGTCACGGCCATTTGCATGTACCAGGTCGGGTAGTCCTTGTCATCCTCGGGCTCCGTGCCCTCGATATGAAACGGAATGCCTCTGTCGAGCAGCATGCGTAGCGGCGCCATGCGTTCGAGTCCTGCCCTGCCATATTGCGCCTCAACTACCTTCTCGATGCCGAGCGGGAGCGCATCGCGCTGATTGATACCGGTTCGCAGGCTAACGCCGAAGCGTATCAGGTCGCGAAGCTCCGGATGGGCATCGTAATACTCGAGGACTTCGGGTATCCAGTCGATATTGTGGTCGAATCCCTGCGGCCGCCAAAGCTCCTTGACATACATATTCTCCTGACGCTCCGCGGCGGCAACATTCTGCATCGCCAGACGGATGGCTTCGCTGCCCATGTTGTGCACGCCGGTGACGTTCCAGCCGTGCTGACGGGCGAGCAGCACGTTGTGATAATCGGTTTGGGTCTGCTGCTTCTCATCGAGGTCGCCCTGCGACAGGTTCGTAAACCATTCGGCCGTCCAGCGATTGAAGCCATGCGCGTTCGGGCTGAGTTCGGGGATAACCCGGGTTTTCGGCTCGATCGTCAGCAAGCTCGCCGCCGCGTCGGGCGAACCCGAATGCGGACCGACCGACGCGCCCACGATCGTCACCATCGGGCCGCGATCGTCAGTCAGGGAAAAGTCGACGAGGTTGCCGATGCGCTTCAGGTATTTTTCGCCCTCGGGGTTCTGCCTGAGAAAATCGAGCCCCGGATAAACACGCACCGCGAGTTTGCGGCCATCGCCGTCGTGAAACAGCC
>JAOTVR010000061.1 GCA_029863305.1 Gammaproteobacteria bacterium | reverse complement strand
TGAGGATTATCAGCGTCGTTGCAAGACGCATGCGTACGAGCTCATAGAGTAAATCGATCTCCGTGGCCTCGAGCCTCGTGATCGCGGCGTAGCCGCCGACAAATGCGCTGATCAATGCCACAGGATTTGCTGCATCGGCGTGCAGGTATGCGGCGGCGATCGCGACATCGATGATCAGCGGTGCACGTATCATGTCGCCAAAGTCGATCACGCCGGCAATCGCCACGGGATCTCCCTCCGTCACAAGCACGTTCTCGGGGTTCAGATCGTTGTGAATCACCTGGCTGCGCAGTTTGGGCAATATCGGCGCTGCATTCTTTTCGAAGTCATCCAGGCACGTTTGCAGCAATGCGCGAAGTTGATCATTGCCGACATGGCTCATCAATACCCGCAGGTCACTTGCCCTTTGCATGTCCCAGAGCAGCGATTGATGGTCACCAGGATGTTCGAAATCTCTCAACGCAGTATCGATTTCAGCAAGACAGGAGCCGAGCTCGGCCACGATCCGACGGCCAGCCTCGCCTGGTGCAAAGGGGCGCCCCGCCACGTAACTGACAACGCGTACAACGTTTGAACACTCCTTCCCCTGTATGCGGGTTGCGAGCGCAGAGTCCAGCGTGGGCACAATCTGAGGAATGGCAACCGGGCAATTGTTCTTCTGCATGTGCAGCAAGGCCTGAATTTGAAACTCGGTCGTAATTCCTGCCTCCGCCGCGTTGGCAATCTTCACGACGTAACGCTGTTTATCTCGTGTGGTGAGTCGAAAATTCTGGTCTCGCTCGCTGACCAGGAGTTCCAGGTGCCCGTGCAACCCGTACTGCTCGCTGACGACCCGCTCGACATCGGCCACGTCATATTGTGGTGGTTGCGCCGCAATGGCCTCCAGTGGATCACTCTGCTGCAAGGAATTTCTCTCAAAAATGCCGAATAGTTCCGGCGTCATTTCAACATAATCAGTCATAGTGCATGCGTTATGCACCGTCTGGAACGCACCATACGCTCGCTGTCGCCGTCCACCGGCGCGCTGTTTCGCAAAAGCGCGTACGGACAAAGTGGCGTCGAGAATTTCCTGCGCGATATTCTCGCACTGGCCAATGCATCGGTCCGCGGCACCCGCTACATTATTACAGGCGTGGAGTGCGATTCTAAAGGCAGGAAACGGATGTCCGCAGTCAGTCGCAAGGATTTTTCCGGAAAACCCGCCTACGAATCGCTGGCCAACAACCACATTGAGCCACCGATCCGAATCCGGTACGAGGCTGTTACGGTTGAAGGCAAGCGCGTTGGCGTATTTGAAATTGGTGACTGCCAGGACCGCCCGTACATGATGCGCATCGATCATTCCGAGACACTTCGCCGCGGCGACGCCTACGTCCGCATTAACGACTCGACCGTAAAAATGGGCCGGCGACAGTTGCAGGCGCTGTTCGAGAAGAAGTTTCAGGAGTCGGTATCAGCGGCACGAATCGAAATCGGCTTCCCTGGCGAGATCATCCACAAGGACCTGAACCTGGTGACCTGCCCTCTCGACAAGTTGCCGTCGACGATCGCGAGTGCCAAGTTGCAGGAACTCATTGACGCGAAGAACCGAGTGCATGCATCTTTTGTCAGTACGATCGTTGCACGCCTCACGCATGCCCGGCTGTTCGGTTCGGACAGCCCTTACGAAGAGCGCTCTATCGACGAAATCATGGCGGAGATGCAACAGGTCAAGCGGCAATACCGTGACGAAGACGAGCAGTTCTTGTTTCAAGAACATGCGATTGACCTGCAGCTCGTCGTTTTCAACCAGGGCGAAGAGGAGATTCACGACGCATCATTATCGCTCGCCATGCCGGTTCACGAGGCCTTCCATGTTGCAGAGCGATTACCGAAGATCTTGCGTGACGACCGATATATCGAGCGAACACCCGGCGAACAGTCTACGTATCCGGCCGTAAGTCGGCGTGATGACTCTATCCATGTAGCGGTGCAACTCGGCGATATCGGTCCGGGGGAGCCCGTGTCGGTCTTCAAGACACCCATCAGGATTTGCGCCGGCACCGATCTTGAAGGACGAAAGATCGGTATCAGGTACTCACTGTTTGCAAAGAATCTTCGTAGCATCGCAAAAGGCAAACTGCGCCTGCTGTTTTAGCCCGTCCAGTGCTCCAGGCAGAGACCCCTCGGCCCGTGCATGATCGAGGCATTCCAGAAGCTTGTCGAAGTATCCTGACACATTGACAACGCCGCAGGATTTTCGGACTACCTGCCATTTCCGCCACGACCGGAACCGCGGTAAACGCAGCTCCTCTGCGCGACTCGATGGCGACTCAGGCCGTCGCTTTGAGATTCTTGGCGCCTTCGATGATCGCCGCAATCTCGGGCCGCGCTTCTCGCAATTCCTCGGTGGTCAACGCGTCGAGTTCGTGAGGAAATACAAGCCACTCTTCTGTCTCACGTATGAAGTAGTCCGGCTCGATATCGGTTTCATTGCGACCTGGCTTGTACCACGGCACGGCAACGCGCATGTCTTCCGGAGTGTTGCCGCGCGCTCGTTTCGAAAGTTCCTCTATCACGGCCTTGATCGTGTTCCCGGTATCGAATACGTCATCAACGATCAGAACCCGGTCGTCGTGACAGATCTTTTTGACGATGTAATTCAATCCGTGCACGGCGACCGCGCCACGTTCGTCAACACCAACATAGGACGACGTTCGGATCGCTATGTGATCCGACTCGACGCCGCAGTAGTGCATGATCTCCTGCAGGGCCATCCCGACCGGCGTCCCGCCGCGCCAGATGGCGATGATCATCGTGGGTTCGAAGCCGCTCTCGAGAATCCTGAGCCCGAGTCGAAACGAATCCTCGAGTAGGTCCTGGGCCGAAAGTACGATCTTGTCCATTATTATTCTCTTGCGCCCTTTTTCTCTTGTGTTGGGCGTTGCGGCTGTCGTTATAATGCCCTGACCGGATTCTACCGTACAGCGGGCGCAGAAGAACCAATGAAGAAACATTTCGTCGCCGCAGACGACCTGCTCAGAGATTCTTTTCAGCTCGCAGCCAATATCTCAGCAGCGGGCTTTCATCCCGACTTCCTCGTTGGCCTCTGGCGCGGCGGCAGCGCCGTCGGCATCGCCGTGCAGGAAGGCCTGGATTTTCTCGGTATGAAGACCGACCACATCGCGATTCGCACGTCCTATCGCGGCGCGCCCAGTTATAGTGAAATGGTCAGTAAAGCCGAGGCTATCCGCGTACATGGCCTGCAATACTTGCTCGAAAACCTCTGTTCGCATCACTCCCTGCTGATCGTCGACGATGTCTACAGCACCGGCTCGAGCGTCGCGGCGGTCATTGATCAGCTGGCGAAGAAGACACGGCGTAACTTGCCACAGGATATCCGCATTGCGACAGTCTGGTATCGTCCGGGCCCAGATACGCTGCGCGTTCCCGATTACTACGTCCACGAAACAAGCGACTGGCTTGTTCTACCCTACGAACTCACCGGATTGTCAGTCGATGAGTTGCGCGAAAACCGCCCCGAACTCGGCGCGATCATCGATCGGCTGGAACCGCTACTTCACCCCAACGCCTAGATCGTCCCGTGGCGCCATTTGTGCACCATATCGCGGTTCCCCCCGCCTGAATGGCTTAGTGTTATCGGCTGGCCACGGGGACCACCTCGATGAATCTGGACATGAAAATCCACCCGGCAGTCGTCGGGCTCGTTATCTCACTGAGCGTCATCGCAACCGGAATCAAGTTCTGGGCCGACGGTGAAGCGCTCGAATACGGCGGCCCATCGCAACTTCTCAACGACTCACGTGGACAGGTCTACGTCCAGATTCAGAATCAGCTGCTCGAGCACGGCGCCGATGGTGAGTTCCTGCGCCGTCACGATCTTGGCCAACTCGGCGTTGATACGACTATCGGGGCTATCGCGTTCTTCTCGAATGGCGACATCCTGCTGCGGCGGGGCAAGGACACGCGCAGCTTCGGCAACAAGATTGCCGCCTATCAGCGCCATGAGAACAAGAGCAACCTGGTGCCGGACTCGAGCGGTGCCGGGCTCGCTCGCTGCAACCTCGAAACGCGAGAATGTCGTGAATTTGCGGTGCCGCCTGTCGATTTCAAATCGACGATCGGTATCTTCGTCGATTGGCAAGACGACGATGTATTCGTCAGCGACACGTCGCGCCACACACTGCGCAAGTACTCGGTCGATGGCGAAGCGCTGGCCGAACCGGTTCGCGGCTTTAAATTCCCCAATCAGTTGCTGATCGCGGGCGGGCAATTGCTCGTTGCGGACACCAACCATCACAAGATTCATTTCGTTGACCCGGCCTCGAATTCGTTCGGCCGGACGCTTCGCACAGTCGACGTCGTTCCTCCAGAGGCCGAGCATGGCAATCATCGATGGCCCAGCCACTTCGCACGTATCGGTGACGAATGGTGGATCAATAACATGAATAGCGGGATGCGTAACGGTGGTATCTACGTGTTCGATTCCGACTGGCTGTATTTGCGGCGCATTCCCCTGCCGGCGAACGCCGATCCAATCTCGATACTGCCGTTCGCCGGCGGCGCTCTGATCAGCGACTGGGACAACGATCGCATATACCGCGTGACGGCGTCGGGCGCTGTTCTGGATGACTTTGAGTCACCGGGTCTCGAGGCAGTGCTCGCGGAATCGCGCACAGCCCGGACCAGGTATCGCGCACTGTCGTGGATGGGATTCGTGCTGTTGGCTGCGGTGTTCATCGCGCTCATCACCAAAGCCATATTGAGTCCGGCAAGCGAACCACAGGTTGACGAACAGAATCCTGAGCAGGCCCTCGATCTGAGGAGTGACGAGCTGATCTGGTTTGAACCCGACCCCGGGATCGTGCGCAAGGTCCACCTCAACAACAGGCTGGCGGGTGGAGCGCTCGTCGGACTGGTCGCAATTCTGACCTACATCGCAACAGCCTATGGCGACCCGGTTGTCACGGGCAGGATCCTGCCGCTTGCCAGCGCTCTCGTCCTCATCTACGCACTGATCTACTGGATGGCCAGAGCCAGCGTCGGCACGGCAATCGGATTTCAAAATGACGACATTATTCTGCGCAACCACAAAGGTATTGAGAGCCGCCACCCGATAAAGAAAGTCATTTACGACAAATCGATTATCGCGACACCGGATATGGCGGTGGTCCTGGGCCAGCATCCCATGCCTCTCTATGAACCGAAGATCGTCACGCAGCAGCTCTTGCCACGCCTCGCGAGCGCCCGGCCGGTCTCGAGAACCACGATGCAGCGAATGTTGATCCGCCTCAGGCATCCGCAGGGCGTAATGCTGGTGGTGTTGCTGGCCGGCCTCGTCATCGGCGGAATCTGGTACCTGCTGCGCTGAGGCGCGATCCGCGCGAGTCAGTTGGTCGCGCGCTGACCCTGCAGATAGGTTGCGGCGATATTGCGGTCGTCACCGAGGAATATCAGCGCAAACAGAAGCTCGTCGATGGATGCCGCTGACCGCGCACGCCTGGCCGTGATCGTCGAGCCGCCGGCATCAAGCACGGCGAAGTCCGCTTCCTTACCCGGCGCGAGATTGCCGATGCAGCCGTCGAGTCCCAGCGCCTCCGCGGCACCGAGCGTCGCGAGATACAGCGCACGACTTGCCGGTAGCGACTGACCTCGCAAGTGCAATACCTTGTAGGCTTCGCTCATTGTCTGCAACAACGACAGGCTTGTGCCACCGCCGACGTCGGTCGCGAGTCCGACGCGAACCCCGGCCTCCGACATCGACTGCAAATCGAATAGACCGCTGCCGAGGAAGAGGTTCGATGTCGGACAGAATGCCGCCGCACCGCCTTTTTTGGCCATCATCTCGCGATCGTCCGCATCGAGGTACAGGCAGTGCGCAAACATCGATCGGTCACGCAGTAAGCCGAAGTGATCGTAGACGTCGAGATAGCTGCGGCTCCACGCAAACTGTCCGGCGATCTGATTCACTTCCTCCTTGTTCTCCGCGAGGTGCGTGTGCACCCAGGTGTCGGGGTATTCGCGGGCCAGGCGGCCGGCCGCGGCAAGCTGTTCTTCGCTCGAGGTCAATGCGAAGCGCGGTGTGATCGCGTAACCGAGCCGGCCTTTGCCATGCCAGCGTTCGATAAGAGACTTGCTGTCGGCGTAGCCGCTCTCGGCATCGTCGCTGAGTGTCTCGGGACACATTCTGTCCATCAGCACCTTTCCGGCGATGAGGCGCATATTGCGTTCGGCTGCAGCCTCAAAAATCGCATCGACCGATTGCGGAAAGACCGTCGCGAACACCAGTGCAGTCGTCGTGCCATTACGCAGCAACTCATCGAGAAAGACACCTGCGACTTCGCGTGCGTGGTCTGCATTTTCGAATTTTGCTTCCGCCGGGTACGCATAGCGATTGAGCCAATCGAGCAGTTGCTCCCCAGCCGACGCGATGATATCGAGCTGCGCGTAATGCACGTGGCAATCGATCAGGCCCGGAACTATCAGCTTGCCGCTCCAATCCTCGACCTGGGTGTCCTGTGCCAGCCCGGTCAACAACTCGCTGGCCGCGCCGATTTTCGCGACCACGCCGTTTTCGACGATCAACAGGCCGTCCTCGAGATACTCGACCGCCGCGTTGTCGGCATGCGGGCCCGGATCGCGCAGGCAATGAAAAATCGATGCTCGAAACGCCTGTTGCATCATAAGTTCTCTGGCAGCATGACCGTGGTATCGAGGCTGTGCTGATCGCAATTCGGCATATCGGCGGCACGATCGATGATCAGGAATTCCTGGCCGGCATCAAATGCGATCAGTGGCATGTGCCAGGTACCGCGGTGGTAGTTGATGCCCTGACGTCCATTCGTGACAAACGCACGCAGGTCGGCGGCCTCGACACTTTCTTCGGCCGGCGCAACGACAATCACCATCAGGCATGGCGTCAGCGGCACAAACGCCTGGCTGCCGAGCGGGTGCCGTTCGACCATATCGAATCGATACGGCAGCCGTGTCGCAATGCGGCAGCGCGCAATACTGACAGCAACTCTGCCGTCGTCTTTCATATCGATCGAACACAAGTCGTCGAATCGTTCAAACCGCGCCGCATTCATCGCTGCTGTCCGATCGACAACCGATTCAATTACGTCGCCGTACGCTGCGAAGCGTTCGCGGGTCAAAGGTTTCGGCTGCAGAACAATCGTCATGCCGGGTCTTTATTTCTCGATCCGTCCGTGCAGGCGCACGCGACTGATTCCACCGTCCGGATAAATGCACAACCGCACGTGACTGACCGCCCCGGGCGACCTCAACTCGTCCTCGAAAAAGTGTTGCCGGTCCATCTCGAGCTTGCTCTCCGGCAGTAACACCTGCCAAACATCGCTGTCATTCCTGACTTCGTCCGCGTCATCAAACAACGCGGCTTCAAGAGATGCCCGGTCGGGATAATTGCCCTTGAAGTGTGCCGTGTCGATCTCGACTTTCTCGATCACACCCGGGTGGCCCAACGCGAGGATGACCCAGTCGTTGCCAGGGCCGCGACGGCGTGCGGTTTCCCAGCCGTCACCCATGTTGACGCCGCGACCCGCGATATTGAGATTGTGCATGCTGCCGTAGTGTTCGTCACTGCACGCTATTGCGCGTCCGCCGTTTGCGAGTGCCAGCAGATCGATCAAACCGTCAACTGCGGTGAAATCAGGACGAACCTCGCCAAAAACGCGTAATCGCGCAATGCCACCGTCGGGATAAATATTGAGTCGCAGATGCGTCCAGACCGAGCTGTCATCGATTTCTGCGTAGTGGTGCGCATCTCCCTGCAGATCCGTTTTTTCCAGTATTTCCGTCCAATTGCCTGCGGGAATATCGTCCTCGCTCACGCACGCATCTATCGACGCCTGCGGCGGGTAGTTACCCGTGAAGAAACTCGTGTCGATATCAACGCCATGAATGACACCGGGCACTCCGAGTCGAATGATGCAATGATCGTGACCCGGAGAGCGCTTCCGGCGACTTTCCCAGCCATCCATCCATTTGCCGTGAGCGTCATATTTGTCGTCGATAAATACCGGTTTGTGCGCATCGATGAGCCGTTCCCTGGCGCCGAAGAATTCATCGCTTGCATGCGTCACTCTCGACCCCAGCCTCGGCTGCTCGAGTTGAATCCACTCGTGAAACGGGTTTGACGACGCAGCCATTAATGCTCAGCCATCGCGTGCAGGCGCAGCCTGGCAATCTTGTGGATTTCGGCCAGAGCCGTTTCAAACTCTGTTTCCCTGTCGTTGGCAAGCCGATGCTCGAATGCCGCGAGTATTTCCGCGCGGCCGCTCCCCCGAACCGCCATGACGAACGGAAAACCGAATTTCTCATGATAGTCACGGTTCAGTGTCTGAAATTCGGCGAACTCCTCGGGCGTACACTGATCGAGGCCGGCGCTCTCCTGCTCACTGCTCGATTCTTTCGTCAACTCACCAGCGATCTGCGCCTTGCCTGCAAGGTCCGGATGCGCCCGAATCAGTGCGAGCTGACGCTGCGCCGACGCGTTATCGACGCAATCCGCCATGATTGCCGCAATCTTCTCCGGGTCATCGAGTTCCGCCGCGATCGGCGCAGCTTCCTCGGCCACCCATCGAGAATGTTCATAGATACCGCCGTAGCGCGCAATAAATTCTGCTGCAGATACTGCCATCACTGATCCGCCGGGAAATGCTTGCGCCAATGATTGGCGATATCGATGCGCCGCGCCACCCAGACATCGTCGTATTCGGCGACGTGATCCAGAAACCGCGCGACTGCGGCCGTGCGTCCCGGCCGTCCGGCAAGCCGGCAATGCAGCCCGACCGACATCATCCTCGAACCTTCGGCATAGAGTACATCGAAGGTGTCTTTCAGGTAATCGAAGAATTGTTGTCCGGAATTGAATCCTTGTGCAGTCGCGAAGCGCATGTCGTTGGCATCGAGTGTGTACGGCACCATTAGCTGTGGTGACGTGAATGAGTAATCCCAGTAGGGCAGGTCGTCAGAATAGCAGTCCGAGTTGTAACGGAAACCGCCCTCCTCTGCGACAAGACGATGACTCTGTGGGCTGCAACGACCCAGATACCAGCCGATCGGACGGGCGCCGGTCACCCTGGAATGAACCTCGATCGCGTGCTGTAAATGCGCCCGTTCGGTCGCCTCGTCAATCGTCTGGTAGTCGATCCAACGATAACCGTGACTTGCGATTTCCCACTCTGCGTCCTGCATCGCAGCAACGGCAGCGGGATTGCGTTCCAGTGCCATGGCGACGCCGAATACCGTTACGGGTAGCCGCCGCGCGGTAAACAGGCGGTGCAATCGCCAGAATCCGGCCCGAGCGCCATACTCGTACAAGGACTCCATGTTCATGTGGCGCTGCTTCTCGATTGGCGCCGCGCCGATGATCTCCGACAGAAATGCTTCCGAAGCTGTATCCCCGTGCAACACACAGTTTTCGGCGCCTTCTTCATAGTTGACGACGAACTGCACGGCGATTCGCGCACCATTCGGCCACGCGGCATCCGGGGGGTGTTGGCCATAGCCATGCAGATCCCTTGGGTAGCTTTCGTCGACCACTATCTGAATTCCATGGACTGATACCAGCGGTCGATGATCTCGCGCTCGTTTTCGCTCATGTTCGTCAGGTTCCCGATTGGCATGACGCGAGTAACAACCGTTTGCTGGTGAATGCGCTGCGCCTCCGCCTCGATCTGTGCATCGGTATCCAGAACGACCCCGGCGGGCGCGGCAGGAAACGCCGGGTGTGTCGGTGCGTCGGAGTGGCATCCCGCGCAGCGCTGCCGGACGACATCGCGCACATCGGCGAAGGCCACCGACCCGGCCGATGCGGCGGTGGTTCCCGGTGCGATCATCGCGGCAACACCGGCCAGCAGGATGATCGCAACGATCACGGGTGCCAATGATGCGCGGCCCTTATGGCGGGCGACAAAATAAATACGAATCAGCGCGCCCGCAAGCGAAATGGCGATAAGAATTGCCCAGTTGTACGCATGGTTGTAGGTCAGCGCATAGTGGTTGCTCGTCATAACAAACAGCACGGGCAAGGTGAAATAGGTGTTGTGCACGGAACGCTGTTTGGCTGTGACGCCATCCTGTGCATTGGGCGCCTCGCCACGCCGCGCCGCCTCGACCATTCTCTTTTGTCCCGGAATGATGACGAAAAACACGTTGGCAACCATGATCGTGCCGAGTACCGCACCGAAGTGTATGTAGGCGCCGCGACCGCTGAAGAGCTGACACAATCCCCACGCAAGCAAGGACACCACCATGAACAGGACGACACCGAATAGCGTGTCGTTTTCACCAAGCTTCGACCTGCACAGCAAGTCGTAAACGATCCAGCCTGCGGCGATCGATGCCGCAGCCAGACCCACGGCAGCACGCGGCGCGAGGTCGGCAACGGAAGGATCGATCAGATATACCGCTGCGCCATACCAGTAGACGAGGACCAGCAGGAACATCCCTGACAGCCACGTCGAGTACGCCTCCCACTTGAACCAGTGCAAGGTTTCCGGAAGCACCGGTGGCGCCACCTGGTATTTTTGTGAGTGATAAAAACCACCACCATGAACCGACCAGAGCTCGCCGCCCACCCCTTTCTCATCATCCCCTGCCTGCTGCGGCGCCTGCAGGAGATTGTCCAGCCAGATGAAATAGAACGATGCGCCAATCCAGGCAATACCGGTGATGAAGTGCACCCAGCGGCCGAGCAGGTTGAGCCATTCGACGATATAGGCGTCCATGCTATTGCTGTCGCGTTAGCGGGTGAACGTTGTCGGGGTACACGGGATCAGCGGCCCGCAGTGCCCGCTCCCAGGCCTGCAGTACTTCGGCTGCCGCCGCGACAGCGATCTCTGCCGGTTTCTTGCCCGTGATGCCAGCGACGCCGATCGGACAGACCAGTTGATCGATGCTGTGTTGCTGCAGCCCCTGCGCCAGGAATCGCTTCTCGAAGCGGCGCCGCTTGGTCTGCGAACCGATCAGGCCACAGTAGATCGCATCCCCGCGCTGCAATATCCGCCCGCAGATATCGAAGTCGATCGCGTGGCTGTGAGTCATCACGAGATAGCAGCTTCGCGGCGGCATGGCCGCTACTTCCAGAGACGGGTCCGCAGTTTCTATCGTGCGAACGTTGGCCGGTGTGCTCCGAAAGATGCTGCGGCGACTGTCTACCCAGCGAATGTTGCAGTCGAGCATCGATAGCGACCGTACGACAGCGGATCCGACATGGCCGGCGCCGAAAACGGCAATATTGAGGTCCGTGGCGACGATATTCTCGTAGAACCAGTGATCGACCCGATGTGCGGTACGGGCCGCTGCAAGTCCCTCTCGCGCGATCGCGGCAATGCTCGCCGGCGTCGACTCTGCGACGTTGCCGAATGTGCTGTCGACCGTAATCACATACTTGCCCGTCTGCCCGTCGAGATCTGTAACGAGGACCGCCGGCTCGCGTTGTCCGTGTAACGCGCGCAAGTCTCGCAACCAGCCGGGCAAGCCACTGGCGATCGGCTCAAACAGAATGTCGACGACGCCGCCGCAGCACTGCCCCATGGACGCACCGAGCGGGAACTTGCGCAGTTCCGGTATTTCATCGCCACCAATCATGCCGCATGCGATCCGCGTGCACTGGTATTCGAGCTGGCCACCACCGATGGTGCCAATCGTTGCGTCGGCCGTAACGATCATTTTCGCACCGACCTCGCGTGGCGCAGATCCGCGTATTCCGGCGACCGTTACCAACACGACTCGTCGGCCTGCAGCCGTCAGATCGGATAGTTCATCGATCCACTCGTTCATGACTTGTTGCTTTCGATCGCCCGGAGCACCGCTTCGGGCGTAGCCGGCGCCTGCAGGTCGGGCAGCGGCAATTCGTCGCTCGCAATCGCATCGCGTAACGCATGAAACGCGGAGATTCCGAGCATCAGCGGCGGTTCGCCGACCGCCTTGGAACGATAGATCGTATCTTCCTTGTTGGCCGATTTCTGCAGCAGTTGTACCCGAAAATCCGGCGCCAGATCCGAGCAGCACGGAATCTTGTAGGTGGACGGTGCGTGGGTCGTCAGTTCACCGGCATCATTCCAGCACAGTTCTTCCGAAGTCAGCCAGCCGACACCCTGTACGTAGCCGCCTTCGACCTGCCCGAGATCAACGGCCGGATTCAGCGAGTCACCACAGTCATGCACGATGTCCGCGCGCAGCAGTCGATACTCGCCCGTAAGCGTGTCGACGATGACCTCCGAAACCGCAGCGCCGTAAGAAAAGTAAAAGAACGGCCGTCCACTGAATGTATCGCGGTCATAATGGATCTTCGGCGTCTTGTAGAATCCCGTCGCCGACATCGATACGCGATCAAACCACGCCAACTGCACAAGATCGGCGAAACCGAGTGTTTTGTCGCCGATGACGACTTCGTTATCGTGAAAATCGACTGCTGCTTCTGCAACGTTGAAATGCCGCGCTGCGAACTCCGTCAGCCGCGTGCGAATCTTGGCCGCCGCCAACTGCGCGGCCTTGCCGTTCATGTCCGACCCGCTGGATGCCGCTGTCGCCGAAGCGTTCGCTACCTTGCTCGTATCAGCCGCGTTGATTCTGATCCGATCGACGCTGATGCCGAATTCATCGGCAACGACCTGGGCGACCTTGATGAACAGGCCCTGCCCCATTTCCGTGCCGCCGTGATTCAGGTGCACGGTGCCATCCTTGTACACATGCACCAGAGCTCCGGCCTGATTGAGATGCGTCGCCGTGAACGAAATACCGAATTTGACCGGTGTCAGGGCAATACCGCGTTTCAACACTGAACTCGACCTGTTGAAGTCGCGCACCGCCTTGCGTCGCTTTTGGTAGCTCGCGTCCGCCTCGAGTTTGTCAACGATCTCCGCAATGATGTTGTCTTCGACTTTTTGCCGGTACTGTGTTGTATCGCGCTCGCCGATGCCGTAGAAATTTCGCCGCCGAACTTCAAGCGGGTCCTTGTCAAGCGTGCGCGCGATATCGTCGATGGCGTATTCGATCGCGTACATGCCCTGCGGCCCACCGAAACCTCGAAACGCCGTATTCGAAACGGTATTGGTCTTGCAACGATGCGATTCGATATGAACGTTCTCGAGAAAGTACGCATTGTCGCAGTGAAACATCGTTCGATCGTTGACGGGGCCCGACAGGTCTGCCGATATTCCGCAGCGCGACGCAAACATGAAATCGATGCCCTGAATTCGCCCGGAATCGTCAAACCCGACGTCATAGTCAATGACGAAGTCGTGACGCTTGCCCGTCATGATCATGTCGTCGTCACGATCGAGCCGCAGTTTGCACGCACGACCCGTTTTCACCGCCATCAGCGCCGCTATGCAGGCAATAGTCGCCGCCTGACTCTCTTTGCCGCCGAACGCACCGCCCATGCGTCGACAAACACACACAACGTCTTTTGCGGAACGAGCGGTCGCATGCGCGACCAGGTGCTGCACCTCGTCCGGGTGCTGCGTAGAGCTATAGACCAGGAGCCCGCCATCCTCTTGCGGCACCGCCATCGTGATGTGGCCCTCGAGGTAGAACTGATCCTGCCCGCCCAGCTCGAGGCGTCGTTGGACGCGATGCGGCGCATTGGCCAGCGCTTCTTCGGGCTCACCGCGTTGCAGCGATTCCGTGGGCAGGACAAAAGAGTGTTTTTCGATTGCGGTCAGCGGATCGAGTATCGGCTCGAGTTCTTCGTAATCAATTCTGGCGAGATGCGTCGCCTTGCGCGCCTGGTCGGTCGTCTCCGCCGCAACCGCGAATATCGCGTGTCCGACATATTCGACAACGTCTTCCGCAAAAATGCGTTCGTCCGCGACGATTGGCCCGCAGTTGTTCTCTCCCGGTATATCTGCCGCGACCATGACATCGACGACACCCTCGGCCGCCGCCACTGCGTCGAGGTCCAGTCGCCGTATTCGTGCATGCGCCTTGGTGCTCATGCCCACAGCGACATGCAACAGATCGCGTGGCTCGGGAAGGTCGTCGGTATAGGCCGCGGTTCCGCTCACATGCAGATGTGCGCTGTCATGCGGCAGCGCCTTGCCCACGGCCGCGCGTCTCGCATTCAACGGCACGTCAGCCCCGGCGCCCATACTCATACACCGTTTGTTCAAGCTTGCCCGTAGTCTCCAGGTAGAATCGTCGCAGCAGATTTTGCGTGGCCCGCAGGCGATAGTCAGCGGAGGCACGCATGTCGCTGATTGGCGTAAAGTCCTGCGCCAGGGCCCGCGACGCGTTCTCGATCGTCTTCTCGTTCCACTCCGCGCCGATAACAGCCGACTCCGTATGCGTAGCCCGCTTGATCGTCGCGGCAAGTCCGCCACACGCCATCCGGAAGGACGTCACACGACCCTCGCCCAGCTCGAGCCGATACGCACTGCATACTGCCGAGATGTCCTGGTCGAAGCGTTTCGACAGCTTGTGGGAACGCAGCACCACGCCTTCCCACGGTAACGGGACACGAATCAACTCGACAAACTCGCTGGTCCGCAGGTCCTTCACCTGGTAGTCGAGATAAAACCCATCGAGTGGTATCTCGCGACGGCTCCTGCCTCTGCGCAAAACCAGCGACGCACCTGCAACGATCAGCGCAGGCATCGAATCACCAATTGGCGAGCCGTTCGCGATATTGCCGCCCAGGGTTGCCGCATTTCGAATGGGCGGTGACGCAAAGCGCGCGAACAATTCGTCCAGACCGGGGTAATGTTCGACGATAACCGCCATTGCGTCAGTTAGTGAGACGGCCGCGCCAATCTCGATGTGGGTTGCGGTTACATCCAGTTGATGAAGTTCGGCGACCCGCCCCGTGTATACGATGGTCTTTAGCTCGCGGTGTTGCTTCGTGACCCATAAACCGACATCGGTACCACCGGCAAGCACGGTAGCGTCAGGATGCAGTGCAAGGAGACGGGCCAGTTCATCCGACGTGGTCGGCGCGAAGAAACGGCGACCGTTTAAAATGTACTGCAGGCCGTCAACTCGTTGCAGGCTTTGCAGTGCCGCGACCCGACCTGCGGGAGGTTTGTGTTTTTTCGATTGCCCCCTGACAGCCGGTTGACGCAACCAGTCCTTGTCCGCCTCGGCATCGTACATGGCCTCGGCGGCGGCAATAATCGGGCGATACCCGGTGCAACGGCACAAGTTGCCGGCAAGCGCGTCATCGATATCGCGGCGCGACGGTTTGGCGTTTGTCTTGTACAGCGCGAACAAAGACATGACGAAGCCGGGTGTGCAGAAGCCACATTGTGAGCCATGATGATCCACCATCGCCTGCTGCACGGGGTGCAGTTCGCCCTCACGGGCCAGGCTCTCGACTGTAATGAGCTCCTTGCCGTCAAGTGTGGGCAGGAACTGGATGCAGGAGTTGATGGCGCGCACTACAACGTCATCGCCGTCACGATTGAGCTCCGCCAGCACAACAGTGCACGCACCACAGTCACCCTCGGCACAGCCTTCCTTGGTGCCAGTGCGACGCAGGTCTTCCCTGAGGAACTGCAGCACGGTTCGGGTCGGGTCCACGTTTCTCAGCTCGATGACCTCACCATCGAGCACGAACCGAACAGTCTCGGACGGTGCGTCGATGTTCGTGGCTGACTCGCTCATCGTCGCTAGCTTCCCCGGTACGTCGAGTAGCTCCAGGGTGAGACAAGCAGGGGCACGTGATAGTGCTCGTCCGCACGAAGCGCAAACCGGAGTACCACGGTATTGAGGAACGTCGGCTCGTCGAGCTCACTTCCCTGTGCATCGAAGTAGGCGCCGACATCGAACTCCAGCTCGTATTCGCCGGTCGCCATTGAATCGTCCTCGAGTAGCGGCCGGTCTGTGCGCCCGTCCGAATTTGTAACAGCCGACGCGCACAGCTCTCTGTCGCCGCGCAGCGCGAACAGGCGTATGGCGACACCGGCGGCGGGCACACCAGCGGCGGTATCGAGAACATGTGTCGTCAAACGCCCCATAAACACCATTATACGATCCTGTGCTAGATTTGCGGCCACAACAATAACAGGACCGACTCCATGGAAGATCGGAAAAACCTCTCGAGGCGCCGGTTTCTGCTCTCGACCGGCAGTCTGGGCAGCGCGGCATACCTGCGTTTACTGGGTCCGGGACTCATTGCTATTACCGGGGCAGCCTGCACGGCAAAACGGGCGGAGTCGCCGTTCAAGGTGTTGGGCGCCGATGAAGCAAGCGACTTCGCCGCCATCGCGGCGCGCATTATCCCCACAACCGATACACCGGGCGCCGCAGAAGCGGGCGTCATCCACTTCTTCGACAACGCCTTCGCCGCCGAAATGAGCGGTCAGCTCGAAAGCGCCCGCGCCAGTCTCGCCGATTTCAATGCCGCTCTCGGAGACGCCCACCCGGGCAGCGGCCGCTTTGCTGATCTCAGCGAGGACGAGCAAGACGCCTTCCTGCGATCACAGGAGTCGGGAGAACTGTTTGGACTTGCCTGGACCATGACGGTGTTCGGATTCTTCTCAATGGAGAATTACGGCGGCAATAAGGATCACGTTGGCTGGGAGTTAATCGGCTTCGAGGGTCATCATGGCGGGTGGCAATACCCGTTCGGCCATTACGATGCCGAGGTACACGGGGGTGCGAATCATGACGAATGAGGTGCGCTTCGAGACCCGTGAGGAGGTCGACTTTGTAATAATCGGTTCCGGCTCGGCTGGGGGCATCCTCGCAAAGGAACTCTCGACAGCCGGCTTCAGGGTCGTTGTACTCGAACAAGGGCCATACCGCAAAGCCGGGGACTTTACGCATGACGAACTGGCGGTGCGCGTTCGGGCGGAGCTGCACGGCGGCGGGAACGATATCCACGGCCAGACCTTTCGTCACGATGAGAGTGAAACGGCCACGAAACCAATAACACCCCCGGTTCGTTATGCTCGCACCGTAGGCGGCAGCAGTGTGCATTTCACCGCTAACTTCTGGCGCTTGCGGCCCGTCGATTTCAAGGAACGCAGCTTGCTCGGGCCCATTGCCGGAACCAATTTCGCGGACTGGCCGATTAGCTACGAGGAACTCGAGCCCTATTACACGAAGGTTGATTGGGACATTGGCGTATCCGGCGCGCCGGGCCCTTTTGATGCGCCGCGCTCCAAACCATTTCCAATGCCACCGATGCCGATCAAGTCATCGGGGGTGCTGCTTGAGCGCGGCGCCGCGAAGCTGGGTCTGCACGCACAGCCGGAGCCGCACGCGATACTGTCGCAACCGCACAATGGCCGTGCGGGCTGTATCAGCTGCGGCTATTGCATGTGGTACGGCTGCGAAGCCGGCGCCAAGTCATCGACACTTGCGGCCATGATTCCGCTTGCTGAAGCGAGTGGCAATTGCGAAATTCGTCCTGAATCTGTTGTCATTCGCATAGATACGGACGCCAGGGGCCGCGCCAATCAGGTTGTTTATCTCGACACGGACGGCAATGAGCAGGCGCAACAAGCGAAGGCCGTCGTACTGTCGGCGAATGGCGCAGAATCGGCGCGGCTGTTGCTGATGTCGGCAAATGCCCAACACCCGGACGGGCTGGCGAATTCGAGCGGATTTGTCGGCCGGAATCTGATGCACAACGCACATGCGGCAGTGAATGCGGTGTTCGAGCATCCTCTCAATGATTACAAGGGCGTGCAGGTTTCGAGGATTGTCCACGATTTCTACGCAACCGACGAGCATCGTGGTTTCTACGGTGGCGGCGGCATCGATGCGCGTCCCTTGTTTTCTGCGACGCCGATATTTCAGGCGCAGGTCGGCATGGACCCGAACGTCCCGAAATGGGGAAAGCAATTCAAGGAGACGATCGCACATGATTTTACGCGGCAGATGTCGATCGTTGCGAGCACGACGTCGCTGGCGCTCGACAGAAATAACATCACCCTCGATCCCGAGAGCAAGGACGCCTGGGGCCGCCCGGCAATTCGTGAAACCTATCGGGACCACGCGGATGACCTCTCGACGGCGGCGTTCCTGGAAGACCGCTGTGCCGAGCTGGCGGATGCCGCGGGTGCTCTTAAGTCCTGGCGCCTTGGCGTGCACCTGACGACGGGTGGCGAACACCTCCTTGGCACCTGCCGCATGGGAGACGATCCGGCGACCTCGGTTGTGGACAGCAAGCACCGCAGTCACGACGTGCCGAACCTGTTCATCTGCGACGGCAGCAGTATGGTCACGTCCGGCCGGGGCCAGCCGACGATGACCATCATGGCGCTCGCATTCCGCGCCGCCGATCACATTAAAGCCGCCGCCCGGGCTGGCGACATTTAAGACGAGGGAGTTAATTTATGAATCGTTTGTTGATAGTTCTGAGTGCCGTATTGCTGTTTGGCTGCAACGTCGCGGTCGACACGGAAACAGATATCGAATGGCTCAAGGCGCCGGGCACGGAGGACATGGACCTGCCATTTTCCACGGCCGTGCGCGTGGATAATCTGCTGTTCCTGTCCGGTGCGCTCGGCTATGACCGCGAGAAAGGCGCACTCGTCGAAGGCGGTATTCAGGCCGAAACGCGCAAAACACTGGAAAACATCTCGCAAACGCTCGAGACCTTCGGCTCGTCGATGGATAAGGTCGTCAAGTGCACGGTATTCCTGGCCGACATGTCCGAGTGGGCAGCGATGAATGAGGTTTATACGGGATTCTTCCCGAACAAGCCGGCTCGCAGCGCTTTGGGTGTGAGCGGCCTCGCGCTGAATGCACGCACCGAAATAGAATGCATTGCCGTGCTCGACTAGTTCGAGTTGAGCAGTTCGTCCCGCCGGGCACCCAATGCTTTAAGACGCTTCTGATCGAGAACGTCGCCGAGGACTTGCTGCAAAACCTCATTGTTCAATGCGAAGAGCGCGTCTTTCCACGCCTCACCCACGTGGTATGGCACGTCCCTCAGGCGCCTGGGCACGCCTTTATGGGTGGAAAACGCCTTGCCGTGCGTGTTGAGCATTAACTGCCACAGATCAAGACTGTAGAGAATGTTTCTGCCGTTCCTGCCCTCGTTATAGATCAGCGCATCGAAAACGAACATCGCATTCCATTGCTCCGCCAGCGGACACCATGCGGAACCGCCGCTGCCTTGCTGTTGTCTCTCAAATTCGTTAATTCGGTTTTCGGGTTCAAATTGGAGAGACCCGTCTTTGCCGTCCAACTCGCGCACCACGGCAACGGGTACCATTTCCAACTCGAGGAGCCTGTCGAGTCGATAGGCAGCGACGTCGGGATAAAAGCCGCGCGCCGCGCGTTTGGTAAACACGGCAGAGACCGACCGCGTTCCGTCGCTCACAGAAACGACATCACGACCAGATTGAGTCGGACCGTCGGGATCGATCTCGCCAGTGGTCAGCAGTACTTCGATCTCATGGGCGGTGAGGGTGCCGACCGGACGGCTGCCGACGCGGCGCGGATGCGGCTCCGGTGTGACAGGCTCAGGCCTGTTCTGATTGATGACCATGACACCGCTCTGATCGATACTGAGAACATTCGCGCTCCCGCCGTAATATTGACTGAGCATGCCCGTATCGATTTCGATGATCTTGCCGTCGATACGCTCCAGCACACGGCGGCCCGGTGTTGGCGTATGGCCGATGACGACGCGAGTCGCGTCGATAGCCTGCAACACCGAGTCGAGTTTGTCCTCTTCGACCAATTCGCTGCAGACGACATTGCCTCGATACCAGAGCGGCCCCTGCAGCGAATGGAGGTCGGACTCATTGAGGGTCTTGACCGCCTCTATCGCGCTCTGGATACGCGCCTGCACTTCGGCCGGCGGGGTAAACTGAGCTGACGGCTTGAATTCATCCAGCAGCGCCGGATGATCACGGAAATTGTCCATAGGCAGCAAGGCTTCGGCCTCAAACAACACCTCGAGCTGTCGCACATACTCAGCCATTTCACCCTGGAGCTTGTTGTTGACGCCATCCAGACCGATTTCGGCGATCATCGGAGAGAGCCCACCGTGCACGAAGGCGGTCCCATTGACGACGACGACGATGGGCTTGGTCAGCAACCACTTGCCGTACTTGCCATCGCTCGAAAAGGCCCTCCGGTGGGCGAAAAACCCCCGTGGATACCGTTGCTCGAACCTGACCCGCAGGCCTTCAGGACTGTCTTTACCCGATGCCCTGTGTTCGGCATACGCCGCAAACCAGCGCTCGCGATCCTCAGCCAGTTCTTCGTCTGCGAAGGCAGCGTACTCGCCCTTTGACACGTAGCGCAGATCACCGACAAGATTCATGGCTTCGTGGTTGCCGATTAGAACATGTACTTTGCCGCCGGCCGCCGCGGCTTCGTCTTCCAGCCGCATCAGCAGATCCATGGCCTTACGTGAGTCCGGTCCACGATCGAGAAGATCGCCGACAATGACCAGGTGTGCCCCGCCACCGGACCAGGCCAGGCCCGCATCGAGCACTTGCGCTCTTTTCAGGGCTTTGACCATCGGCGTATAAGCGCCGTGAACATCGGCAATAGCGACAACACGTTCGACGTCGTCGAATCGCCATTCCTCTGCCGCGGCAGGCATTGCGAATGCGACAATTGTGACAAGCGCAAGCGCCACAGTTATAACTTGCTTATGCAAAGCGGTCGATTCCCATCTAGAATTACAGTTCTTCACGGATTATGTCGTTGCCTGGGGTAAGAATGCCAATTCTCGTTCGGACCTCCGCCCTCATCGCGATTTTCCCGTTGGCTCTCGCGGCCAGTGCACAGGATAGCAAGGATCACGACCCCTTGTTTAGCCGCAATGAGATCCTCAATGTCAGGATCGAGGCGCCGTTTCGCATGCTCGCAACCGAGCGGCCGACCGATGAATACACGACGGCAAAATTCAGCTACACGGTCGAGGATGGTAACGAAATCGTGTTGGATGCGGGCATACGCACGCGCGGCAACTTCCGACTGCGACAGGAAGTCTGCCCGTTTCCCCCACTACGAATGAATTTGGAAAAATCACAAACCAGGAACACCCTGTTCGACAAGCAGGACAAGCTAAAAATCGTAACGCATTGCCAGAACAATTCGCCTCGATACGAACAGGCGATCATCACCGAGTACCTGGCCTATCGAATTCTGAACCTGTTGACGGACATCAGTTACCGGGCACGCCTGGTCCGGATTACCTATGTCTACACCGATGTCGATCGCGAACTCGAGAACTACGCGATATTGATCGAGCACAAGGACCGGCTGGCAGAACGCATCGGTGCCGAAGTCATGCAGGTGCAACGGACTTCTATTGACAAGCTTCGCCCCGACCACCTGAACCTCGTATCTGTATTCCAGTATTTCATCGGCAACACCGACTATTCGCCGATCGCGTCCATGGCCGGCGAAGATTGCTGTCACAACGTCAGCTTGTTCGATGTTGCAGACGAAGCTGACTACGCCGTGCCTTATGACTTCGATCTGAGCGGGATTGTCGATGCGCCGCATGCATTCCCCAACCCCCGGTTCCACTTGAGATCCGTCAGGCAGCGTCTGTATCGCGGTCGTTGTGCGAACAACGGCCAGCTACCCGCGAGCCTGGCGCAGTTTCAAGGCAAGAGAGAAGAGATTGAGGCATTACTGAACGGACAGAGTGAATTGACGGCGGCCACGCGCAAATCTGCACAACGCTTTATCGGGGATTTTTACGACACGATCAGCCGACCGAAAAGCGTCGCACGAAAACTCATCAAAAAGTGTATTTAGGGATTTCCTGAACGCGATCCGTGCGCATCCAGTCCACGAGTATCTTCGTGACTCTCGGATGAATGTAGTAACCGACCGAACTGTGCGGATTGGACTTACCGTAGCGAACGGCGAGGTTGTAGACCAGATAGTCCTTTACGACGCTGACCAATCGCCGGTCCATCATCTTCTTGAAATCGTCGGCGAGTGTGTTGTCGTGACAGCTGTAATCATCTTCGGCCGAAACGTTATGCCAGGAGATCACGTTCGTCGGAAAGCGGTCCGACACTTTGCATTTTGCTCCCAGCAGGCGCTTGCGAATACTGTTGTCGCCCAGCGGCGCGCCAACAGTCACCCAGGTGTCCACTTTGCACTCCCCATAGCGTTCCCGGAACTCCGGCTCGTGGGATAGCTGCCACAATACGTCATAGGCAGCCACACACCCCAGCCCGTGGCTCAGCAGGAGAATCTGATCGCCCCTTTCAAACAACTGACAAAGCCTGGAACGAACCCGTTCGCGCACTTTGTCGGCATAGTCGGAATCGCCATTCAGGTATTCGGCGCAATCCTTGGAAACGCAGGCGATCAACGGCATCGCCAACCCCACTGCTCTCATCGCCGGCGCCGCGATATCCGCGGCAAACTCGCGCAGGGCAGTTTTTCCGGGCAGGCAGTCATACTGCCGGATACCGAAGCGCTTGCGCGCCGAAATGCTGCGCAAATTGGCCAGCGCATTGGCGCGATCGCCGACATCCAGCGTTTCGTCGTAACGCTTGCCATGAGCTTCAAGCAATGCGTTCGTCAGATCACCGTAATAAGCGATGTCTTTGTGCACATTATCCAGCGCGTCGACGAAATCCGGATAGTCCCGCTCAACACCCGAACGCAGGGCGGACGTCGAAATGTCCAGCAAAATGTCTTTGGCCGGCTTGAAATCCCGGCCATGGACGATGAGTAGACTGCGGCTGCTAATCGTACTCATCCTCGCCAGTATCTCGTCTCGCCAACATCGTGAGGAATGGCCCGGCCAGCGTCTTGCCGTACTCGAGTTTCCAGATGATGAGCGTCGCCAGAACGAACGCGCAGGAGATCACTGTCGCCACACCGAGCGCGCCGATTCCCGCCCCGAGACCGATGCCGATCGCAACGAAGATGTACATTGCGTCGGACGGCTGGCTGAGCGAAAAACGAAAGCGTACCGCGGCGACAATTCCCGCAAGGCTGAATGCCAGCGCCAGACTGTTGAGAACGATCATCGCGATGCCGCTCACGACGACCGGCAGGATGACGATCGTCTGCAGGAATGATTGATTGATGCTTCGCGAACGGCTCGTGATCACGTAAGCCCAGGAAACGGGCACCGTGAGAACGATCGCGCCAATGCAGGCGATCGCGAGCTGCAGTGGTCCATGTGGCGACAGCACCGTGTCTTCGATACCCGAATATATCGGTTCAAACGAATCGAGATTCGAGGCAGCGAGATAGTTGATTCCGCCTATCGGAAAGTACTCATAGAGCACAGGATAACTCGACAGCAGCAACGCTGTCGCGCCGACCCAAAACGC
Organism: Gammaproteobacteria bacterium; assembly: GCA_029863305.1. Lineage (GTDB taxonomy): Bacteria > Pseudomonadota > Gammaproteobacteria > Steroidobacterales > Woeseiaceae > UBA1847. The sequence goes on along the minus strand of JAOTVR010000061.1, from coordinate 1,856 downwards.
GTAGTAAACGACGATTATGGTCAGCGGTATAAGAAGCCCACCTGATTTTCGCACGACACCCCCCAATCTCAGCAACGACACGATACCGCCCGGCATTCCTGACGGCAAATCGCAAGCACCAGCAGCGCATCGATGGTAGTCTATGCGCCGTTTTTGGCCGGCTTGTGATTGCAGATGACCCACTCCGTTCAGCTTCTCGGTATCAGTAACGCTATCGTCGACGTGCTCGCCCATATCGAGGACGATTTTCTCGACAGGATCGGCGCGATTCCTGGCTCTATGACATTGATTGACAGGGAGCGCGCGGCCGAAATCTACTCGATGATGGGGCCGGCGACTGAAATGTCCGGCGGTTCTGTTGCCAATACGATAGCCGGATTCGCGAATCTTGGCGGCTCCGCCGCTTACATTGGCCGCGTCAGGGCGGATCAGCTCGGAACGATTTTCAATCACGACATGCGCTCACTGGGCATCGACATTCGTCTCAAGGCAGCGGCCGACGGGGCGCCGACCGCGCGCAGCCACGTCCTGATCACGGCCGACGGGCAACGCACCATGCAAACCTACCTGGGTGCTTGTACGGAATTATGCCGCAGCGACATCAGCGACAAGACCATGGGAAATCCCAAAGCGGCCCTGATCGAAGGTTATGTCTGGGACCTGCCAGACGGGCCGGCGCTCACACAGAAAGCGATCGAGATTGCCGGGCAAAACGGCACAACGGTCGCTCTGTCGCTTTCCGATTCATTTTGCGTCGAGCGGCACCGCGCATCATTCGAGCACGCGATTCGCAACGGTGTGGATGTCGTCGTCGCCGATGAAGACGAGGTGAATGCGCTCCTGCAAACCGAAACGTTCGAAGAATCGCTGCTGGCGCTCAGGGATTATGACAACCTGTTCGCGGTCACACGCTCAGAGAAAGGCTCTGTGATCGTGCACGGCGACGAAAAGATCGTGCAGCCGGCATCCCCTGTCGAAGAAATCATCGACACGACCGGCGCCGGCGACGCCTACACGGCGGGATTCCTGTTTGGCTGGGTCAACGATTATCCGCTGGCCGAATGCGCGCGGCTCGGTACGTTTTGCGGCACCACCGTCATCCAGCAGGTCGGCGCTCGCATCGAACCGGGACTAATGGACAGCTACCGCGCGCAGTAATGCTGCTACTGCGTTTGCGTTAGCGCGCTAACGCAAACGCGATCAGCTCATCGTCGAGCGGTACTCCGGTTCGCGAACTGCCACCGGCATAGATGACGACGTACTGGCGGCCTTCAAACATGTAAGTCATCGGCGTCGCGTTTCCCGACGTCGGCAGGCGACCGCGCCAAAGCTCGACGCCCGTGACCGTGCTCAATGCTCGCAGGTAGTAATCCATCGTCGAGGCGATGAAAATCACATCGCCCGATGTCGCGATCGGGCCACCGAAAGTCGGCGTGCCGACTTTCAGGGGAATCGCCGCCAGATCCTCGGTCGTTCCAAGCGTACGACGCCAGACAATGTCGCCGGAATCGAGATCCACTGCCGCTATGATTCCCCACGGTGGCGGATTGCACGGCAAGCGCAGCGGTGAGATAAGGACCCCGCGCCTGTCGGCATACGGCGTCCCGCGCATCGGTTCCACATCCTGGTCGTGAAACACCGCGCGCGCGCTTTCGTATGCGTCACCTGGCAACAGCTGCACGACATGTGCCAGGTTGGACATATTGACGATCAGCAGGTTGCGTCGCGGGTCGTATGCGGCGCCACCCCAGTTCGCACCGCCTCCCGTGAAGGGATGGAACAACGTTCCACGCAGCGACGGTGGTGTGTACAAACCCTCGGCACGCAACCCGGCGATTTGCTGACGGCATGCGCGC
>JAOTVR010000060.1 GCA_029863305.1 Gammaproteobacteria bacterium | reverse complement strand
GCCGGCTGACAGTGCCTCCGTCAAAAAGAAGGACACGATCAAGAGCCTCGAAAAGAAAGACGCCGACATTCGCGTGGGCAAGGTGATCCTGGGCAGCACGGACCTTGCGCGCGATAACTATCGGGCCTTTCTCGACCTGGTCTCGGATGATCCGGAGCTCAGTGCAGAAGCCATGCGCCGCTTGGGTGATCTCGAATTGGATGCCACGGAGGCTGAACAGCTAACGGCAAATATCGATTCACTGAATCATGCGAGTTTTAACAATGCCGTTCAGCTCTATCAGCAATTGCTCGAGGCCTATCCCGACTACCGCCGCAACGATACGGTTCTCTATCAGCTTGCGCGTGCATATGAAATGGGTGGTCGAAATGATGACGCACTCGCGGTTCTGGACGAGCTGGTTGATGGGTACCCGAATACACCGCTGATCGATGAAGTGCAGTTCCGGCGCGGCGAAATGCTGTTTCTGCGCCGGAATTACAACGATGCCGAACTGGCTTACCAGGTAGTTGTCAAATACGGCGATGCATCACGTTTTTACGAGCAGTCGCTCTACAAGCTCGGTTGGTCGCAGTTCAAGCTCGCATGGCACGAGGACAGCCTCACACCGTTTTTCGAGTTGCTCGATCGCAAGATCGGCAGCATTGAATTGCAGGACGGCGACAACCGGCTGGAGGAATTGAGCCGGGCGGACCAGGAACTCGTTGAGGACACGTTCCGCGTGTTGAGTATCAGCTTTTCATATATGGAAGGCGCCGCGAGCATCGATGAATTCCTCGATCGGCGCGGGCACCCCGAATACAGCTACATCGTCTATATGAACCTGGGTGATTTGTATCTGGAGAAAGAGCGCTTTGTCGACGCCGCGGAGGCGTATGAGGCATTTGTGGTGCAGGATCCGTACCATCCGAAGTCACCCCTGTTGCAGGTCGAAGTCATCGAGGCCTACAAGCGCGGCGGCTTCCCGAGCCTCGTGCTCGAGGGCAAGAAGGGATTTGTCGAGCGATACGGCATGGACGGAGAGTTCTGGCTGCGCAACCCTCCGGAACTGAATACCGGGGTATCGGCGCACCTCAAGGCCAATCTGACGGACCTTGCGCAGTACTATCACGCTGAAGCGCAACGTGACGGCAAGCAATCTGACTATCAGGAAGCAGCACGCTACTACCGCAAGTACCTGTCATACTTCCCAGGTCAGGCCGATAGCGCGAACACCAATTTTCTACTCGCCGAGATCCTGTTTGAAAGCAGGCAATTCAGAGACGCGACGATCGAATACGAACGCACGGCGTACGATTATCCGCAGCATGAGCGTTCAGCCGAAGCCGCTTACGCGGCAATTCTCTCTTATCGTGAACATGAGCAAACGCTCGCCGACAGTGCGAAAGCAGATTGGCACAAGCGATATCTCGACAGCGGCCTGAAATTCGCGGATACCTATCCGCAACACCCCGAATCCGGTGCCGTACTGACAACTGTCGCGGAGGACCTGTTCGCGCAGGATGAATTCGATCTGGCAATCGCGGTCGCACAGGCAGTCGTCGCCAAGCAACCGCCGGTCGAGCCTGCGCTGTCACGAACCGCATGGACCGTTATCGCACATTCACAATTTGACCTCCTCCGGTTTGCCGAGGCTGAGACCGCGTACTACAGATTGCGCAGCTTTACGCCTGTCGATGATGGTGAAGCAGCCGAGGAGATCAAGGAGCGCATTGCCTCGTCCATATACCGACAAGGTGAAATGGCCAGAAATGCCGGCGATCTCGAAACGGCTGTCACGCACTTCATGCGCCTGGGGCAGGCCGTGCCGGACTCTGCTATTCGTGCGACAGCCGAATACGATGCGGCAGCGGCGTTAATCAATCTCTCTGCATGGGATCGGGCGTCTGCGGTTCTCGAGAAATTTCGCAGGGATTACCCCGACAGCGAATTTACGGACGATATCACGCAGAAGCTCGCCGTGACTTACCTGAACTCCGGTCGCGCAGCAGAGGCGGCGAGCGAATTCGAACGGATCGCGGCAACTGCGACAAGCAGTGAGGACGTGCGCCGCGAAGCACTGTGGAAAGCTGCGGAATTGTACGAGGGTGCCGGTGCATTGAGCAGTGAACAACGGGTGCTCGGCAATATCGTCGCCCAGTACCCGAACCCTCTGTCCGAATCGGTCGAAGCACGCTTCAGACTCCTCGAAATTTCCCGCTCGCTCGGTGACCAGGCGGCCGTTACCGCGGGTCTCGAGGAGCTTATACGCGTTGATGCCGCCGCCGGGCCGCAGCGCTCGGAGCGTACCAGGTACCTTGCGGCCACTGCGTCCCTGGAGCTGGCCGAGCCGGTGCTCAGGCGATTCACGGTCGTCAAGCTGGACCAGCCATTGGCCGAGAGCATGAAACTCAAGCGCTCGTTGATGGAAGATGTCATCAAGGTCTATACCAATGCCGCCGACTATGGCGTTGCAGAAGTAACGACGGCCGCGACTTTCCGCCTTGGCGAAGTCTACGAGCAATTCAGCACCGACCTGCTGCAGTCAGAGCGACCGGTGGAACTCGACGAAGCGGCACTCGAGCAGTACGAGCTGCTACTCGAGGAGCAGATGTTCCCATTCGAGGAAAAGGCGATCGACCTGTACAAGGCGAACGCTGATCGGGCGCCGGACGGTGTCTACGACGAGTGGGTCAGGAAAAGTTTTGAACGCCTCGCCAGCCTGATGCCGGCGCGGTACGCGAAAAGGGAGCGCAGCGAAGATGTGGTTACAGCGCTATATTAGGCTGCCGTTGAGGCTGCTGATCCCGCTGACTATCCTGGTGGTGGCGGGCTGTGCGGCGTCCGGGCCGAGAGAAACGGATCGCGACAAGGCTGTCGGCGCCGGAACCGCAGGCGCTCAGCCGGGACTGCCGCTGCCGGAAGTTCCGCCTCAGGCCGCGACGATGTTCGAGCAGGCCGTCGCCGTCATGGCAGCGGGTGACTTCGTCGACGCCGAGCTGCGTTTCAAGGAGTTCTTGCTGCAATATTCGGCGTTTCCGGGCGCGCACGTGAATCTGGCGATCATTCATGCCCAAAATGGCAATGACGCCGCCGCCCAGGCCGCTATTGATGCAGCGCTCGACCTGGACCCCGCGCACGCGGCCGCATTGAACCAACAAGGCATGCTGCATCGCAAAAATGGCAAATTTATTGAAGCAGAAGCCGCTTATTTGAAGGCCGTCACAGCGGCGCCCGACTACGCCTTGGCACACTACAACCTCGGTGTATTGAATGAACTGTACCTGCAGCGCCTGGATGTTGCATTGCAACATTTTGAGGTGTACCAAGAGCTGGTGGGTGCTGACAAGCAGGTTGAGAAATGGATTGCAGATCTGAAGCGTCGCGTGTCGGCGAATCAGCGCACGGCAAACGTGGCGGAATGAAGGACATGGATACCAGAAACCTGTCGGTATTCGGCCCCCGATTCATGCTGGCCACGTTGTTGGCGACGTTTGCCACTTTTGCTCAGGCTCAGGCTCCGGATGCCGCAGATACCGGCCTGCAGCCGGGTGTCGAGACCGAGACGGTGGATGACTTTGAACCGGCAGTCGATACCACGGCTGCGATCGAGGATGAGCGAGGCGCGCTGGAACCGGGTGTTTCGTCTGCCGTGCTTGCCGCGGATGTAACGCGGCAGCAGACAGGCAGCCAGGTGATGGACAGACTGGAGTTGGGTCGGACAGAGATTACGGGAAATCAGGAATTGCCGAAGGTGTTGTACATCGTACCCTGGCAGAAGTCGGATCCGGGTGAATTGATGGGACGACCCGTAAATACGCTGTTGGACGAGGTGCTGGCACCCCTCGACAGAGAAGAATTCATGCGACAGGTTGACTATTACGGTGACCTGTACGGAGAAGGTGACCAGGAGTAGGAGCCCGCCGTGCGGGTGAGTTGAAAATCAGAGGAGCAAGACAATGGGCACAATTGTGCGGTTTTTTCAGGATGGCGGTGCATTCATGTATCCAATCCTGTTTGTATTCGCATTCGGCGTAGCTATAGCAATCGAACGCTGGATGTACCTGACAATGTCGAGTGCGAGCAATCGCTCTTTGTGGAAGAAGATCGTGCCGTATCTGAAGGCCGGCAACTTCCAGGAAGCCGCGCAGCATACGGCGAAGTCAAAGGCGGCTATCGGCTCGATTCTTACCTACGGTCTGTACCGTGTGAAATCCGCACGCCGTCGTGATGACATCGAAAAAGCGATGGAAGAGAGCATGATGGAAGTGCTGCCGCGGCTCGAGAAGCGGACGCACTACATAGCGACGCTTGCAAACATCGCGACGCTGCTCGGCTTGCTTGGCACGATTATCGGCCTGATCAACGCCTTTACGGCAGTATCGAACGCGAATCCGGCCGACAAAGCTGATTTGCTGTCCGCGTCGATCTCGGTTGCGATGAACACGACCGCATTTGGCCTGATGGCTGCAATCCCGTTGCTGCTCGTTCACGCGTTGCTGCAGACAAAGACGAACCAGCTCGTTGACAGCCTCGAGATGGCCAGCGTCAAGTTCCTGAATGCAGTTACCGAACGCCAGCTCAAGTCAGCCGGAGCCTAGTAATGATTCGTCGCCGCAAGGGCGGTCGTCATCACAACAATGACACGGCCGAACTGAACATTACGGCATTCATGAACCTGATGGTAATTCTGGTTCCGTTCCTGCTGATTACCGCGGTTTTCTCGCGTTTGACAATTCTTGAATTGAATTTGCCAGGCTCCTCTACCGAGCCCGTGGAACCGCAGGAACAGACGTTTCAACTCGAAGTCATCGTTCGCCAGGACAAGATTGAAATCGGTGACCGCAATCAGGGTTTGCTGGGCGTTTATCCGAACTCTGAAGAAGGCGAATACGACTACGATGCGCTGAGCGGCAAATTATCAGAACTCAAATCACGATACCCGGGCAAGACGGATGCATCGATTCTGCTCGAATCGGAGATCGCCTATGACACGCTGGTTCAGGTTATGGATCGTGTACGCGTGGCGGAAAAAATCGAAGAGGAAGCGATCGTACGATCCGATCTGTTTCCGGATATTTCGATCGGCGACGCGCCGGTTATGGGCGGAGGTGCCTAAGCGATGGTCAAGTCAGCACGCGCCAAACGAATGGAGAAGCACCACAAGCGCCACAAGGGTGCTGGTGTCCTGAATCTCGTATCGCTAATGGATATCTTCACCATTCTCGTATTCTTCCTGCTTGTCAATTCGTCGGACGTCGAAACCCTGCCGAATGCAAAGGACCTGCAATTGCCCGAGTCCATCGCTGAGGAAAAAGCCAAGGAGACGGTCGTTATTCTGATTGGTGAGACAAATATCATCGTGCAGGGCACACCGGTCGCCAGCGTTGAGGAGGTCATGAAAGCAAAGGGCAATGACATACCCGCGCTTCGCGAGGCATTGAAGTCGCAAAACGACCGAGTGTTGCGAAGAGAAGCCCGGGACGACATCGCCGGGCGCGAAGTCACAATCATGGGTGACAAGGACATCCCGTACCGTCTGCTGAAAAAGGTCATGGCGACCTGCACACAATCCGATTACGGACAAATTTCTCTGGCGGTGCTGCAGAAGAGCTCTGACAAGCTCGACAATCTGCAGGCGGCGAAATAGGGACGCAGGAAGAGCTTAGGGAGTAGCGCGTGGACTTACCGTTCTACAGAGAGTACGAATTAGCGTGGACTGCGAATTCCAGCCAGGACCGCAGGTTTCAGCGATTGCTGGGCATTACCTTTCTCGTTGTCCTGGTTTTGGGTGTGGTCTGGCCCTTTATCCCGGTGCCTGAGCCGGACCCGTACGAGATCGAAGAGATTCCTCCGCGAATTGCGCAGCTGCTGCTCGAGGAGAAGCCGCTGCCACCGCCACCACCGCCTCAGGTAGAGGAAGAGCCGGAGCCCGAGGTCGAGGAACCCGAGCCCGAGCCGGAGAAGGTGGTCGAAAACGAACCGGAGCCCGAGCCGGAGCCCGTGCCCGAGCCGGAGCCTGACCTTCAGGAAATCGCACGAGAGCAGGCGCAGGCAGCGTTCATGCCGTTTGCAGAGGATCTGGCCGACCTCGTCGATCAGGAATTGCTCGAGAAGGTTGCTGACAAGCGTGAGCTGTCCGCTTCTGTCGGCGAGGCCACGCGCAATGAACGCTCGATGATCACGTCGAAAGTCGGTACGGCCTCGGCTGGTATCAACACAGCGAACATGAGTCGCAACACTGGCGGCACGGGTATCGCCGGTCGTTCGACGACCAAGATCGACAGTCCTGTTGCCGGAATTGCGCCGGCTGGCGGTGCGCGACGCACCGGCACAAGTGGCAAAGCCTCTCGCTCACGCGAGGAGATCGAACTCGTGTTTGATAAGAACAAAGGCGCAATCTTCGCGCTGTACAACCGTGCTCTGCGTAGCGATCCATCACTCGAAGGCAAGCTTGTGCTTCGGTTGACGATTGCCCCGAACGGCGCCGTCACATTCTGTGAAATCGTATCAAGCGAACTCAATGACGAAGATCTCGAGCGCAAGCTCGTGCAGCGAGTCAAGTTGTTCCGTTTCGAAGCGAAAGACGTCGAGCCGATAACGACGACCAAACCGATCGACTTCTTCCCGGCCTGATACGTGCCCGCCGCCTGCGGGCGGCGGCATTCTCACGCCGCAACACAGGCAGTCTCCTTGAGAACTCGCCGCGGTATTGACCTCGCGGTCTTTCCATAGCACTTTGGTCTTCGGTGCGTGGCCGAAGGCCCGCAGGGTCATGAATCGGGGCTTGCGAACTCGATCAGCGAAATAAGCAGGAGCAGAAAATGCGCAAGCTAATTTCATTTGCCTCAATCACTCTACTGAGCCTGTTTCCTGGCGACGCGTTGTACGCCGAATCGGCGCTTGAGCAACTTATCGAACAGACGGGTATCGAAGCTGGGGCGGTAGCGGTCAGGGATCGATCGGGGTGGCGAACTCCGCGTAAGATCATTGTGCGTGATCTCGGTGGATTGAGCGAAGGCATCGGCAGCACCGCAACAGGCATTGACTGGGTCTTTGTGCAGTCCGAGGCCGAAGCATTACGTCACGCTGCAGATGCGGATGCCATCATCGGCTTTTGTTCTGAAGCGCTGTTGGCCGCGGCGCCAGCACTGATGTGGATCCAGATTTATTCAGCGGGTGCCGAAGATTGCGTCACCGCTGAGCGAATCCACAATGGAGATGTCCTGCTCACCAATATGCAGAAGATGTCCTCTCCTGTGATCGCGGAACACGTGACGGCGATGATGCTCAGTCTGGCACGAGGTCTGGGGCCATTCAGCAAGGCAATGCCCAGCGGCAAGTGGCAGCGTCATGCTGATTACACCGCTGGCATGCAGTCTATCGGTGGCAAGACGGTGCTCGTAGTGGGTCTGGGCGGCATCGGCACCGAAGTGGCCCGACGCGCGGCCGCATTAGGGATGCGTGTTGTCGGCACGCGTCGCAGTAGCCGCGAAGGTCCGGATTTCGTCGCCTACGTTGGGCTCGCCGACGAATTGCTCGAACTTGCTGCCAACGCGGATTTCATCGTCAATGCGTTGCCGTTGACCGCGGATACATCAGGTTTGATGGATAGCAAGTTCTTTGCAGCCACAAGACGCGGCGCACATTTTATCAATGTTGGGCGAGGTAAGACCGTTGTAACGGGCGACCTTGTCGCCGCTCTGCGTGATGGTCAGCTTGCCGGCGCGGGCCTCGATGTAACGGACCCTGAGCCGCTGCCACCTGATCATCCACTCTGGCAGATGCAAAATGTCATTATCACGCCGCATGTATCAAGTCGTGGCAGTAACAGAGTGCGGCACACTATCCTGGTGAAAGAGAACCTGCGTCGGTTCCTCGCGGGAGATGCACTGTTAAACATTGTGGACCCAAAACGCGGCTACTAGTCCGAAGGGCCGGCTCGCTCAATGGCAAAGCTTGCGGCGTTTTGCGCGTAACTCGCGTAACTGAGCTTCATATCGTTCGCCCTGGGCTCGCGTGTAACCGGACCGCATCCTGGACTCGACCGTCCGGATTTTTTCTTTGACAGATGCGCACTCGGCTTCGCTGCAGAATCTGTGCGCATCGGCCGGTGAACCGGCAATGAGCAGTAAGGCCAGCAACCCTGTACATCGTTGCATCGATTTCTCCGCAAAGAGGCTATTATTCACCGGGAACGCTGCGGTTCAGGAGCTGACAATTCGGGCAAGAACGCAAGAATCTGAGGTCGACCGGTCGGTTGGCTTTGCGCCGGTAGCGCGTCCCGATGCCCGAATTCTGATACTCGGGAGCTTACCGGGGCAACGTTCGATTCAGGCCCGACAATACTACGCGCATCGTCAAAACACATTCTGGCGAATCATGCGCGATCTGCTCGGCGCGGACGGATCCTATCAGCGGCGCTGCGATACTCTTTGTGCGCATCGCATCGCCCTGTGGGATGTGCTCGCGCAGTCTGTGCGGCGCGGCAGCATGGATGCTGACATAGAGCTGGGAACTGCCGAGGTCAATGATTTTGGCGGGTTCTTTCGCGCGCATCACGATATTGAAATGATTGCTTTCAATGGCCAGAAGGCCGCGCAAATGTTTCGACGGTTCGTCGCGCAATCCGGCATCGACATTCCAGGTGAGCAATTGACGATGCCATCGACGAGCCCCGCCTACGCCGCAATGCCGTATTCCCGGAAGCTCGAAATATGGCGCAGTGTCGTCATCGCTCTATAGATCACGGAAGGATCTGACACAGGGCGCGGGCCGCTCGGCAATGACGGGCACAGGCGCCGTATCTCAATGTATCCCGGGGTCGGAACCCGGCCGCCGGCGCGGGTGATTACAGAGCGCTGTCGCCGGTCTCGCCGGTCCGGATGCGCCAGACCTGGTGGAGGTCGGTCACAAAGATCTTCCCGTCGCCGACCTTGCCGGTCTTGGCACTCTCGATGATAGCCTCAACGGTCCGCTCCATCATCTCATCCGAGACGGCAACTTCGATCTTCGCCTTAGGAAGAAAGTCGACGACATACTCAGCGCCCCGATACAGTTCAGTATGCCCCCGCTGGCGGCCGAAACCCTTGACCTCGCTGACGGTCATTCCCTGAATTCCAACCTCGCTCAATGCGTTACGGACATCGTCCAGGCGAAACGGCTTAACGATTGCGGTGACAAGCTTCATGCGGGGGTCTCTCTATCGCCAATAGGTGCCAGCGCTCTATGCTAGCAATACAATGGGCGTAAGTGTACAAAGAAAACTCAATTTGGTGGTTGCCGGTAAGATGACTATTGCTACTGCTTTGAAAGAGCGCGAAGGGCTGCGGTACAACGTGATCGCTCTGCTGTATGTGGTCGCTGGCTATATTCTCGGCCTGGCCGGATTGTTTCACAGTGCCTGGCCGATCAACCTCGTTGCGACGCTGTTGTTGGCACACGCAATGACGATCGCCGCCTACTTGATACACGAATGTGGCCACAATCTCGTCTTCAAGCGTAGCCGCGACAACGCTCACCTCGGCAGGTTTCTGAGCTGGATATGCGGTGCTGCCTATGGCACCTACGAGGATATGCGCTACAAGCATTTTCGACATCATGTCGATAATGACGACGTTGTCTGGTTCAAATACGAGGAATGGTTCGACAAGCATCCGATAACGCTGCGCGTGATCCGATTGTTGGAGTGGTTTTACATACCGGCGCATGACCTGATCATGCATTTCATCATGGTATTCACGTCGTTCATTATTCCGCAGCGGCGGAATCAGCGGGTGCGGAATGTCACCGTTATCCTGATTCGTGGCGGCCTGTTTATCGCCCTGTTAGTTTTTTTCCCGAAGGCGGCGTTGTTGTACGCGATCGCGTACATGCTAATGATGCACATCCTGCGCTTTATGGACGCGCTGCAGCACGACTACCCGTACAACGCCACATTATTCGACTATGTGCAAGCGCCGCATAAGGGTGACTTCGAGTGGGAGCAGGAACACACTTTCAGTGTACCGCTGTCATTGCGCTACCCGAGGCTGAACTGGCTTACGCTCAATTTTGGCTACCACAATGCGCATCATTCAGACATGAACGTGCCATGGTATCGATTGCCCGACCTGCATCAGCAGCTGACCGATGGTGACCCGGAAAAAGTCATTCCATTCTCCTGTCAAATCAAGTTGTATCATCGCAACCGGGTTCTGCGCGTCAATAATCCGCAGCCCGACAATTATCCACAGGGTGCCGAATACCTGCGCACCGCGAGAACGGGGCAAGGCGCGATTGGTGGCAATGCGGCCTCGTTTCTTACGTCTTTTTAGGACTAACTGGAAGATCCGGCAGAGCCTATGCAATGACCGATTCCGCTGCGCTGCGCAGGATGGGCCGGATAGATTTGACAGCCCGCGACGCCTCTCGAGTGCGCGTTTTGCGCATACCGAGGTGTTCAGGCAGGGCGGCTTAGGCGACAATAGACGCCTGATCCTCAGGCAGAATTGATTATGCTGGATTTCGACTTTGGTCTTGGTGAAGACATCGATCTTCTGCGCGACACGGTGCGCGATTTCGCCGCTGACAGGATTGCGCCGCGGGCAGCCGATATTGATGCCAGTAATCAGTTTCCCCGCGACTTGTGGCCGGAGCTTGGCGAAATGGGCCTCCTTGGCATTACGGTTGACGAACAATATGGCGGTTCGAATCTCGGCTATCTGGAGCACGTCGTTGCGATGGAAGAGATCAGCAGAGCATCGGCGTCGATCGGCTTGTCGTACGGCGCACATTCCAATCTGTGCGTGAATCAGTTGCATCGTTGGGGCAATCAGCAGCAGAAAGCCAGGTACCTGCCAGCGCTCGTTTCCGGCGAACATCTTGGTGCGCTGGCGATGAGCGAGCCGGGTGCCGGATCAGACGTCATGGGCATGCGTACAACAGCTGTGCGCGACGGCGATGATTATGTCCTGAATGGCTCGAAGATGTGGATCACGAACGCTCCGCAGGCTGACGTTTTCATCGCCTATGCTGTGACAGATCCCGAAGCTGGCAGCCATAAGCTCAGTGCCTTTGTCATCGAGCGCGGCTGTGCGGGGATGTCGACGCCGCAGAAGCTGGACAAATTGGGCATGCGCGGCTCCGACACCAGCGAGGTGTTATTCGAGGACTGCAGGGTGCCGGCCGAAAACCTGCTTGCAGTTGAAGGCAACGGCGCCGCGATTCTGATGAGCGGTCTCGATTATGAGCGTCTGGTGCTTGCCGGCGGCCCGCTCGGCATCATGCGCTCATGTCTGGATGTCGTCTTACCGTATGTTCACGACCGCAAGCAATTCGGGCAAGCCATAGGCGAATTTCAGCTAATGCAGGGCAAGATTGCGGACATGTACACGGCCATGAACAGTTGCCGCGCCTACGTCTACGCCGTGGCGCAGGCGGCAGATCGAGAACGGACCACTCGATTCGATGCAGCCGCCTGTATTCTGCTCGCCGCAGAAAAGGCGACCTGGATGGCGGGCGAGACGATTCAGGCTTTGGGTGGCAACGGATACATTAACGAATATCCGGCCGGGCGCCTGTTGCGCGATGCCAAGTTATACGAGATCGGCGCCGGAACCAGTGAAATCAGACGCATGTTGATTGGCCGCGAGTTGTTCAATGCCAGTAATTGAAACCAAGATCGATCGTAATTCCGAGGACTTCCGGGAAAACTCGGCCGCTAATATGGCGTTGGCCGAAGATCTGCGCAATCTCAGCGAGCAGATATTGACAGGTGGCTCCGCCCGTTCACGTGAACTCCACCTTGTGCGTGGCAAGCTGCTGCCGCGCGATCGAATCAACACGTTGATCGACGACGGTTCTGCGTTCCTCGAGATTGGCCTTCTGGCGGCCCACGCTGTCTACGCAGACGACGTGCCCGCAGCCGGCATCATTACCGGCGTGGGTCGCGTCAACGACGTTGAATGCATGATTGTCGCGAACGACGCGACGGTAAAGGGCGGCACCTATTATCCGCTGACCGTCAGGAAACATCTGCGTGCGCAGGAAATTGCCGAACAGAACCACTTGCCGTGTATTTACCTCGTCGATTCGGGTGGTGCCTTTTTGCCGCTCCAGGACGAGGTGTTCCCTGATCGAGATCACTTTGGCCGGATTTTCTACAACCAGGCGCGCATGTCGGCAAAGGGAATTCCGCAGATCGCGGCTGTACTCGGTTCCTGTACAGCAGGTGGCGCGTACGTGCCTGCAATGTGCGATGAAGCGATCATCGTGCGCAATCAGGGCACGATTTTTCTGGGCGGGCCGCCACTGGTCAAAGCCGCAACCGGAGAGGTTGTCGATGCCGAAACACTCGGCGGAGGCAGTGTACATTCGCGTATTTCGGGCGTCACCGATCACCTGGCCGATGACGATTCGCACGCCCTGCTGATTGCGCGGGAAATCGTTGCCAACCTGAATGTGTCAAAGCGCATCGAACTCAAGGTGCGCGAATCGATAGATCCGCGATATCCCGTTGAGGATATATACGGCATCGTGTCACGCGAATACCGTTTCCCGTATGACATTCGTGAAGTCATTGCACGCATTGTGGACGGCTCGGAATTTCAGGAATTCAAGAGGCTGTATGGCTCGACGTTGGTCTGCGGTTTCGCGCACCTTGACGGTTATCCAATCGGCGTCATCGCGAATAACGGCATATTGTTCATGGAATCGGCACAGAAGGGCGCGCACTTTATTCAACTCTGTAATCGGCGCCGTATTCCGCTGGTGTTCCTGCAAAATATCACCGGATTCATGGTTGGCAAACGTGTCGAACACGCCGGCATTGCGAAAGAGGGCGCCAAAATGGTCAATGCCGTGGCGACAGCGACCGTGCCGAAGTTTACCGTGGTAATCGGCGGTTCGTTTGGAGCGGGTAACTACGCGATGTGCGGTCGGGCCTATGGTCCGCGCATGCTCTGGATGTGGCCGAACGCACGCATATCCGTAATGGGGGGGGAACAGGCCGCCACAGTGTTGTCAACGGTCAAGCGCGACGGACTCGAAGCGCGTGGCGACGTATGGACCGAGGAGCAGCAGGCCGAGTTTGCGGCAAAGATTCGCGATCAGTATGAGACGCAAGGTCATCCGTACTACGCCAGCGCGCGACTCTGGGACGATGGAGTGATCGACCCGGTCGATACTCGCGCGGTGCTGGCGCACAGCATATCCGCCGCAATGAATCGCCCGCGTGACGACGAAACGCCATTTGGCGTGTTCAGAATGTGAAGACGTGACAACACTCAAAGACAAGACATTATTTGCGACAGGCGGCAGCCGTGGCACCTGTCTGGCGGTCAACAGGCTTGGCGGTGACGAGCTGATGATGCATTCACGTAAGCCGGACATCATGGCGGACGCGGCCTGCGTCATCGTCAACAAACCCAGCCGCGCGTTTACTGGCAATTTTTGCAGCGACGATTCGGTGATTGAAGTAGAGGGGGTCACGGATCTGAGCCACTACGCCGTCAATCCAGGCCCGCTGACACCGGACTTCTGCGTTGATCCAAAAGCCGGTTGAGACGCGGTTTGTGAGCAACCGGCACGACCAGAATACAGGTACGCGCGATGTTCGCGAGGCGCATAAATTCGACGTCACACGGCTCGAACAGTACATGTCTTCGCACGTAGAGAGTTTTCGCGGGCCACTTACTGTCAGCCAGTTCAAGGGTGGCCAGTCAAATCCGACTTATCTGCTCGAAGCGGAATCCGGTAACTACGTGCTGCGGCGCAAACCGCCTGGGAAACTCCTGCAATCTGCGCATGCCGTCGATCGCGAGTACCGCATCATCAGCGCTTTGTACGGCGCTGATTTCCCTGTGCCGCGTCCGTATGTACTGTGCGAAGACGACGAAATAATCGGCACGATGTTTTTCATTATGGAGCACGTTGAGGGTCGCATCTTCTGGGATCTTGATTTGCCGAATGCAAATCCGGCAGGACGGGCGGCTTTGTATGACAACATCAATGCAACCATCGCCAAATTGCATTCTTTTGACTATGCTGCCCTGGGGCTGGAGGATTTCGGCAAACCGGGAAATTACTTTGCGCGTCAAATATCGCGCTGGAGCCGTCAGTACCGTGCTTCGGAGACCGGCAGGGTTAAGTCGATGGACGCGCTCATCGACTGGTTACCGGACAATATACCCGACGATGACTCGGCGAGTATCGTGCATGGAGATTTTCGTCTCGATAACATGATCGTTCACCCGACCGAGCCCCGAGTCATTGCGGTACTCGATTGGGAATTGTCAACGATAGGACACCCGCTGGCCGACTTCACCTATCACCTGATGGCGTGGCAGATGCCAAATATCGGCATCGGATCCACGGGTCTTCTGGAAAAGGACCTGGCGGCACTTGGTATACCCGACCAGGATGCCTACACGGCCCTGTATTGCGAACGCACAGGCCGACCGGACGGTATTGCCAATCGCAATTTCTATTCCGCCTTTAATTTCTTTCGGCTGGCGGCTATCTTGCAGGGCATCGCCGGGCGCGTTCGTGATGGCACGGCAGCCAGCGCACATGCGCAACAAGCGGTGAAAGCCGTTGCGCCGCTGGCGGACCTGGGATGGCAGTTTGCCGTTGACCACGGATGACACGATAGAGACTATGGCGCTGAATTACGACGAATTGATGGCAACATCAATCGATGACCTGCGGCTGAGCTACGGCGACACCGAGACGATGCTGTACGCGCAGAGTGTCGGTTTCGGTCGCGACCCGCTCAGCGCGAAAGAACTGCCGTACATATACGAGCAAGGCAAGCCTCTGCGCACCGTGCCGTCGATGGCAAGTGTTCTGGTGCCGGATATGTTTCCGCCTGATCTTGGCTGGGACTTCACGCAGGTATTGCACGCTGAACAGCGGCTGCAACTGCACAGACCGTTGCCGGCGTCTGCCGATTTGCTGGTGAATAAGCGTATCGTCGATGTATTCGACCGCGGCCCGAGGCGTGGCGCGATGATTCTGTTCGAGGCAGACGGTCGTCTGGCCAAAGATGACACAGCTGTCTTTTCGCTGGGTATGACAGTCATCGCACGCGGAGACGGTGGATTCGGCGGCGTCCCGGGCAGCGGCCCGGCACCGCATCGCGCGCCGCGACGAGATCCGGATCTCAGCGCTGAAAGTACGACGAGAGCCGACCAGGCGCTGTTGTTTCGTCTAAACGGGGACCGAAATCCACTGCACGCTGATCCGCAAACGGCCATTTCGGCGGGCTTTCCCGTGCCGATACTGCACGGGCTATGCACCTACGGCGTGGCTTGTCGGGCGATATTGCAGACCATTTGTGATTACGACTACACGTTGATCACGGGATTCGATGCCCGCTTTTCCGCGCCGGTAATACCCGGCGACAGGATCCGGACGGACATGTGGCAAGACGGCAATATCGTGTCGTTTCGCTGCACCGCCATAGAACGGGATACTATTGTGCTGCGAAACGGCAAATGTACATTGGCAACGTAGCAGGAAATATCCAATGAGCGAACCTCTGGCAATTTCTATTGATGGTCATATTGCTCAAGTGACTCTGAACAGGCCTGACAAGGCCAACGCGCTGAGCCTCGAGCTGTTTGACGCACTTGGCGATGCCGGCTCACGTCTGGCAAGCGATCAATCCCTGCGCGCGGTCGTCCTGCATGGAGCCGGCGAGAATTTCTGCGCGGGAATCGATGTCGACATCTTTCGGCAGGGCGACATCATCGTAGACGTGCACTCGATGGCGCCGGTCGAGCCATCCCCTGCCAACAGGTTTCAGCGCGCAGCCTATGTGTGGCGCGAGCTGCCGATCCCGGTCATCTGTGCAATAACGGGTGTCGCCTTTGGCGGTGGTCTGCAAATTGCATTGGGTGCCGACCTGCGATACGCCACAGCCGATTCGCGTCTGTCGATCATGGAGGTGAAGTGGGGCCTGATTCCCGATATGGCGATCAGTACGACGCTGCGGGACATCCTGCCTGTTGACCGTGTCAAGGACCTCGCCTGGTCCGGTCGTACCGTAGGCGGCGAAGAGGCGCTCCAGCTGGGCCTGGTGACCGCACTGCACGAAGATCCATTGCGTGCGGCGATGGAGACGGCGCAGGCGATCAGTAAGAGATCTCCGGATGCGATACGCGGGATGAAACAGCTATTCAATGCCGCATGGCAGATGCCCGAGGCCGAGGCGCTGGCGCTGGAGGCAGAATTGCAGCTGCGGCTGTTCGGCAAACAAAACCAGCTCGAGGCGGTCATGGCGAACATCGAGAAACGTGCGCCGGTATTCGAGGATTAAAGGGCCGCATGCGTCTGGAACTTAGCGGCGACCTGCACAGTCCAAGCAGGCAATTGATCATTATCGATACCTAGTGGATAACTTGTTCAAAAAACAGACCGCATGTCTGCTGGTGTTGTTGAGTCTGCATGGACCAGCTGTGCAGGCACAGAACTCGAGTTCTCCAGGCGTGCCGGCTGATTTCGACACACTGCAAGTGCATATTCAGGCCGAGGAAATCTACAAGCGGGCCGAATACAAGCGCGCATTTTTCATCTACCGCAATGAACTCGCGCCGATTGGCGACAAATACGGGCAGTACATGGTCGGTTACATGTACCTGCGTGGCAGGGGTGTTGCCGAAGACCGTGTCACGGCTTCGGCCTGGTACCGCCTGGCGGCAGAGCGCGACACGCCGGAATTCGTCAGCGCCCGGGACCAGCTGATGGCTGCCCTGTTGCCCGAGGAAACAGTGCGCTCGGATCAGGCCTTCGTCGAACTCCGCAAACAATACAGTGATGTGGCATTGCTGATGCACGGCATTCGTGAAGATTTTGAGACACTGCGGGACCACCGCAGGTCACGTTTGTTGCTCAACGATGCCATGCGAGTGGACGATCTTCGGCCCGGCCGCAATCCCGGGACACGATCAGCCGAAGATTATTACGACCAGATCGAAAGGCGCATGCGGGCTCGGCTCAAATACATTGAGAGTCGCACAGGTATCGCGGTCGCCACCGGCAACATCCAGACGGCGGACCTGCGTGAGATCGAGCGGCAGGTCGGTGTGCACCTGGAGTCCCTGGACTAATTGCCGCTTTTTGCGAGACCTCTCGAGAGAATTCCTGGAAACTGGTCGACGATCGCCCTGGCCATCACGTCGTCACCGTGAAACCACTTGGGTATCCAGTTGATTGAGCCCATGATTGCATTGCCGGTCATGCGGACATCACATGACGCGATGCTGCCATCGGCCATTCCAACCTTAAGCATTTTCTCGAAGTTCAGGCTGTGTTGCCGGGACAGCTCGAGTACCTCGTCCCGATGCGCCGGTTTGAGCGACGGGATTTCGCTCATGATCGCGATGGGTCCGTGCTCACCGACCATGATTTCGATGTGGTAACGCAGATAGCGCCGTACTTGTTCGAGCCCGCTGCCGCCCTCGGCGACAGCTTTCTGCATCGCCTCGCGGCCGACGTCAGCTGCGCGTACGTAGCAAAGATATACGAGTTCCTCCTTGTTGCGCACATAGTAGTACAGCGCAGGGTCTGTCAATCCGAGCATGTTCGCGACATCCTTCAATGAAGTGCCGCTGTAGCCTTTTTGATTGAAACAGTGCGCGGCCGCCTTGAGTACGCGATCACGCTGCAGCTCAAAGCGGCTTTCATCGGAGTTTGGGGCCATAGTCCATCGGTTCCTGCACGCGATCGTTGCGCGCACTGCACTTGAGATTTTCTCGAATCTGCATTATTTTAATCTAGATTAAATTTTTTTCAAGAGCAAAACTCATTGATTTTTAAGGAATTCCTACGAACAGGATAGGGCTTTCCACTGTGTTTTGCCCGGAGAATCGTAGTGATGAGTACTGCCGCAAACGATCTACCCGGTAAACCGGAAACGCGCGAACACGCGCCCATGCGTTTCGTTACGGCGGCTTCGCTGTTCGACGGCCATGATGCGGCGATCAATATCATGCGCAGGCTGATCCAGGCACAGGGCATCGAAGTCATTCATCTGGGTCACAATCGCAGTGTCGACGATATCGTCCGTGCGGCTATTCAGGAGGACGCAGACGGTATTGCCGTCAGTTCGTATCAGGGTGGCCACAACGAGTTTTTCCGCTACATGGTGGATCGGCTGCGGGACCTGGGAGCGCCGCACATCAAAGTGTTCGGTGGCGGCGGCGGCACCATCACGCCTGAGGAAATAAGAGACTTGATGGACTACGGCGTCGAGCGCATCTACCACCCACACGACGGCATGGAACTCGGTCTTGAGCAGATGATCCGTGACCTGGTCCAGCGGACTGCAGCCGACCGCAGGAAGACGGTTACGCCCGACTCGGTCTGCGTCGATCGTGCCACCGATATTGCGGGCATGATGTCGGCGATCGAAGAGGGCGCATTCGATGAGGCGCAGCTCGCGACGCTCAGGAAAGAGTGGCAGATGAAGGCCGGCCAGGCCCCGGTCATCGGCATCACAGGGACTGGCGGTGCGGGCAAGAGCAGCGTAACGGACGAGCTGCTGAATCGATACCTCTCCAGCTTTCCTGCGATGCAGATCGCGGTGCTCGCGGTTGATCCGACGCGGCGCCGCACGGGGGGTGCGTTGCTCGGTGACCGTATTCGCATGAACACGCTGCGTTCCGAGCAGATCTTCATGCGCTCGATCGCAACGCGACGGCAGCATCTGGCAACCAGTAAAATGCTCGGTGATCAGATTCTGTTCTTGAAATCGCTCGGCTACGATCTCGTTATAGTCGAGACCGCCGGCATTGGACAGAGTGACAGTGAGATCGTCGACCTGGTCGATTTCTCGGTGTACGTCATGACGAGCGAATATGGCGCCGCGAGCCAGCTCGAGAAGATCGACATGCTCGATTTTGCGGATCTGATCGTGCTCAACAAATACGACAAGCGCGGCGCCGAAGACGCACTCAGGGACATTCGCAAGCAGTGGAAGCGCAATCACAAGGCATTCGAGACGGCCGACGACGATGTGCCCGTGTACCCGACCATCGCGAGCCAGTTCAACGATCCCGGTATCAGTTACATGTTCTCGCAGCTGTGTGCCCGCATGGTCGAAAAAGCCGGCCTCGACAAAGACAAATGGACGCCGGCCATCGATACAAGGATCCGGGAGCCGCGTGCGACGGCAATGATTCCGGGTGCACGGATTCGCTACCTCGCCGAGATCGCGGAGCAGGGACGAGAAATTAACAAGACGATTGATTCGCAAGCTGAAATCGCGAGTCGCGCACAACATATTTATGAGGCGCTCAGAGTAATCCAGGATCCTGCATTGCCCGAGAAGCTGAACGCGTATCGATCCGATGCGCTGACTGAGGGAGACGATCGCAGTCTGTTGGTACTCAGGCAACGCTATCAGGAAGCCCTCGGCGATTTAACGGCAGAGTCAATTCAGCTGTTGCAGGAATGGCCCGCACGCAAGGAAAGCGTTCGTTCCGAGAAATACAGCTACAGCGTTCGGGGTCGCGAGATAACGGGTCACAACTATCGCGAAAGTCTGAGCCACCAGAAAATCCCCAAAGTGGCTGCGCCGGACTACAGGGACTGGGGCGAATTACTCGCCTTCCTGTCTAAAGAAAACCTGCCGGGCGCATATCCTTATACGGGTGGCGTTTTTCCGTACCGACGGCTCGGCGAGGATCCGACTCGCATGTTCGCCGGTGAAGGCACGCCCGAACGGACGAATCGCCGCTTTCATTACCTGTCACTCGGCCAGGATGCGGCAAGACTGTCGACCGCCTTTGATTCCGTGACATTGTACGGTGAGGACCCGCACGAGCGGCCCGATATCTACGGCAAGGTCGGAAACTCGGGGGTCTCGATTGCGTCGGTCGACGATATGAAGAAATTGTATTCGGGCTTCGACCTGTGCGCACCGACAACCTCGGTTTCCATGACGATCAATGGACCTGCGCCGATGATTCTCGCTTTTTTCATGAACAGCGCGATCGATCAGCAGGTTGAAAAGCACCTGCGCGAGACTGGTGAGTGGGAAGCGGCAAGCAAGAAAATCGACGAGTATTTCGTGGGCAAGGAACGGCCGCGCTACGTTGGTGACCTGCCGCCAGGCAATGATGGCCTGGGTCTCGGACTGCTCGGTATCTCGGGCGACAAGGTCGTCGACGCGGAGACGTATGCGCGCATTCGTGAAGCAACGCTTACGACGGTGCGCGGTACGGTGCAGGCGGACATTCTGAAAGAGGATCAGGCACAGAACACCTGCATCTTCTCGACCGAGTTTGCGATGAAGATGATGGGCGATGTACAGCAGTTCTTCATAGACAAGGAGGTACGCAACTACTACAGCATTTCGATCAGCGGTTATCACATCGCCGAAGCGGGGGCGAACCCGATCAGCCAACTGGCGTTTACATTGTCAAATGGATTCACGATCGTCGAGTACTACCTCGCCCGTGGTATGCACATTGATGACTTCGCACCGAACCTGAGTTTCTTTTTCTCGAACGGCATGGATCCCGAGTACACGGTCATTGGTCGAGTCGCGCGCCGCATCTGGGCGCGGGCAATGCGCGAGCGCTACGGCGCAAGTTTCAGATCGCAAATGCTCAAGTACCATATCCAGACCTCGGGTCGCAGCCTGCACGCGCAGGAGATCAGCTTCAACGACATTCGTACGACGCTGCAGGCCTTGTATGCGTTGTTCGATAACTGCAACAGCCTGCATACGAACGCGTACGATGAAGCGATTACCACGCCGACAGAACAGTCGGTGCGCCGTGCGGTCGCGATTCAAATGATCATCTCACGCGAGCTGGGCCTCAATTTTTGTGAGAACCCGTGGCAAGGCTCATTCATCGTCAATGAACTGACCGACCTGGTCGAAGAGGCCGTATACCAGGAGTTCGAGCGCATCTCCGAGCGCGGCGGCGTGCTCGGTGCAATGGACACGATGTACCAGCGCGGCAAGATCCAGGAAGAAAGTCTGTACTACGAAAGCATGAAGCACGATGGTTCCCTGCCGCTCATCGGCGTCAATACCTTCTTGCCGAAGGAAGGTCAGGAAGACGAGGTGCACGAGCTCGAACTGATACGCTCGAGCACGGCTGAAAAAGACGATCAGATTCGTCATGTCCGCAGCTTCCAGGACACTCACCGTGATGAGAGTCCACCCGCGCTTGCGGCTCTTCAGGCCGTTGCTCGCGGCCGCGGCAACGTGTTCGCGGAACTCATGGAAACGGTGAAGTCCAATTCCCTGGGGCAGATATCAAACGCCCTGTACCACGTCGGCGGCGAGTACCGCCGCAACATGTAACAGGAGTTGTGCATGAGCGAACTCGTCAAATATGAGCAAGACGGTGCAGTCGCCGTGCTGACGATCAACCGTCCTGAGGCGATGAATGCCTTCACGACAGAGCTGTCATCGGCGCTGCAACTTGCGCTCGAGAAAGCGCACAATGATGAGTCCGTTCGCGCAGTTGTCCTGACTGGTGAAGGTCGCAGCTTCAGCGCGGGAGCCGATCTCAAGAGCGGTTTCGAAGGTCGGCCGGTGTACGGCAAACTGCAGTACGAGTATCGGCCCGTACTGTCAGCCATCGCATCGATGCCAAAACCCGTCATTTCGGCCATCCCCGGTTCGGCTGCCGGTATCGGCATGTCAACGGCGCTGTCCTGTGACCTGGTAATCATGGCCGACGATGCGTTCCTGCTGTCACCGTTTACGACCATCTCGCTGGTTCCGGATGGCGGTCTCAACTGGCTATTGGTACGGCAGCTCGGCTATCGCCGCGCATATCAGCTCAGTGTCGAGTCCGAACGGATTCCGGCAGAGCGGTGTGTCGAGCTGGGTCTTGCCAACAGGGCTGTTCCAGCCGGGCAATTGCGGAGTGCGGCGCTCGAGTGGGCGCGGAGTCTTGCGCAGCGGGCGCCGATGTCGCTGGCTGCAACGAAAAAAGCCATGCGGCATGCCATGGACCATAGCTGGGAAAGTTCTTTTGATCTCGAGGCCGAATTGCAGCAGTCATTGGCAGGCAGTGATGATAACAAGGAAGGCGTGAAGGCCTTTTTTGAGAAACGCCTGCCTGAATTCAAAGGTAAGTAGAAATGGACAGAAATATATTTGAAGAAGAGCATGAGATGTTCCGCGACTCCGTGCGCAGCTTTTTTATAAACGAGATTCAACCGCATGTCGATCGTTGGGCCGAACAGGAGATTGTCGACCGCAAGGCGTTTTTGAAGGCTGGTGAACAGGGCTTGTTGTGCATGTGGGCCGACGAAGAATACGGTGGCGCTGGCGTCAGCGATTTTCGCTTCGAACAAATCATGATGGAAGAAAATGCCCGCTACGGCGACGTCGGTTTCTTTATATTCCTGCACAATCGACTGGTCGGTCCATACATTGGCCAGTTGGGAACCGAGGAGCAAAAAGCGCGCTGGTTGCCGAAATGCGTATCGGGTGAAAACATACTCGCCATTGCAATGACCGAAGCAGGCGCCGGAAGCGACATTTCGGGAATTCGCACTAAAGCCGAAGATAAAGGCGATCACTACCTGTTAAACGGATCCAAGACGTTCATTTCCAACGGCATTCTCGCCGACCTGGTCATCGTCGCGGCGAAGACCGATGCGGATAACAGCCACGGCATCAGCCTGTTCGTCGTCGAGCGCGGCATGGAAGGCTTCGAGCGTGGCAAGAACCTCAAGAAGATGGGCATGCACAGCCAGGACACCGCCGAATTGTTCTTTAATAATGTCAAAGTGCCGAAAGAAAACCTTCTCGGTGAGTGGAACCGTGGTTTTTATCACCTGATGCACTTTCTTGCCGAAGAGCGTCTGTTGAGTGCAGTTGGATCGCTGGCCAATGCCGAGGCCGCATTTGCTGTCACGATGGAATACGCGAGCGAACGCCGCGTTTTCGGCTGCGCGGTGGCGGAATTTCAGGTCAATCGTTTCAAGTTTGCCGATATGCGCATGGAAATGGATGTGTGCCAGGCATTCATCGATCGTTGTGTCATGGGGCACAACGAGGGCAAGCTCAGCGCCGACGATGCGGCGAAAGCCAAACTGTTCGCGACAGAACTCGAAGATCGCGTCACCGATCAATGCGTGCAGTTGCACGGTGGCAATGGGTATATGGACGAGTACCCGGTTAGCCGCATGTACACAGCCGCAAGAGTTTCGCGAATCTACGCGGGCAGTTCCGAAATAATGCGCGAGATCATTGCGCGCTCGATCGGTCTCGACCCGCGCAAGACACACAAGACGTCGCACAAGAACGCCGCCTGAATATGCGTGTCGCGTTCATCGGTCTCGGCGTGATGGGCTACCCGATGGCCGGTTACCTGGCCGGGAATGGCCACGAGGTCGTCGTTTACAATCGCACGACGGCCAAAGCGGAAAGCTGGTGCCGGGAATTTTCAGGGTCTCGTGCCGCAACACCGGCCGCGGCGGCAGAAGGGGCGGAGATCGCATTCACCTGCGTTGGCAACGATGATGATGTTCGCCAGGTTGTTCTTGGTGATGATGGGGTCATGAATGGCCTTGGCCCGGGCGCGATCGTAGTCGATCATACGACGGCATCCGCGACCCTGGCCCACAGGATCCACGCTATCGCGAGTGACAAGCAGATCGGTTTTCTGGACGCGCCGTTATCGGGTGGCCAGGCGGGTGCCGAAAGCGGTCAGCTGACAATCATGGCTGGCGGCGATAAGGACATTTTTGATCGTGCGGTGCCGGTGATGGACTGTTATGCCAGGGCGATCACCCGCATCGGACCCGTTGGCAGCGGCCAGCTTGCGAAGATGGTCAATCAGATTTGTATCGCGGGGATTGTCCAGGGACTGGCGGAGGGTCTGCACTTCGCAGAGCGGGCAGGGCTGGATGCCGGTAAGGTCATCGACGCCATTTCGAAAGGTGCCGCCCAGTCCTGGCAAATGGAGAACCGCTGGCGAACGATGGTCGACGGCGAATTCGAATTCGGCTTTGCTGTCGACTGGATGCGCAAGGATCTTGCGATTGCGCTCGATGAAGCGAAACGCAATGGCGCAACGCTCGAAATGACGGAACTCGTGGACCGATACTATGCCGAGGTGCAGGCGCTTGGCGGCAATCGCTGGGATACCTCGAGCCTGATTGCACGCCTCGAACGATAGGCCAATGGGTCCTCTGAGCGGATTCAGGATTGTCGAAATCGCCGGTATCGGCCCCGGTCAGCTTTGCGGCATGTTGCTGGCTGATATGGGGGCGCAGCTTATCCGCATCGACCGGCCCGCGAAATCCGATCCGGGTGTCGATATTCCGGCCGAATTCAACCTGATGAATCGCGGTCGGCCGACTATTGTTGCTGATCTGAAATCCGGCAGGGGCGTCGATCTTGTCCTGCGTCTATGCGAGGATGCCGACGCGATTTTCGAGGGATTTCGACCCGGCGTGATGGAAAAGCTCGGGCTGGGTCCGGAGGAGTGCGCAGCGCGCAATAAGCGCATCGTCTACGGCCGCGTGACCGGGTGGGGGCAGCACGGTCCGCTCGCGCATGCAGCCGGACACGATACGAATTACATCGCGCTGACCGGGGCGCTGAATTGCATCGGTCAGGCCGATCGCGCGCCGCCCGTGCCACTGAACCTGATCGGCGATTTCGGCGGTGGCGCGCTGTACCTCGCGATGGGCATGCTCGCGGCGATGCTTGAAGCGGGCAAATCAGGGCAAGGACAAATTGTCGATGCGGCGATGGTTGACGGTGTCGCCTCGATGCTGACGATGTATTACGGCTTGATGGCGTGTGGGATGTGGTCGGATCGGCGGCAAGCCAACCTGCTCGATGGTGGTGCGCCGTTCGTCCGTTCCTATGAAACCCGGGACGACAAGTACGTTGCGATCTGTGCGATCGAACCGCGTTTCTTTTCGGCGTTGCTCGAGTCGATGGCAATTACCGACATCGACCCCGGCGATCAGTACAACACGGAAAGCTGGCCCGACCACGAGGCGATTTTCGAGGCGGCGTTCAGGACCAGGACTCGCGATCAGTGGTGCGACCTTCTGGATAAGGCCGATGCCTGT
Organism: Gammaproteobacteria bacterium; assembly: GCA_029863305.1. Lineage (GTDB taxonomy): Bacteria > Pseudomonadota > Gammaproteobacteria > Steroidobacterales > Woeseiaceae > UBA1847. Next base: position 100 of record JAOTVR010000060.1, on the reverse strand, counting down.
GCAGCACCCGTATTGTCGCTAGGCGAAGCGCCGGCACATGCGCACAACCATGCGCGTAAGACCTATGTCACCGTCGATGGCGTACAGCAACCGGGCCCGG